>BEIG01000025.1 GCA_002898795.1 bacterium HR30 | reverse complement strand
GAATCGAGAGCGGTAGCGGCTCGCTGTAACTCGTAAAGCCGCGCGTAAAGGCCCCCGCGTCGGAGCAGGTCCTGATGGGTGCCCTGTTCGCGGATTTCGCCGCGGTGCAGGACAAGGATGCGGTCAGCGCTCTCCACGGTCGCCAACCGGTGAGCGATCACGATCACGGTGCGCCCGCGGATGAGGGTTTGAACGGCATCTTCGACCAGTGCTTCGGTTTGGGGATCGATAGCCGAGGTCGCTTCATCCAAAACGAGAATTCCCGGATTTTGCGCAAGTGCCCGCGCGTAGGCCAAAAGCTGCCGCTGCCCCGACGACAGGTTGGCGCCCCGCTCACCCACCAGCTCTTCGAATCCCCGCGGGAGTTTGCGAATAAACGTGTCGGCATGTACGGCGCGAGCAAGGTGTTCGAGTTGCTCCCGCGCAAGTTGAGGCTGCCCCAATGCAATGTTTTCCGCCACGGTGCCTGAGAATAAAAACACGTCTTGGCTTACAACTCCCACGTACTTGCGAAGGGCGTGCACATCCCAGTCGCGCGCGTCTACCCCATCGATCAGTACCGCGCCCTGAGCGGGGTCGTAAAACCGCTGCAACAGTTTCACCACCGTACTCTTTCCTGACCCCGTGGCGCCAACGATGGCCAATCGCTCGCCTGGCTCGACCTTAAAAGAAACGTCCCGCAGCACCCACTCCTTTTCCCGGTAGGCGAACCAAACGTTTTGGAATTCCACCAAACCCCTCCGTACGGCTGGTCGCACAGCACGGGCACGCTGCGGTTGTGCGATCGGTGTTTCCAGCAATTCGAATACACGCTCTGCAGCCGACATGGCAGACTGCATCACCGCGTATTTGCTCGAAAAATCTCGAATCGGGGCGAAAAAGCGCTGCACGTATTCGATGAAAGCCACCAAAGTGCCAAACGCGAGCACGCCACGAATGACCTCGCCGCCACCGTACCAAACGATTGCGGCAAACGAGATGCTTGCCACCGCCTCGATCAAGGAAAACAGCGCCGCTTCGTAGATGTTGGCCCAATGGTTCGCATCGCGATGGGCGCGGTTGCGTTCGTCGAACTCTCGCCCAACGAAGCTTTCTCGTGCAAACAGTTGCACCACGGCCATTCCGGTTACGGCCTCTTGCAGGTAGGCATTCAAACGTGCCACCCGCTCCCGAATCATCCGGTAGCTTTTGCGGGCCCGGATCCGAAAAAAATCCACCACCGCCACCAATACCGGTACACTAGCTAAGCTCACGAGGGCCAACCGCCAATCGATCCAAACAAGGATGGCCACGATCCCGAGGAGGGTGAGAAAGTCCGTCACCAACGTCATCACCCCTGCCGAGAACGCCTCGTTGATGACATCGATGTCGGTCGTCAGCCGCGTGACCACCCGGCCTACGGGGTTTCGCTCGAAGTACCGGATATCCAGTGCTTGTAAACGTTCGAAGAGGCGCAAGCGCAAGTCGCCTAGGCTCTTTTGCGCCAAGACCATGGTGAAGTAGTACTCGAGGTAAAGAAACAGGGCTTCAGCCACCAGCGCGCCCAGGTACGCCATGCCCATGCGCAAGAGCCCGCCTTCTACACCAGCCGTCACGTATCGATCGATACTCACCTTGAGCAAATACGGCTGCAACAAAGAAAACGCGGTAGCCACGGGCAGGGTGAGCATGGCACCGACAAACCACCACCGGTGGGGACGGATGAACGCCCACAAACGCAGAAGTAAACGGACGTCGTAGGTGGGCTCTTGGCCCTCTGAGGCTGCTTGCTCCTGCTTTCGCCACGATGCCAACCACGAGAGCAGCTTCATAAGGCTGCCAGTTCCTCCTCCAGCTCTTGTTGGCGAAACAAAGCAGCGTACAGCCCCTGCCGGGCGAGCAGCTCCTCGTGGCGGCCAACTTCGGCAACCCGCCCCCGTTCGAGTACAAGGATCAAATCGGCATAACGCACCGTGGAGATTCGGTGCGAAATCAGCAAAGTCGTTCTGCTGCGTAAGAAGGGCAGCAAGCGTTCCAAAATGTTGCGCTCGGTTTCCGCATCGACGCTGGACAGTGGATCATCCAAGACCACAACAGGCGCGGCCGAAAGCAGTGCCCGAGCCAACGTCACCCGCTGTTTTTGGCCCCCCGAAAGCAACACTCCCCGTTCCCCCACCAACGTGTCGAGCCCTCGAGGAAGGCGTTCCACGTCTGCCTCTAAACCAGCCAAATGAACCGCACGCAGAATCTCCTCGTCGCTCGGTTCCTCCGCCCCAAACGCGATGTTTTCCCGTAGAGTTGCAGAGAACAAAAATGGGTCCTGGGGAACAACACAAATCGCCCGCCTAAGTGCGGCTAACGACCACGCACGCAAGTCGACTCCATCGAGAAACACGCGACCCGCGCTAGGGTCCCACAGCCGAGGCAACAGCGCAGCCAGGGTACTTTTCCCTGCTCCAGTGCGTCCGACAACGGCAACCAATGACCGCGGTGGGATCCGAAACGTAACATCGCGGAGCGCCGGTGCATTTTCCCGTCCGGGGTAGGCAAAGGTAACGTTGCGAAACTCGATCTCTCCGCGGACGTGCTCGACCCTAACCGGCTCGCTTGGCTCGGCAATCGCAGGCTCGAGGGACAAAACTTCTTCCAGCCTTTGCATGGCCGCCCGCCCGCGCTGGAACACCGACAAAATCCAGCCGAGGGCCATAGTGGGCCAAGCTAACAAGTTCAGGTATCCAAGAAATGCCACTAAGTCGCCCACGGTGAGTTGTTGGCGAATGACTAAATGCCCTCCGTACCACAGGACCACCAAGGAACCGGTCCCCGCGGCCAGACGCATCAGGGGAAAGAGCCGACCTCGGACGCGCGCAAGTTCGACACTCGCGGCTTGGAAGGCATCGTTGGCCTTACGGAAGCGCTGGATCTCCACTTGTTCCGCAGCATGTGCCCTCACGACGTGAGCGCCACTAACGTTTTCTTGAACCAACGCGGCAAGCCCAGCGAGACCCTCTTGGACGCGTAGGGTGCCCTCCATCAATCGCCGGCTCAAAATCTTCACACCGACGAGCAAAATCGGGTACGGTGCCAGCGCCAGCAATGTGAGGCGTGTGTTTAAGTGACACATGATCGCCAGCCCGTACGCGTAGTACAGGGGCGTGTTGATCAGGTTCAGCACACCCGGGCCAAGCACCATGCGTACTGCAGTGATGTCATTTACCAACCGCGACATAATGTCGCCGGTGGGATTGCGGCGGTAGTAAGCCACTGGCAAGCGCAGCAAGTGAGCGAAAAGGTCGTTGCGCAAATCGTACTCCACATCGCGACCGACGTTGAATACAAGCGCCCGAGAAGCCGTGCGCACGATGGCTTGCCCGGCGGCGACAATAACGACAAGAAGGGCAAACTCCGCCACGTCCCGCCCAGCCCCCACGGCAGCGGCGTCTACCGCGCGCTTCAAGAGATAGGGAACGGACATCGCCATGGTCGCCGTCAGAAGCAATGCGGCCGCCCCCAAAGCGTAGCGTCCCCGGTAACGACGCAAGTAAGGCCACAGTCGCTTCATGACCCCTGGATCATCTCACACGCCCGCGCCGGTGCAATGCCGGGCCACGGCCATAGTACGCAAACGACGAGGGCTTTCAGCTCGAGCCGAAAGCCCTCATTCGATCCGAACAGAACTAGCGCGGACGCCGTAGTTTAAGGTAGCGAGCCGCGCCAAACTTCAATCGAGCCGAAATGACCCCGCTCCGGTGGCTTCGGGGCCTCGGAAGTCGACGCGGTTGGTGACTGCGACTGGTCAGAGGCCTTGCCCCCAAACAAGCGAGAGAACCAGCCCCGTTCCTTTGGCTGCTTCTTCGTTGCCTTTGGCCTCAAGTCACCCGAGCGGAACGAGGGCGGCAACACGTCCCCGAAAGCAACTCCGATGTCGAGCACGCCGTCACGGTCGATGTCCGCTAGGCCCACTCCCCACGTGCGTTCGCGGCCATCGTGTGGCAGCCCTGCCGAGGCAGGAATCAACGTAAAGTTCCCTTTGCCATCACCCAGAAAGGCAAACACTCCGTACACCCCGCCTATTTCTCGGGTGTTCGTTTTGCCCGCGACCACAAGGTCCGCCTTACCGTCGTTGTTCAGATCTCCGACGGCCACCCCCAAAGCGTTCATGAGAGGTAAGCCATGGCCATTTTGAACGGGCGCGCAAACTCCGGGCACACATTGGGCCGGGTTGCCTTCGGCGTTGCACTGCTGACCCACATTCTTCGGTAAGTCGCACTTCGGTTCCTCGGGTTCCCGGCCAGGGCGCGGGGGGCTCGGATCTTCGCAGTCATCGTCGGTAAAGCAAGAATTCCCGCGTGCACCTTTCACGCACACACCCTTGCATACGTGCGTGGCGCACGAGCCTCCGGGGCAATCAGCAGATGACATGCAAAAAAGTCCGTCGTTCGCACCTCCGATGCACTGCCGGGAATCGGTGGCCACGTAGCCACCCGCCTCCGTTTGCAAAAAGACCTGGGGCCCGCGGGACTGGTCCGTAGCCACCACATCCAAGCGTCCGTCGCCATTGATATCTCCAACCGCGATACCCCAGTACAGGCCGTGGACCTCGGGGGCCGGCATGCCAGCCGAGGCTTCCTGCCAATTGCCCTTCCCGTCGCCCAACCACACGCGCGGGCCCGCCGCATAGGCAGCCACTACGTCGGGGTTACCGTCGCCATTCATGTCTGCCACCGTGACGGAGTTACCCCATTCACTTTGCGCAAGGCCGGTAGAACTTTCGCGCCACACGCCTTTGCAGTTGCCCGTAAACGCTCTCACTCCTTCCTCCGAGGCAGCTACGGTGACCAGGTCGAGGCAGCCATCTTTGTTGAAGTCCCCAAAAGCCACGTCTTCGCATCCCACGGTCGGTAAGCCAGCCGAGGCCGACACCCACCGCCCCGCACCATCGCCCAGGAAAACAAAAACGCCCTTGCAGTGGTCCGCAATCGCGACATCGATTTTTCCGTCGCGATTCACGTCGCCAAAATCCATCCCCCCACCACAAAAGGACTCTCGCGGAAGGCCGGAAGACGCGTCGGTCCATCCTCCCTTGCCGTCGCCTGCCCAAATCCACGGTCCATCAGCCAGCCGGGATACAGCACCCAGGTCGGCAAAGCCGTCGTTATTGATATCCCCGAAGGCAATTTGGCTCTTCCAGATCTTCGTCATCGGTAACCCGGCTCGAGCTGGGGTGTACTGGGGGATCTTTCCGGTGACCCGAGGGACTTCCTTCACGGCCGTAGGTTTTCGAGCCGGACAACCTGCTAGAAAGATCGTCAGCGACATGCCGCACGCAACAGACAAAAACCAATCCACTTTCCTCATCTACCTGCTCCTCACTCCCCCCGGGGTTGCCGCCCCCTCCCAGCGGCTCGTCATTTCCACCTCAGGGCAACTTGCGCCCTTATCCTTATCCGAGAGTGGCCGCGCTCATACCAAACGCTTCTACCGTGGTCAAGCGTAGGGCAGATGCGCGTTTCGGCATGGAAAGACAAGGCGTCCAGCGGCTTTTCAGCTTGACAAGGATAGGGGGTTGCAGTATTTGGGCGGGGCTTGCGTAGTGCGGCTCGTTGGTGCCGGAAAACGGGGACGTGGTAGTCTCGAAGCTTGCTTGGCTCGAACCAGCCGACACGAGCTTGGAGTTGCGGTTCTTGTCCGGCGAAGAAAGGAGAAAGCGGATGCAGAAGAAGCGGTTTTGGGGCTTGAGGACGCTGGGGCTTTCCGCTCTTGGCCTACTTGCCTGGGCTAGCACAGGGCTCAGCCAAGAAATTCGGAGTGTCACGACAGAAATCAGCGGCTCTGTGGTGGTATACCCCAAGGTCGTTTGGGATGGCACGCGGGATACCATCATTCAGCTTTCCAACACAGGCAACAGCTTAGCCTTCGTACATTGTTTTTACGTGAATGGCGCTCCGGTAAACCCGAATCTGCCACCTGGGCCGACCAACCCACCGCTTTGGTCGGTGACCGACTTCGAGCTAGTTTTGACAAGGCAACAACCCACCATGTGGGTCGCGAGCGCAGGGCGGCGTGTGGATCACACCAGTCCGTTTGGTGCCTACGGCTCGGGCTTTGACCCCGGCTTAATCCCCCCGGTGCCGACCGGTTTCAGAGGCGAACTTAAGTGCGTGCAAGTGGATGAAACCGGGCAACCCTGGCCAGGAAACCGACTGAAAGGCGAAGCAACCATCCAGCGAAACGATGGCGATGTGGCGACCTACAATGCCATTGCCCTGCCGGCAAATACGCAAGTGCTGCCAGGAGCGGACCTGGAACTCACACTGACCGACGCCAACCCTGGTGGCGAGTACGCAGCCTGTCCGGACACAACCATTCTGAATCACTTTGCTCATGGTACCCCACAGCTTTCTCTTTCTTCCGCAACTTCTCTCGGGCCCGTTGGGTTGTGCGCTGGAAATAACTGCCCGGTGGAAACGTTCTTGACTGTGGTTCCTTGCACCCAAGATTTCGAGAACGGGCGGACCACGACGGTTACGTTGCAATTTCTCACGTGGGATGAATTTGAAGCTCGGTTAAGCGGTAGCTTTTCCGTAAATTGCTGGATGACAGCACCCTTGGGGCAACTGTCGGCAGCATTCACCCCGGGGGCGCTCGGCGGGTCGACCACTCGACACACGCGCTTCCGGCCCGTACCCGGACAAGGCGGTGTGCTGATGGTCGCCGAAGAGCTGCGTTGGACGTCCGTTCCGAACGTAACTGCGTGGGCAGCGTACAATCCGTACGTCCAAGGAAACCGATACGATGGCGCGACACAGGGTGAGAATGACGACCCGCTGCCCTCGCCCAATGCGACCGACGTAATCTCGGTGCCGGTCGAGTAGAGCGTCATGAAGGGCCATCAGCAGGTGGTGAGGAAAGGAGACGACGTGATGAGCACCATGACGGCAAAAAAGCTCAGCAGGGCGCTGTGGGGTTTGGCCCTTGGCGTAGCAAGCTTGTGGATCCCGGGGATCGCGGGCGCCACGATTGGCTCCGACAGTTCGGGGGCGATTTTGGTGTTCCCGAAGGTAGTGGTGGATACGAGTGGCGTACTGTTCGGCCGCCCGACAGATACGGAAATTCAGATTACGAACACCTCAAATTCCATCATTGCTGCGCGCTGTTACTGGGTCAACGCGACGGGGCATTGTAGCAACGCACCCGACGTAGCCTGCACCCCAGAAACAGCGTCCAGCCGTTGCCCCGAAGGAGGTCGCTGTTTGGAGGGTTGGACGGAAACCGATTTCCGCTTCCGACTTACGAAAAGACAACCCATTTCGTTCAGTGCGGCCGATGGCTTGACCGTCTTTCCACTTACTGGCGGTAACCAGGGCCCTGGTGGTCAAACCAATGCCGACTCATCTATCCCACCGGTGCCGGAGGATCCGTTTATCGGCGAGCTTAAGTGTATTCAGGTCAACCCTGAGGATTACCGGCCAACCATTGGCTTCAACCCCGCCAACAATGCCGCGGGTGACCTAGCCGGCCACGCGACTATCGTATCTGCACTGCCCGCTGATGCGCCTGACGTGGACGCGCGGAAGTACAATGCCATCACTCTGAAGTCGACCACTGTGAACAACCAAGACGACACCCTGGTTCTCGGTGGCCCAGACGCGGAGTACGACGGTTGCCCGAACGTTTGGATTTTGAACCATTTCTTCGACGGTGCCGTGATCCAGTCGCATTTCTCTGGAGGCAGTCCGGGAGTGTCGCGAACAGCGACGACGGACATCACCGTGGTGCCATGTAGTGAGGACTTCCTGCTCCAGGAAAACAACCTCGGTGGGGCAACACTGCAGTTCTTGATCTTCAACGAGTTCGAACAGCGGTTCTCGAGTTCGACACGGTTTACCTGCTTCCGCGAAGTCCAACTGTCGGACATCGACACGCGACCCGGTGGAGCGGATAACGCGTTTTCCATCTTTAGCGTGGGGGTCCAGGGCACATTGAGTGGGCAGACCCGAATTCGGTCCGTTCAGCAGGCCGACCGTGCGAATGGCATTATGGTCGTCGCAGAGCGCTTCTTGGCCGGGGGTAGGGAGGGCGCCGTCAACAGTAGCGCAGAGAATGTCCACTTTACTGGTAGTCGCGATCGTTCCGACTTCATTTTCTTGAGCCCGAATCAGTAAGTCACGGCGTTCCTGTGGGTTCGAAGGGCAGAAGCACTGTGCTTCTGCCCTTTTTGTTTGCTGTTTTCAGCGTCCGCGAAGGCGACTGCCGTCGCCCGTCAAGTTGATCTGCCGGCTTCCCTGGGCTTCGTTCTCTCCCCAAAGTTCGCTAGGAGTGCCCCATGCTAAGCGCCACGCCAAAGATCCGTGCTCAAAGTACCGTTGTCTTTTGCGTTGCTGCCCTCGCTTGCCTTTCCTTGGGCGCCGTCACACAAGCGGAAATCAGCACGGACCAGCCTGGGGCAATTGTGTGGTTTCCCAAGGTCGTCCACGATGCCAATCGTGACACGATTATTCAGCTCACCAACACAACTGGTGTGAGAATCTCTTTGCTCTGTTTGTACGTGAATGCCGCACCAAATCCCAATACCGGTGAGCCCCTTTGGCAGGTGGTCGACTTCCAAATCTCCCTCACTCGCCAGCAGCCCACAGTTTGGGTTGCGAGCACCGGCCTCGGGCCTCGTCCTTCGGATGGCCGGCCAGAAGACCTTCACCCCGGGCTTGTTCCCCCGCTCGCACAAGGGTTTCTGGGAGAACTCCGTTGCGTCGTCATTGACGAAGGCGAGGTGCCTAGCTCCAAGAATGCGCTCACGGGTGAAGCAACCGTGATCGACCGTGCCGGCGGCTCACTGCGCAAATACCCTGCGTTCACCCTGCGCTCGATGGGTGGAAACAATCGCGATACCGTTCTTGCGTTGGATGATCGAGAGTACAGCGCTTGCCCGCGGATTTTGTTGCTGAACCACTATTACGACCAAGCACCAGACCCCGTCACCGGCAGCCCCGTAAGTACCACGGTCACGTTCGTGCCTTGCAGTGCTGACTTCGACCGCGCCGTCCCTACCACGACAAGCCTGGCGTTCGATACCTTCAATGAGTTCGAACAGCGGCTTTCGGCCAGTCTCCAAGTGACGTGCTTTGCTGACCTGCCCCTTACCTGGGTCGATAGTCGGCCCGATCCAACTCGTTCCGTTTTTCATTTTGCCATGCAAGGGACCATCGTAGGCCAGACTCGAATCCGTCCGGTGCCTACGCGCTCGGTGGGGGTAGGAACCGGGGTGATTTTGATCGCCGAAGAGTCCCTTGGGAACGGCCAAAGCACCGCCCTAAAGCCACATTTCATCGGCGGGGCCCTGCAAGGAGACGTTATCGTACTGCCGAGCAGCTTTTAATTGGGCCCCTTGGACTCGATCCGTGCGTTGCGTGCAACTCGGGAAACACGTTAACTGCAAGGCACAAGGGACCATCGCACGAAATGCGACTTCGGAACTGTTGGTTGGCAACGCGAGCGCCTCGGTTCCCTTCTTCCGCGACTTGCTCACGGTGCATCACTTTCCGTCGCAAACGCGAAACCTGTGAAGCAGGACACGCCTCCGCTTGCGCAGCGGTGTCCTTCGCGGCCTTCTTTGGCTCGAAGCGTGAGCAGATCGCCTGCGCGGGTAGCTAGTAAAAAGGCACCGGGTGCGGTGACTTGCGGGATCAGGGCGGATTGCAGTCCCTCTGAAACGACCCGACCTGGACCGTTCCGATGTTGCGAATGGGCAAGTGCGGAGTGCCGACGCCTGCTCGGAACTTGCGCTTCGGCGGCTGTCAAGTAAGCAACTCGCGAAGCGCTCGACCTCCGGCTCAAAGCAGCTCAGACTTGTAAACGTCCGAGCGATGCCCCGAAAAGTGCAAACGTCGAGGTCGAGCCCGACATGGTAGGTGACACTTCGCCCATTAACCACAGGTTTGCGCCGGGGAGCCACACGGTTTTTTACGCTCAGCTCTAGGGAGCAACTGCAACGCGCGAGGCTTGCCGAACGCTCGAAAGACCAACCAAAGTCAACTGTAGCCGCGCTTCTGTCTCGTTCGGGTTGGTACGGTTCGACAGCGCCACGTCGACAGACCAACAGTCGCAAAGGGAGACAAAACGCAAGCCGAAGTAATTTTCTAGAAAACGACTTGCGGGCACGTTGTAGCGCGTCGCATACGACACCCCGGCCCAGTCGGTGAGCCGCAGCACAAAGTTGGCGTCAATTTGCTGGAGCACATTGTTTGCCAATAAGCGGTAAGCCACCCCCATACTCGTGCGCGTGCCCAATCGGCGCCCTGCCGCACTGTCAACTTCGCGTGGGTCCTCGAGAAACACTCCCACGTTCGTTGAACTAAACTCGGTGGCCTTCGTATCCAACGTACCCGCGAAGCGGAAAGACAGAAGCCGACTCGGGTTTACCCGCCCTAAAATATCGAGGTCGGACAAGTGACTTTCCGAAAGTCGCTCCGTCAGCGGCTGAACGACTCGGCTCACATCGTAGGCCTGCAGCAGGGACACACGTGCTAGTTCACGCGTCGTTCCCCCTGCTGTCGCACTCCCATCTTGGCGGCCCACCGACGGAAAACGACCGATCAGCCGACTGACAACCCCAAACGCGAGAACGTTGCGTCGGTTCACCCGATCCAAGGCGTCGAAAAACGGGAGACTTTCCTGGCTCACCGACGGCACGTAGTAGTACTGGGCCACTGGCTCGAGGGTATGCTTCACGCGGTCCATTCCCCAATAAGGAAAATCGTACACTCTTTGCAGAGTACTTCCAGCTTCGACCCGCACCTCTACCTGTTCGCGATGCGACGCAGCTGGCAATTTCCGGGTAACTCCGGGAGCGGCCAGCGGCTCTGTGCGATGCAGCGCGTAGGCATTCTGCCAAAACCGGATAGAAGCCAAACCATACCCCCAAGGGGCGAGCGGCACGGTTGCAACCACCCGCGGCTGCGCCAGCAGTCGCGCCCCCGCTGGTCCCTGCCCCCGCTCGAACTGGGCCCATTCTGCTGACCAATCTGCGAGCAGCCACCTTTGCACCGGCAACTGACCACCCCACCACACGCGCGGTACCGTCTGCACAGTCCGGGACTCGAGCGGGTCCGTAAGGTCCTGAAAATAGGCCGCATCAAAAGCCAAAAGAGAGCGAGGGAAGACGTAGATCCCACCAACACGCGAAGTGGTATAAGGCAGGGTTCGCAGCAACACCGTACGCCCGCGCTCAAAAGAGTACGTGTTGATTTCACGAAAAAACTGATCGTCACTGACCAGTTTCCCATCGGCGTAGAGTTGCGCGGACTGCCCCAGACGATGATCCAAGGCGGTAAAGACGCTCCACCGGTCTTGCGGGACGATCGTTGACCCGCGCACGCGGTCCGCCCGCAAAAACTCGTTGAAATAGGAAAGTGCTACCGTTCCTCGATCGTCCAGACTGGCTCGGTAGTTGTACTCTCCCAGCAGGCCTATGCGGGCTCCGGTCTCCAGGTCCAGCCCAAACGTTGCCTCGCGACTGGGGTCGATCGCCCAATAAAACGGAACCACGGTCTGAAACCCGCGCTGGTTCGACGCACCAAAACGCGGCATCAAAAAGCCGCTTTGTCGTTCACGCTGTACCGGGAAGGCAATGCGGGGCAGGTACAGGACGGGAACGTCAAGGACATTGAACGTTGCTCCTCGTGCGACGCCGTAACCCTCCACCGTAACATCGAGGTGTTTGGCGGTGATGCTCCAACTCTGCCGACCCTCTTCGCAGTTACAAGTGGTGAAACGGCCATTGATGATGCGGTAACGCTGACCACCAAACTTTTCGATCGAACTTCCCCACAACGAGTACTGCAATTTCCGGGAACGCAGCGCCGCACCTTTTAACTCGCCCACTTCTTGTTCTAGGTCGATGCGGGCCCGATCGGCAAAAAGCACGCCTTCAGGGCTGTCGACGTGAACGTCGCCCTCTGCGTGCACCACGGAAGTGGTGCGTTCCACAACGACGCGCGCGGCGCGTACTTCGATTTCCCCGTACCGCACGACCACGTGTCCTTCGGCCGTCACCACATCGCGGTCGCGGTCGTACGCTAACGTGTCTGCCTCGACTTGCACCGGCAAGCCAGCCGGCAACTCGCCCGTCAAAGAGTGCGCCGCACGCACGGTAAAAAGTGTCAGAGCGGGGATGACCACCAGCCCGAGGAAAACAAGCGGGCTCCACCGATCAAACGTCGGCACGGGCAATCCTCGAGGTACTCTCCCGTCCGCCTTCGTGACGGAAGAACGCCGCTCGCACCTGTCCGACAAGAAACAGGGAGCCAGCAACCAACAGGACCTCGTCCTCCCGAAGCGCATTCACGATCTGCTCGAAGGCAACCGCGGGGTCGTCTTCGATCCGCGTGGGTACCCAAGCGCGCCACCGCTCGGCCAGGCGCGCGGGGTCTGCGCTCCGCTGAGGCCAAGGGCGGGTCACAACCGCAGATTGCACGTAAGGAGCCAGAATGTCGACCATGGCCGGCCAGTCCTTGTCGCTCATGACGCCGAAGAGCAAATGCACGCGGCGCTGCCCTAATAAGTGCGGCAGCGCTGCGACCAGCGCCCGCACGCCGTCCACGTTGTGCGCGCCGTCGAGAATCACCAACGGCCTCTCCGTCAACACTTCCAGCCGCCCCGGCCATCGCACATTCTCCAAGCCCCACCGCCACACTTCCTCCGACCACTTCAGGCCGTCGGAGAGGACCTGTGCGGTTGCTAGGGCAACAGCGGCATTCTCGCACTGATGAGCCCCACGCAGCCCTAGCCGAACGTTGCCCAGTTCTCCTCGAGGGCCGCGGAACGACCAACACTGATCATTTCCCCACCACGTAAAGTCACTGTGCGCCCACCACACCGGTGCGTTTTGCGACCGAGCACGGGAGTCGATCACTGCCCTCGCCTCGGGCGGCAGCGCGCCCGCGACTACGGGAACACCATGTTTGATGATCCCGGCCTTTTCCGAGGCAATCGAGGCGAGCGAGTTGCCAAGGAATTCTTGGTGATCAAAGCCAATACTCGTAATCACGCACACTTGCGGCAGCACTACGTTGGTGGCATCGAGGCGGCCCCCGAGCCCCGTCTCGATCACCGCCAGGGGAACTTTTCGCTGCGCAAAATACTGAAAGGCCAGCACGGTGGTGAATTCAAAAAAGGTGAGCTCGATCCCACGTAAGGTGGCCGCACGGTGAACCTCACGTGCCCCCCTGACCACGTCCTCCGGCGAGATCTCATCGTTGCCAACTCGAATGCGCTCGGTAAAGCGGATGAGATGGGGAGAGGTGTAAAGGCCCGCCTCCAGCCCTGCTCCACAGGCCATGGCGTGAAGCATCGCCGCGACAGAGCCTTTACCGTTGGTGCCAGCAATGTGAACGATCGGGTACTTTCGTTCCGGGCGGCCAAGTTCCTGCAATACCAGCTCGATTCGCTCGAGCTTGAAATCCATGCCTTTGCGGGCCTCTAGCCCGTACAACCAGTCGAGCAGCTCCGAGTACGTTGCGGCGATCATGAACGCTCTCGCTTGGAATCACACCGCCCCCGATGGCGGGCGCTTGACGCCAATCGTTCCCTGTTTGAGTCGGCGCACGAATTGCGCAACCACCTCCGGTAGATCGCTTTGATCGCGGTGTTGGTCGACGAGTCGCATGATGGCGCTACCGACCACCACTGCATCCGCAAACTCCGCTACGGCCGCGGCTTGTTCCGCCGTCGAAATTCCGAAGCCCACACCAATGGGCAACGCCGTCTGCTGCCTTAGCGACAAGATCACCGGCCGCACTTCCCACGGCTGAACGGGCTTCACTCCAGTGACCCCGGTCACCGACACGTAGTAAATAAAACCCGCGGCATGCCGCAAAACGACTCGGACACGTTCTCGGCCGCTGGTGGGCGCCAACAAACACACGAAATGCACGCCAGCGGGCCGTGTCCACTGCAACAACTCCTCCGCCTCGTCGGGAGGCAAATCCACCACGAGCAACCCATCGACACCGGCAGCGGCTGCGTCGCGGGCAAAGGCTTCCAGCCCGTAGCGGAAAATAGGATTGTAATAGCCATACAGGACTATGGGCGTCTCCGAGCTGCGGCGAAACTCCTGCACCAGTTCCAGGGCCCGCGGTAGGCTCGCTCCGGCACGCAAACCGACCTCGAGCGAATGTTGCAGCACTGGCCCATCCGCAGTTGGGTCAGAGAACGGCACACCCAGTTCGATCAGGTCGGCGCCAGCCTCCTCTACTGTGTGCAACAGATCCAAGGTGCCTTCCAAGCTTGGATCGCCCAAGGTGAGGAACGGAATCAGCGCTACCTCCCCCCGTTCGCGCAAACTCGCGAACACACGGTCGATTCGATTCTTTTTGGGCGAGGCCATGGTTTTGTCCAAAACGCGAAGCGGTTTCTCGCTCACAACGTCACCCCTAGTGCCTTGGCCACAGTGGCCATATCCTTATCCCCACGGCCCGACAAGTTCACCACAACGATCCGATCACGCCCGAGCTTTGGAGCCAGCTTTGCCGCATAGGCCACGGCATGGGCACTTTCTAATGCTGGGATAATGCCCTCGCTTTCGGAGAGAAGTTGGAATGCCTCCAGCGCCTCCCCGTCGGTCACCGCGACATACTGCGCTCGCCCGATGGAATGTAGGTAGGCGTGTTCTGGCCCGACACCCGGATAGTCTAGCCCTGCGGAAATCGAATGCGCGGGACGGATTTGGCCCATCTCGTCCTGCAAGATGTAGGTTTTTTTCCCGTGCAGGATGCCGATGGTTCCGGCACTAATCGACGCCGCATGTTCGCCGGTGTCGAGCCCCTTGCCTCCGCCTTCGACGCCAACCAGCCTCACCTCGGGGTTGTCCAAAAATGGGTAGAACAAGCCCATGGCATTACTACCGCCGCCGACACACGCGACAAGGTAATCGGGCAGTCGTCCCTCGCGGCGGAGAATTTGTCGCTTCGTCTCCTTGCCGATCACCGATTGAAAGTCGCGGACGATCATCGGGTATGGGTGGGCAGACATGGTGGATCCCACCAAGTAGTACGTCGTTTCGACGTGCGTCACCCAGTCGCGGAGTGCTTCGTTGATGGCATCCTTCAACGTTGCGCTGCCGGAAGACACCGGCCGCACCTGTGCACCGAGCAGCTTCATGCGAAACACGTTCAGGGATTGGCGCTGCACATCTTCACTGCCCATGAACACCTCGCAAGGAAACCCAAGCAAGGCCGCTACCGTTGCCGTAGCCACACCGTGTTGCCCGGCGCCGGTTTCCGCAATCAGCCGTTGCTTACCCATGCGCCGCGCCAAAAGCGCTTGCCCGAGAGCGTTGTTGATCTTGTGCGAACCGGTGTGGCACAGGTCTTCTCGCTTGAGATAAATCTTTGCGCCCCCGAGCTTTGCGGTCAGCCGCTGCGCAAAATACAAAGGAGTCTCGCGCCCCGCGTAATCGCGAAGGTAGCCCTGAAGCTCTTGGCGAAAGCTGCGGTCACGGGAAATTTGCCGGTACGCTCTCTCGAGCTCGATCAAGGCAGGCATCAGGGTTTCCGCGACGTAACGCCCGCCGAAAATTCCAAAATGACCATGTCGGTCAGGCAGACTTTGCATTCTGAACAAACCTCCTCATGGCCCCAGGATCCTTGGCCCCTGGACTCGTTTCCACACCACTGGCGACATCGACACCAAACGGACGCACCAAGCGGATCGCCTCGCTTACGTTCTCTGGATTCAATCCACCCGCAAGAATCACGGGTCGTCCCGGCGCCCACTGCGCAACCGCAGCCCAGTTCGCCCTCTGGCCCGTGCCACCGTAGCGCCCCGGAACCTGAGCATCCACCAAGAAGTAATCCACTCGGTACAGACAGGCAGCCTCCAAATCACCTTTGGAGTGCCCTCGTACGGCCTTGATCACCGGCCAGCGCCAGCCCTGGCAATACTCCGGGGGCTCGTCCCCATGGAACTGCAACAGATCCAGCCCCAGTTCGGCAGCCGTGCTTTCCACTTCCTCACGTGTGGCGTTCACGAAAACCCCGACCTTGCGAATGTGCGGAGGAAGGGCAGCCACGATTTCTCGGGCTCTCTCTCTGGTAACGTGGCGCGGGCTCCCCTGCCAAAAGTTCAACCCCAGCCAATCGGCGCCCGAACGCGCCGCCGCGATTGCATCTTCGCAAGTGGTAATCCCACAGATCTTTACGACAACCATGCGTTGGGTCGGGCCTACGCACCCAAAAGTTCCGCGAGCTTGGCGGTGGGATTCCCCGCGCGCACCAATGCCTCTCCAATTAAGAACGCGCGCACGCCCGCCTGTTCCAAACGTCGGATGTCTGCCGGGGTTTCAATTCCACTTTCCGCGACGACCACCGCCCCACCACGGCTAGCATGGGCGGCGAGGCGCTCGGTGACTTCGAGGGAGGTGGCGAAGGTCGCCAGGTCGCGGTTATTCACCCCGATGAGTCGTGCTCCAGAACCCAAGGCTGTTTCGATCTCTTGTTCGTTGTGGACCTCGACCAACGCTGCCAGCTGGATTTCTTTCGCCTCATCGAGGAGTACACGCAGGAGCGCCGGGTCGAGAGCCCGAACGATCAGTAACACGGCATCGGCACCGTAGGCCTTAGCTTCATGCAACTGGTAAGGGTCGAACAAAAAGTCCTTGCGCAGTAGCGGCAGTGTAACTGCTTCGCGAATGGCACGTAAGTGCTCCAAGCTTCCGAGGAAAAACTGCCTTTCCGTCAGAACAGAAATCGCCGCTGCGCCTCCGGCTTCGTACGATCGAGCCAAGCCCACGGGATCGAAATCCGCAGAAAT
The DNA here is from genome assembly GCA_002898795.1 of bacterium HR30. Lineage (GTDB taxonomy): Bacteria > Desulfobacterota > Binatia > HRBIN30 > HRBIN30 > HRBIN30. The sequence goes on along the minus strand of BEIG01000025.1, from coordinate 18,094 downwards.
GACTCCCTTCGAGGGAGAAGCTTTTTTCACTTCGGCAATGATTGCCCGCGGCCGCTGCAAGGCCGCCCCAAAATCGCGCCGTGGGGCATGGTAGCCCGGCATCTGAGCGAGCTCGCTCAAAGGGACCTGCTTTTTCGCCTGTTCCAGTTCCGCCCGCTTGGCGGATAAAATACGTTCGAGGATCATCGATTGGTCCAAGCCACAACTTCTGCCAACTTCTCTCCTGCTAGCCCGCGACTGAGCGTGTCGTGGACAAGCGACACCCCTTCGCCCAGTGTTGTCACCCGCCCCGCAACATACAGAGCTGCTGCAGCATTGAGCTTGGCGACATCGGTGCAGGGACCTGGCTCCCCCCGCAAGACCGCGCGCATGCGGTCGAGGGCGGTGTGCAAGTCAGGACAAACAAACGCCTCTCTCGGGTAGCGCGGGAAACCCAGTTCTGCCGGGTCCAGGAGCCACACGCGCACCTTGCCTTCTCGCCACTCGCACACTCGGGTTGGAGCCGACAAGGAAATTTCATCCAGGCCATCCTCGCTGTGTACGACTAAGGCATGCTCCGCGCCAAGCTCGCCAAGTGCCTCGGCCATGGGCTGAAGCCACTTCGGGGCAAACACACCGACCACCTGTCGCTTTGCTCCGGCAGGATTCGCCAATGGACCAAGCAGGTTAAAGATCGTGCGCAGTCCAAGCTCCCTTCGTACCCCGGCAACGTGCCGCATAGCGGGATGAAATCGTGGGGCAAACAAAAATCCGAACCCCGTTGCCTCGATACATGCCCGCACTTTTTCCGGGGGCAGGTCGATACGCATGCCTAAAGCTTCCAGAATATCCGCCCCTCCCACTTTTCCCGACACAGCGCGGTTTCCATGCTTAGCTACGGCCACCCCAGCGGCTGCAGCAATCAGCGCTGCTGCCGTGGAAATGTTGAAGGAGTTCGATCCGTCGCCACCGGTACCGCAGGTGTCGACCACCGGAACGTTGGGGTGGATTGCCTCGGCACGCGCCCGCAGCGCACGCGCTGCACCGACAAGCTCGGCTATGGTTTCTCCCTTCATGCGCCACGCCACCAACAAGGCGGCCAGGTGTACGGGGCTCACCTCACCGCTCATGATCTCGAGGACCAGCGCTTCGGCTTCGCTTGCTTCGAGGTGCTGTCCCTCGACCAGAGTCCTCAGGGCGTGGCTTACCAGCGAAGACATCGTGGTTTTAGGCCGTCAGGGACAAGAAGTTGCGAAGCAATTCTTTACCGGCCGTGGTCAAAATCGATTCGGGATGGAATTGCACCCCCTCTACCGTGTAGTGCCGGTGGCGCAATCCCATGATCTCGCCTTCCGCCGTCCGAGCACTCACCTCGAGGCACGACGGCAAAGAAGCTTCTTCCACCAGGAGAGAATGGTAGCGCGTCGCCGTGAATGGGTTGGGAAGCCCAAAGAAAATGCTTTTCCCGTCGTGAAAAATTTGCGAGGTTTTACCGTGCATCAGGCGTTGCGCTCGCACCACGCGTCCCCCGAAAGCCACAGCGATGCTCTGATGACCCAAGCACACGCCCAGAAGAGGCACCTTTCCGGCAAAATGCTGGACCACAGCCACCGAGATCCCCGCTTCTGCGGGGGTGCAAGGCCCCGGCGAGATCACGATTTGCTCGGGTCGCCAGGAAGCAATTTCTTCGAGGGTTACTGCATCGTTGCGTACGACGCGAACCTCTGCCCCGAGCTCGCCAAAGTACTGCACGAGGTTGTAGGTAAACGAATCGTAATTGTCGATCATCAACAGCATCGCGGCGAAGCGGAACTTAGTCGCGTCCGAGCCTCTCTGCCAGGCGAATGGCCTGCAACGCAGCGCGCGCCTTGTTTACGCATTCCTGATGCTCGCGCTCAGGAACCGAATCGGCCACGATCCCAGCTCCAGCCTGGACGTAATACCGCCCACCGTTGATCAAAATCGTTCGGATGGTGATGCAGGTATCCATGTTACCGGAAAAACCAAAATAGCCGACGGCTCCCCCGTACACGCCGCGTTGCGTAGGTTCGAGTTCGTCGATGATTTCCATGGCTCGAATCTTCGGTGCACCGGTAAGCGTTCCCGCCGGAAATGTGGCTGCGAGAGCATCGAAGGCGTCGAGTCCCCGCTTTAACGTGCCGCGCACGTTGGAAACCAAGTGCATAACGTGGGAGTAACGTTCCACCACCATGCACTCGGTCACTTCGACGGACCCCACCTCCGCCACGCGGCCGACGTCGTTGCGCCCGAGGTCGACCAGCATAATGTGTTCGGCGATCTCCTTCGCATCTTGGCGAAGTTCGTTTTCCAGCTCCCGGTCCGACACCTCGTCGGTGCCTCGCGGGCGCGTTCCGGCAATTGGGCGAACGGTCACCTCCCGCCCTTCCAAGCGCACCATGACCTCCGGCGAAGAACCCACCAGTGTGGCTTCGCCCGTGCGCAAGAAGAACATGTACGGTGCCGGGTTGATCTTCCGCAAGCAGCGGTACACCTGGAACGGGTCGCTGCGGAGCTCGCCCTCGAAGCGCTGAGCTAGCACGACCTGAATGATGTCACCCGCGACGATGTAGTCATTCGCTTTGCGCACCATGGCCTCGTACTGTTCTCGGGAAACGTTGGCACGAGGCAGCTCGGCCGAATGCTCCATTGCGCCAAACTCGATCGGGGCGTCCACCGAGCGGCGCAGCCTCTCCACCAAACCCTGCAAGCGCCGACATGCATCCGCGTAGCTCTGATCGAGGGCTTGCCCTTCCGTCGGTGCATAAGTTACGGCAGTGATCGTGTGCTTCAGGTTGTCGAAGACCAAGAAGGTATCGACGAGCATCAAGTACACGTCGGGTAAGTGCAGGTCGTCCCGAGGTGGAGACGGCAGGCGTTCGAAGTGCCGCACAAGATCATAGCCAAGGTAGCCTACCCACCCCCCGTCGAACCTCGGGAGCGGGCGGGACGATACCGTCTGCAACTGCCTGAGAACCCGCCGGGCCTCGTTTAATGGATTCTCGCCTACGATCACCCGCGGCTCTTCGCCCCGGAATGTCAGAGTGGTTTGCGTTCCTTTTGCACTGAGCACCGCAGCCGGCTCAATGCCGAGAAAACTAAAGCGCCCCCACTTTTCTGGTCCCTCGACGCTTTCGAACAAGAAGGCATCTCCGCCCTTATCCAGTTTGAGGAATGCCGACACCGGGGTCTCGAGGTCGGCAAGAATCTCGCGGATGACGGCAACTCGATTCCCTTTTGCCGCAAGGGAGCAAAACTCGGCATAATCTGGCTCGAACATCGGCTCCTTCCTCAGCGCGGCGTGATAAATGCTCCGGAGAGCCCGAGTTCGCCCTTGAGGCGCGCCTCCCATTGCCGTGCCTCTTCTCGCGAAGCGAAACGACCCACACGCACCCGATACCAGGTGGCACCTTCGCGGCTTGGAGCCTGCACCAAGTACGCATCATAGCCGCGAGCCCGTAACCGCTGCACCAAGGCACGCGCCTCGGTCACATCGGTGGTGGCGGTGACCTGTACCGTCCAGCCGGCATCTGCCCAGGCGTCCCCCGCCTCGCCCCGCAACCGCGGTTGCATGGTCGGAGTCGCTCGGGGCCGCGGCGTGTTGGTGGGCCGCGCGGTCGGACGAACCAAAATCGGAGTGTAAGTCGGAAGAAAAGTCACCCCCCCAGGACTCACAGCGCGCGTGGGTGTGGCGGCCGGGACAACGCCGACTGAGGGCTCTGGGTTCACGGAAGGGGCCGCCTGCACCAACCGTTCCGCCGCCTTTTGCCGAAGTCGCTCGTAAAAGGCGCGGTCGACAACCTCTTCTGGCCGTTCTTCGGCCCGCGCCGGTGACGGAGTGCTCCTCACAATCGGCGCCCGGACAACGCGTTCCTCTCGCAGTAGCCGTCGCTCCGCGGTGTCGCGTCCGACCCACATTCCGAATAGAAAAATCAGCACAGAGGCGCCCGCAAACAACAGGAACAACAAAACAACCTGGAGCGAAGTCAAACCCGATTGGGAGCGGCGAATCGACTTCATTCTCTTACATCTCTTCCGGGGCGCGCACGCCCAGCAACTCCAAGCCCAACCGCACAACCTTCCCCACTGCCCACACAAGATAGAGCCGCGCCTGCGACTGTTCTGCATCCTCCGTCAGCACCCGGTGCCGGTTGTAAAAACGGTGAAACTCGCCGGCCAAGTCGATCAAATAAAACACCACTCGGTGAGGCTCGCAAAAACGGGCAGCCTCTTCCACTATGTCAGGGTACGACGCCAGCAGTTTCGTCACCGCAACCTCCTCTGCAGCGGTAAGCAAGTGCAGTGGCGCATCGCTGGCCTGAGGCCGGACGACACCTAAGGAAGCCGCCTGTTTCATCAAGCTGCACACCCGCGCGTGCGCATACTGAACGTAAAACACAGGGTTCTCGGTTGACTGCCGCTTCGCGAGTTCCAGGTCGAACTCGAGATGACTGTCGGCCTTGCGCGTGAGAAAGAAAAATCTCACCGCATCGGGACCAACCTCGTCAATGAGCTCGTCCAAGGTGACATACTCAGCGCGGCGCGTGGACATCTTCACCTGCTCGCCCCCACGGGTCAGGGTCACAAACTGGTACAAAATCACCCGCAGCCGACTGACATCATAACCCAACGCCCGCAACGCCGCCCGCACGTCTTCGTGCTCGGCCACGTGATCCGCCCCGAGCACGTTTACCAGTAGATCGAACCCGCGAGCGAACTTGTGGCGATGGTAGGCAATGTCGGGAAGGCGGTATGCGGGCTCACCGGTTGACTTGACGAGCACCCGATCTTGATCCAGCCCTACCGCTTTCCCGTGCAACCACACGGCACCGTCGCGTTCGAAGGCGAGTCCGAGTTGGCGAAGGTCTGCTAGCGTTCGTTCGATACTCCCGTCTTTGTAGAGCGAATCTTCGTTGAAATAAGAATCGAACCGAATTCCAAGCCGCTCCAGCGTGCGATCGATATCCGCAAAGATGGCTTTTTCTGCCGCCTCTTTGAACACACCCGTCGCCGGCTCATTGCGGAGGGCGTCTCCGTGTTCACCGACTAACCCGGCGGCAATTTCGCGGATGTATTCGCCCTGATAGCCTTCTTCAGGAAACGCAACCGGGTCACCCAGCAACTCTAAGTACCGGGCTTTTACCGACTCCCCGAGCAGCTTCATTTGGCGCCCGGCATTGTTGAAATAGTATTCCCGAGTCACACTATGCCCGGTGGCTTCGAACAATCGCGCAATCGCATCGCCCAGCACGGCATTGCGCCCGTGACCGACGGTGAGCGGTCCGGTCGGGTTTGCTGAAACGAATTCTACCAGCACCCGCTGCTGAGAACCAAAGGCACTCGGCCCGAACGAAGGGGATTCAATCTCCGCCAGACATCGCGACCAAAACTGTGGGGACAGGCGAAAGTTGATGTACCCCGTGCCAGCGATTTCGACCCCTACAAACAATCCCTCGGGATCTTCGAGGCAACGCAGGATTTTCTCCGCTACCGCCCGCGGCGCCTGGCGTTCTGCCCGCGCCAAACTCAAGGCAATAGGAGTTGCCAGGTCGCCCAATGCCGGATCTTTTGGAATCTCCAGCACCGCTGGCGGAGGCTCGCTTTGCAGCAAACCTTGGCGTCGAGCTTCGCGCAAAGCACGCTCCAATACCGCTTCGACCGGCTTTTTCATCCTTGTACCCTAATGAGCACCCGCCTGACGGGCAGTTTCACGGGACCTGCCTTGGCAGCGCGGGCCGAACAGGTCTCGCGCGCTATACGCAGCAAGCCTAGTCGAGTCAAGTTGCTCGCCTTGCCGGAGAGGCTTCGCGTTTCTCCACGCGTGGAAAGTAGCGAGTCATGACCACGGCGTGCCTTCCGGGCGCATAGTAATTGCGGCGTAGGCCGGTTTGCACGAATCCATGGGCCGAGTACAATCCCTGCGCAGCTTCGTTGTCGTGGTGAACTTCCAAGGTCACCAGCCTGGCCCCGGCCTGGCGAGCCGACTCGAGAACAACCTCGAGCAACGCCCGCCCGATGCCTCGCCTTCGGTACTGTGGGTGCACAGCAAGGTTCAGCAAATGCACTTCGTCGCCTACCAACCACCAGCAAACATACCCCACCACGGCACGGTTGTCGCCACGTGCCACCAAGCATCTCGAAAACGGCAGCCGCAGCTCGTGCCGAAACAGACCCACCGACCACGGCTCGGAAAACGACTGCCGCTCGATTTCGATGACCGCACCAAGGTCATCCTCGCACATGGGCTCGAGCCGCAGCTCGCTCGTCTCAATCATGGCTCACCACCGCAAGAGAGCACTCCCCCACGTAAAGCCGGCGCCAAACGCTGCCAGGCAGACGAGCATTCCAGGTTGCAGCCGACCAGTTTCCAATGCCTCGTACAATGCCAGCGGAATCGAAGCAGCGGTGGTGTTGCCATAGCGGTCGATGTTGTTGACGACCTGCTCGTCGCGAAGCCCAAGTTCGCCGGCAACCATTTGGTTGATCCGCAAGTTGGCCTGGTGGGGGATCAGTAAATCGAGGTCGGCGGCACTCACGCCGTTGGCGTCGAGCGCTTCGCGAATCACCTCCGCGAGCCGGACTACCGCGTGGCGGAAAACGTAACGCCCCTCCATGTGAGGGAACACCCGCCCATCTGGGCCCGTGATCATTTCCTCCGTCAAACGCGGTCGAAGCCGACTGCCCGGCGCCTCGACCCAGAGCTTCTCGGCGTACTTTCCTTCCGCATGCAGATGGGTGGAAAGGATTCCTCGGTCTGGATCGGGCGACGGCCCCACAACTGCGGCTGCAGCACCGTCGCCAAAGATGACCGCGACATCGCGTCCCCGCGTGCTGAGGTCCAAGCCGGTGGAATGGACCTCTGAGCCCACCACGAGCACGTAATCATAGGCGCCGGTTTTGACGAATTGGTCGGCCACGGCAAGCGAATAGACGAACCCGCTACACTGATTGCGGACGTCGAATGCAGGAATGCCGGACATGCCAAGTTTTTCTTGTAACAAGAAGGCGCTGGCGGGCATGTCGACATCGGGGCTTAACGTGGCAAACACGATACACTGAATCGCGCTTGCATCGAGGCCGGCGCGTGTCAAAGCTTCCTTAGCGGCAACGGCCCCCATGTCGGACGCTCCAGTACAGCCATCGCTGTATCGGCGTTCGCGAATCCCCGTGCGTTGTTGGATCCACTCATCTGACGTATCCATGAGGCGGGTCAAATCTTGGTTCGTGACCACATGCTCTGGCACGCAGTGACCTACCCCAAGGATATGCGACCGCCGCACAACTCGAACCTCCTCGTTTGGCTGCATTAACTTACCCCGCTTCGGTTTAGTTCTTCTTCGTTGCTCGATCCCGCACTGGGCAATGTTTCTGCCTCAGAAGTCTCCAGCCCAACTCCTATCCGCCCTCTCTTCTTTCCTTCCAGTTTACCCGGTAGAGACATCCCCGCTTTCCGGCAAGATCCCGCAGCGAGGCCAACAGTGGCTTTCCCCATAGGCTCCAGCGACGCCAACTGGCACGCTTGACTCGGTACTTATGGTACAACGTGTATCACGAGACGATCGCAAAAACGATGGAGCGCGGAACTCTCCGCACCGGCCAGGCGGCTGCCGAGGTGCGCACGAACATCCAAATTGTCCACGATGACGAGCGCCAAGGTCTCCTCGATCAACTCTGTGAGCGCTTTTTGCCTACCAGGCGTACGGGGCAGCGCGGTTCCGCTCGGCCGTTTCGTGAAGCGCGCGCAAGAACTCGGCGTCGCGCTTACCGAAATCGACGGACTGCTTCGGCTCCGTGATGACCAAGAGAGGGCCTGTTCGGAGGTCAATGCTGCTTCTGAAGGAAAAACACCGAGGTCGAGCGCAAAATCCGAGCCTTCCGCACCAGAAGGCGTGCGCTTGGTCTTCGTCCGGCTTCCTGTGCCCGCAAAGGCCGCGCCGGCCACTGCGCGTCGAACGGCTCCCGAACGATCGGCAGTTTGGTCTCGTGATTGTCGGCGACGGATCTGCCGTTTTCGCGGCACAGATCCGAACGCTGCCTCTCAACGCGTTGGTAGCGCAACGGTTGTCGAAAGGGCCGCACCCGGTGGCATGAGTGTCCATGTCGGTTGTGCCCTCCAACGCGGCTGATCCTCGTGACCGAAGCTTGTCTATTGCGCATCACATCGAGGCTTTGCCCGCCTTCGAGCGACGCTCGACCCAACGCGGTTCGCGGCGGTCATGGGTGAGCACGACCAGTTCGTCGGGCCGTTCCGGCAATCAAAGTATCGCGACGTTTCTGCCACTCATTCCGACGGTAACCCTGCTTGCAAGGGACAGGCAGCTCCATGCTGGTAACGGGGAGGCCCGTGCGAGTCCGAAAAGTTGCGCTTGCCCAGGGTGCAAGGCTGGAGCCTCCAGCCATTTCCTGGCCTTTTCAAGCAGCGCTATCTTACAAGACCAAGGCTCTGGGGCTCGCCACGCCCCCCAAAGGCATGATGGTCACCGGTAGCCGCGCCGCGTGCCCTTCAACTCGCCTAGCCTTTTGCCCGGCTCGGCACAAAGGTCACGGTGCAGGAGCTACACGCGCAGTACTGCACCACCCCAGGCAAACCCCGAACCACAAGCGGCGAGGCACACGACCGCTCCAGCTCCGAGCGAACCAGTTTCCACCAATTTACTCACCGCCACTGGCAGTGCGGCTGCGCCTAAATGCCCGTAGTCTTCCGAGGGGATCCATACAGATTCCTTGGGCAAACCGAGGACGCGGGCGGCATCTTGAGCCACCTCCGGAAAAACGTGGCTAAGAACGAACCCGTCGATTTCGCTCACTCGGCGACCAGCCCGCTCGATCACTTCGCGGACAACGTGAGGGAGATGTTCGCGTCCAAACGAGGCCACGACTTGCGAGTCGATGCGGGGCAGGTGTCGGCCTAACCCAAAGTCTTCCCGCGTTACCCGATGCGGGTGCTGGCGACTCGCAGGAAACTCACACCAAAACGCGCGATGGCCGCTTCCGTCCGCGTGAGTGACAACGGCCTCGATTCCTGCCTCGTTGCCCGAGGGGCCGAGAATCACCACGCCAGCTCCATCACCAAACAATTGTGCTACATCGGGCTGCCGCTCGTAGTCCACCATGGACGAATAAACTTCGCCACCCGCAAGCAAGATACATCGGTATTGCCCAGCGCGCAAAAATCTCTCTGCCACGTGCAACGCAAACAGAAAGCCGGCACACTGAGCGCGGATGTCTAGGGCCGGTACAGTGCCACACTGCAACTGATCTTGAAGGAAACAGGCAGAGCCCGGAAAGGTGACATCCGGCGTCGTGGTCGCAAATATGATGAAGTCGATATCCTCGTTGCGAAGGCCACTGCGTTCGAAGGCCATACTCGTTGCCCGAGCTGCCAAAGTGGATGGCCCGACCGGCTCCTGTGCGATCGGAAGCAGTCGTCCGACGCGCTCCGCCGTGGGCGGCAAGTCATGGCCCCAAGCAAGAACTTTGGCAAACATGGAGTGCTTTCCTAGCGAGTTGCCAGAGTCGATGCGAGCGCAGAGCTCGGCGTTCAAAGCTTCGACCAGTATAACGGGCTCGGGAACACACCGGCGACGGGGGACGGTGTGTTGCGCCGCCCCCGTCGCCACAAGCTTCAGCACTCCCTACGGTCTAAGTCGCAGGGCAGCCCGCAAGAGCCGCATCCACCGCAATCAGGAGTTCATCGACGGTCACTGCACCGTCACCGTTGAGATCCATCGCCACACACGCAGTGACGCCGACTCGCTCCAAAATGATGTTCACACCCAGAATGAGCTCTTCGATGGTCACCGCACCATCGCCGTTACAGTCACCAACGCAGGCAGGTGGGGATGGCTCCGTCGGCGTTGGCGTGGGTGACTCTTCGGGCGTTGGTGTTCCCGTTTCTTCAGGCGTGGCCGTTGGCGTTGGCTCCTCAGGCGTGGGCGTCTCTTCAGGAGTCGGTGTCGGGCTTGGCGATTCCTCCGGAGTCGGGGTCTCTTCCGGCGTGGCCGTTGCGGTGGGGGACTCTTCGGGCGTCGGCGTTGGAGATGCTTCGGGGCTAGCTGTCGCTGTGGGCGATTCTTCTGGCGCCTGCGTGGGCGTCTCCTCCGGTGTCACCGAAGGCGTGGGAGATTCGCTGGGGGTTGCCGTCTCCTCCGGAGTGGCCGTTGCGGTGGGTGATTCTTCCGGCGTGGGAGACTCTCCTGGCGTCGGCGTTGGAGATGCTTCGGGGCTAGCTGTCCCACTGGGCGATCCCTCCGGCGTCTGGGTAGCCGAAGCTTCGGGGGTAATCGTCGGGCTCGATGCTATCGTAGGCTCCGGAGTGGGCGTATCCGTTGGGCTCGGGGTTGGCGTGGGCGGCGTCGGCGCTGGCGTAATGACCTGGCCGCGGCATTCCCCAGCCACGCATACATCGTTGGCCGTGCACTCGTTGCCGTCGTCACACGATGTCCCGTCGGGCGCGTTGCCCGTGTAAGTGCAGGAACCTGTCTCCGGATCGCACGTTCCCCCCACCTTGCATGGGTCATTGCAAACCGGGAGCGGAAACGTGCCACACGAGCCCGTCAGCGGGTTACACGAAGCGGTACACAAGTCGGTTGGAAGTTCACACTGAAGCTCGCCCAAGCAAAAACCGGATTGGCAACGGTCGTTCGTTGTACAAGCTCCCAAGACATCCGTACAAGACGTGCCATCCGGCACCCGCTGACCTACGCATGCCCCAGCCAAACACGAGTCGTTCTCCGTGCAGGGGTTGAAATCGTCGCATGGAGTACCGTCAGGTAATGGGCTCCCAAGGCACGACCCGTCCGGTTGGCAAACCCCACCACTCATGCATGGATTCCCAACGTCGCACGACTGTTCGGCATCGACTCGACGGGGACCCACTCCATGCGTCAGCGAAAGCGCCACCACGACCGTAACCAAAGCAACCCGAACCCGCTGCCCTGTGCTCCCCATACAGGCACCTCCCGTACAAGTGATTTTGCCTTGCTACAGGACCAGAGCAATCGATGCAAGGCACAAATCTCACGGTTGACTAAGGCTCATTTCCCAAGTAGAGCCGTGCCGGCGGCCCGGGGGGCCGAACCTTCTCATTCGATGAGGAAAAAGGACAAGGAGGGATCTGATGAAGAAACGTGGATTCGTTTTTGCCGCGCTTTTGCCGCTGCTCTTGGCAGCATGTCAACCGGTTGTCTCCCCGCTCATGGGGGGCTTGTACATTGACCTTAAAGGCCCAATCACTGCCACCGAGGGGGCGTCAGCTACAAAGCAAGGGCGTGCTTGTGCTCAAAACATTCTGGGATTGGTGGCAACGGGCGATGCCAGCATCGATGCTGCTGCTCGGGCTGGAGGCATCAAGCAGATCGTGTCCGTGGACTTCGAATCGAACCATATCCTCGGCATCATCGGCACATTCTGCACGATCGTGAAGGGCAACTAGACCGCTTCGGCAAGCTAAGAAGAAACTCGTTCAAGCCCGCGACTTTCCCCCGGGCCGCGTGGCTTCCCAAGCTCGCGATCGCTTCGCGTTCCCGGCAAGGGCAGTGTTGCAACGGGTCACAGTGCGAATTACCTAGGCCGCCCATGCGTATCGAACCGGGAACGTTGGTTTGTCGGCCTCGATTTGCCCCCTATCCGCTTTATGGCCGTGTGGTCGCCATGTTGGGCGACGACACGGTACAAGTGACCGACATTGAGTGCGGAGATCCTCGCTGTGCTAGCGAGCACGTCCATGCCGATGCTGTCTGGCCGGTGCAGGAACTCGAGAGCGCCTTCGCTTATCAGGGCCGCGCCGAGTGGGAGTTGGGTCGGCTCAACTCTCCCAATGCGGTGGTCGTACCGGAAGCAGCCTGAGGGGGAGACGGTCGGTCCATGACCCACTGGTGGCGGCGAGGGGTTTTTTACGAGATTTACGTTCGCAGCTTTCAAGATTCCAATGCCGACGGTGTTGGCGACCTCGAGGGCATCATCCAACGCCTCGACTACCTCAATGACGGAACTCCCTCTTCCCTCGGTGTGGATGCCCTCTGGCTCACACCGATTTACCCGTCCCCCATGCGTGACTTCGGCTATGATGTGGCCGACTATTGCAGCGTTCATCCTTTGTTTGGGGACCTCCGAACGTTCGACCGTCTTGTTGAAGAGGCCCACCGGCGCGGGATCAGAGTCGTTCTGGATTTCGTCCCCAACCACACCTCGTCGGATCACCCCTGGTTCCGAGAATCGCGGAGTAGTCGAACCAATCCGCGCCGCGACTGGTACATTTGGCGTGATCCGAAGCCCGACGGCACTCCCCCAAACAACTGGGTGAGCTCTTTCGGTGGACCAGCTTGGACTCTCGATCCCTCTACCGGGCAATATTATTTGCATTCCTTCTTGCCGGAGCAGCCCGATCTCAACTGGCGCAACCCTCGCGTGATCGAGGCAATGGAAGATGTCCTTCGCTTCTGGCTCGACCGGGGTGTGGACGGCTTCCGCGTAGACGTCATTCACAAACTCGTGAAAGACAGGGCCCTCCGCGACAACCCCAAGCCACCACCAGAAGAAGAACATCCAGTGTACCATTTTGGTGGCCAGGTGCACCTTTACGACGAGGATCAACCGGAGGTGCACGACATCATCCGGCGGTGGCGGAAACTTTTGGATCACTACGGCGAGCGCATGCTGGTCGGAGAAGTGTATCTCTTCGACGCCGAACGGCTGGCTCGCTACTACGGTAACGGCGCAGACGAGCTGCACCTCGCTTTTAATTTTCGATTCCTGTGGAGCCCATGGGACGCCACTGCATTCCGGCGCGAGGTGGAAACCATCGAGGCGTTACTGCCACGGAGCGCTCAACCCACGTACGTTCTTTCGAGCCACGATGCCCCTCGGCACCGCACGCGCTTCGACCATCCCTCGCTTGGCGATGCTCGTGCGCGGGTTGCTGCCCTCATGCTGCTCACACTGCGTGGCACCCCGTTTCTTTACTACGGCGAGGAAATCGGCATGCGAGACGTACCGATTCCGCCTGAGCGCATTTGCGACCCCGTGGGTCAGCGCTTCCCTGGTCTCGGGCGCGACCCTGAACGTACCCCAATGCAATGGAGTGCCGGCCCCTACGCTGGCTTTTCCACCGTCGAACCCTGGCTTCCGTTAGCCGAAGAGTACGACCAGTGTAACGTCGAAACGCAGCTCCACGACCCCTGCTCGCTGCTCACTTTTTATCGGCAACTCATCTGGAAGCGAAAGCGAAGCCTTGCATTGCTCGAAGGGGGTTACCGTACTCTACCCTCGCCGGACGGCGTATTCGCTTACCTGCGCGAACATCCAGAGCAAAACCTCGCTGTCGCGTTGAACTTTGGGAACGAGCCAGTAACGGTCACGTTGCCTCGTGCGGGAAAGTTGTGGCTGTCCACCAACGTCGGCCGCTTGGAGACGGAGGGTTTGCACTGGAACCTGGCGGCCTCCGAAGGGATCGTCGTCGAGTTGGAAGGAAGCCGTACCGCTTAGGTGATACCGTGACGGGCCGAGTCGTGCGCCGGCTGCCGTCGACCGAGCTTCCACCTCGGGAGCCTCAGCTTCGTGGATTGTTGCCCGCGTATGCCCCAAGGCATCCCTAGCCCGGCGATCAGCGGTTGCCTCGAGGGCACAATTGGGGCAACTGATCGTTTGTGAGTTCTTGCCCCAACCAGCGCCACGTGGTGGCGAAACTCGAGCGCGTCGGTGTGCACTTCGGCGATACGCGTGCCGTCGATGGAATTGACTTGGCCTTTCGCACGGGTGAAGTGCATGCCTTGCTGGGAGAAAATGGCGCTGGCAAATCGACCCTGCTCAAGGTGCTAGCCGGGCTCCTCACACCGCAAACGGGGTGTGTGACCATGAAACCCGGAGTACGCATTGCGTATGTCCCCCAAGAACTCGAGCTGCCGTGGACTCTCACGGTCACCGACTGGTTGTTCCTCGGCCAAGAACGGAAAACCCGGTGGCGTTGGCTCGATCTTCGAAGCGAGCAGATCCTGGCACGAGAATGGTTGCAACGGTTTGGCCTTGCCTTGGACCCGAAGGCTTCGCTCGCTTCGCTTTCCACGCCTCAACTCAAGTGGGTGCAAATCGTTCGCGCTGCGCGGATGGAACCGGACCTGTTCTTGCTCGACGAGCCTTCTGCGCCCCTTTCGCAAGCTGATAGCGAAGCCCTGTTTCGCCACCTTCGGAAGCTGCGGGACCAGGGCACGGCTATCGTATACGTCACTCACCGCTTGGCCGAAGTCCAAGCGCTTGCCAACAGAGTTACCGTGCTTCGCGACGGGCACGTGGTAGCCAGCGGTACACAGCAGTCGTTCCGTGCCGAAGATCTTGTCCGCCTGATGGCTGGTTCAGGGGCGGGACCACCCCCGCGGCAAACGGGCGCGCCCGGCGATCTTTGCTTGTATGTGGACCGTCTTGGCACCGGCATCGTTCGTGATGTTTCCCTTTCTGTGTGCCAGGGAGAAATCGTCGGAGTCGCAGGGCTGGCGGGCTCCGGCCGCTCCACGTTGCTCGAAGCCCTGGCCGGTATTCGCCGGTTTCGCGCCCGCCAGTTTTGGCGGGCCGAGCCCACCGCCTTTGTTCCCGAGGACCGCTTTCGTAAAGGTCTCCTGTATCGCCTATCGATACGCGACAACGTCTTCCTACCCGCCCCGTCCTTCTGGCTACAGCCAAAATGGGAGCGCAACGAGCTGAACCAGTGGTTCGAACGACTGCGCATCCGCGCCTCCGGGGTCGAAGCCCCGATATCGTCCCTTTCCGGTGGCAACCAACAAAAGGTCTTGCTCGCGCGCACCCTGCGCCGTGCGCCTCGCCTTCTCCTTCTCGACGAACCTACGGCCGGAGTAGACGTCGCGACCAAAGCCGACATCTACCGTTTGTTTCAAGAACTGGCGCATGCAGGCTGCGCCGTGGTTTGGGCGTCGAGCGACGCCCACGAGCTCCTGCAAGCAAGCCACCGGGTAATCGTGCTTCGCCACGGCCGTGTGGTTGCCGACACTGCTGCCGTAGCGCTGAACGAAGCCCAGTTGGTGGCACTCATCACTGGAGCAGATGGAGCGGTGATCTCGGAGCAACCATGAAGTCGCGGCTGAAACTCGGGCGTTTGGGCCTCGTACCTGGGTGGAGTGCCGCTGTGCTCCTCGTTGGTGAAGTGCTGTTATTTTCTTGGCTTTTGGCTCCCACCGATGGCCGCCCGCACTCTTTCGCCAATCTCGAGAACTTTGCTCTCGTGCTCAAGTACTCCGCGGTGTTTAGCCTTGGTGCCATTGGGGCCGCACTAATCATCGGGTCGGGCGGTATCGACCTTGCCCCGGGAGCCGTCATGGCCTTGGCCTCCGTCGTGGCCGGGCATCTGTTGACGAACGAAGGTTGGTCGTGGGGCAATGCAGCGCTTACAAGCCTCGCCGTGGGCACTGCATTCGGCGCCCTTGCTGCCGTTCTGGTCACGCTGCTGGAGCTGCCCCCGTTTGTGGCTACCCTCGGCACGATGGGGGTAGCGCGCGGCAGCGCCTTCCTCATCACAGAAGGGCGCTTTTACGACCTTTCCGCCCATCTACCACGCGACTTTCAGCCGCTCGGAGTGCCATTGAACTGGTGGCCTGGGCTGCTCGTGCTGCTTTGCACCACCGTATTCCACCTGCTGCTAACGCGCACAGCGCTTGGCCGGCACATTCTGGCGGTCGGCAGTAACCCGGTTGCTGCTCGGTACGCCGGCGTCAGAGTCGCCCACGTGCAAGCATTCGTGTACGTTTGCGGTGGCTTTCTCGCGGCCCTTGCCGGTGTGCTGCTGGCATTCGTGCAAGGACAAGGCAAGGCGGATTTGGCTCTGGGTTACGAGCTCGATATCATTGCGGCAGCGGTCATCGGCGGTGCTTCGCTTAGCGGTGGGCGAGCTTCCGTTGTCGGAGCAGTGTTCGGCGCGCTGATCTTCGGCGTGCTTCGCAATGCGCTGACGCAGTTTCCCGGAGGCACGTTCGCGGACCGCCTTGTACTAGGAATCGCCGTACTGGTTGTCGTTGTGCTCGATCGGCTCGCAACTCGCAAAGCGTTGCAAGAAAGGGGATAGCCCATGAAGGGTTTCGTTGCGGCAATCGCCATGTTGGTCGTTTTTGCCCCTGGGTGTCAGCCTCAGGGTTCGAACCGCAACCGCCCCTTGCGTTTTGTCTTCATTCCCAAAGCTCTCCACATCCCCGTGTTCCACTATGCCCGTGTTGCGGCGGAACGCGAGGCCAAGCGGATCGGTGGCATCGAAATCATTTGGCGCGGACCCGAAACGACCGACGAACTTCGCCAAAAGGAAATCCTCGAAGCATTCATCGCCCAACGGGTGGACGGAATTGCCATTTCGTGCCTCAATGGAGATTTGCTGACCGATGCCATCGACCGCGCGGTGGACTCAGGCATTCCTGTGGTGACGTGGGACTCCGACGCGCCAAAGAGCAAACGCCTCGCCTTTTATGGAGTGAATGACTTCGAAGCGGGAAAAGCCTTGGGCGAAGGGCTCGCACGGCTTTTGGGGGGCCGCGGGAAGGTAGCGCTAATAACGGCCCTGGGCGCGGACAACTTGCAAAAACGACTCGATGGGGCGCGGCAAGCGCTGGCGCAACACCCCGGCATCCAAATCGTGGAAGTCTTCGACATTCGCGACGATGCCGTGCGTGTCAGTGAAGTCATTGCCACGGGAACGCAACGCTACCCCGATCTCGCTGGCTGGCTTTCTGTAGGCGGTTGGCCGGTGTTCCTTCGAAACGCCCTCGATCCTGTAGATACCACTCGCACAAAAGTCGTCGCCTTTGACACCATTCCGCCCGCACCCGACCTCATCCGTGCTGGAAAGGTGCATTTACTGATCGGGCAGAAGTACTTTGGCTGGGGCGCTGAGTCGGTACGCCTCCTGCACCGCCTGCATCGAGGTGAACGGCTCGATCAACCCTTGCAGTATTCCGGAATCGATATCGTCACTGCCGACAATTTGAACGCGTACCTGGAACAGTGGCGCCAGTGGGAGCAAGGGACGCAAGGGTAGCTCTACCTACCACTGGGTCCGCTCGAGCCACGGACGCAACGCCTTCAGGGCACCGGCTTCGTCCTCGGGGATGTTCTCGTGCGGAAGAACCCACCAATCCTCGGGCATAATGGCTTCCTCGCCTGGCGGGATCACAGTGAGCGGTCCCAGGTGCTCCAGCTCGAGAAACTCAGCACTGGAGTACACTTCAATTGTCGCGCCACCGTCGGGATACGTGGCCCCAGGAACATAGGCAAAGCGCTTCAGAAACAACGTGTCCTCCCACACGTACGCCGCCCAGCCCTGGTGCGAATCCGTGCCGATCTTGCTCTCATCGCGACGCCGCTTGGCACCTGGCCATGCGTCGGCTTTGCCCACGCGACGATGATCGATCTGCACAAGTTCGTTCCCCCACCGATAGCGTGGATCTTCCATTTGCGCGTAACTCCACAAGATATACCGCCGCACGGCGTCGAACGCGTCTAACGGCCCGCGATCTACGGGCACCAGCGCCCGTCCGCCCGGGCGCATCACCGCTAAGCTCCACAGAGCATATTCGACAGGCTGGGACGAGATGTTCCGAATCCGGCTTTTCAAGCGCACCCGCGGCTCGCTTGGGGATAACTTGATCTCCACAATCTTTTGGATGCCAGCACGGGGTTGAGGTGGGCCCATGACCACGACGGTATCCCCTTCCACGGTCACCCGGCACGGCTGGTTGTCCGGCTCGTACGTCGTCTCGCGCCGCTCCGGAGCAATCCAAAGCCGCCAACCACCCCGAAAGACCCACTCCGGCTCGTTGCTTTTCCCCGCCTCGCTTTCCCTGACGTAAAGTAAATTGGGCCCGCCACGTCTGGCCACGGCCATGATGCGCGGGCCGATGTCCGTCACCACCCGCACCTCCACCGCTTCGTTGCGCAGCACGTAAGTATTCGGCCAGCCGAGAAAGGCTTCCTTGTCGACCGTTACCTCCCCGAAAGCGCCCGAAGTCACGAACGTGCTCGCCAGCAGAACACCGACCCACCAGTGCCGCCTATCCCCGCCCACCTTCGCAGTTCGGTTCGAACGGGGCGGCCAGAGGTGATGGTTTGC
>BEIG01000024.1 GCA_002898795.1 bacterium HR30 | reverse complement strand
TATTGGAGTTGGAAGTCTTGCGCGGGAGCCAAAGGCGCGTGGTGCAATTGGTTGCGGGAACGTACCCTTTGCGCTGGCCATCGCTCCCTGGGCCACCAAAGGTCGGCAGCCCCGCTCCGCCGATCGATGTGGAACCATATCGCGGCGAGATGAGCCGGCAATTGGCTCGGGGGCGCAAACACTTACTCTTTTTCTGGGCGACTTGGTGCGGCGCTTGTAAAGCAGCACTACCTGAGCTCCAGGCATTTGCGGAAACGAATGGAGTTCGTGTGGTTGCAATCACCGATGAACCTCGCAAACAGCTGGATCGCTTCTTCGAAAACTATCGGGGCGTGTTTCCCCCCGATGTGGCCATCGATGAGTTTCGCAAAGCGTTCGTTGCTTACGGCGTGAGTGGTACACCGACGTTCGTTTTGGTCGATGAGGACGGGCACGTTTCGGCTGTCCACGTCGGTTACGATGCGAAGCGCGGTTTGCCTTTTGAGGGGTGGACGTGGCACCGCTGAGCGATGGCGCCGCGCTCCGGGCGGAGTCGAGGGAGCAAGTGACGCGCATGTCGGCCCGGGAGCGCGCCGGCATTGTTTATGCCTTGTTGTGTGCCGTAAACGGCGGCTTCGTTCCAGCTGTAGCCAACGTGACCACTCGGGCGGGCGATCCAATGGTTGTCACGGTGGTCACCACATGGTTTGCTGGTGCCGCGGCACTTAGCGTGCTTGCTCTCCGCGGCCGACTTGCTCGGCTTTTTCGGCCCTCTCAGGTGCCAGCGCTGGTTATCCTCGGAGCTTTGGGCACCTCGCTTGCCTTTACTCTTTTCTTTGCGGGTGCCGCACGTGCGAGTGCCATTGAAACCCTCCTATGCCTGCAGATCGAGCCAGTTTACGCGCTCGTGCTCAGTTGGGCTGTTTTGAAGGTTCGTCCGACCGTCGAGCGAATCGCCGCCACTGGGATGATCCTTAGCGGACTGCTGGTTGCGCTCGGGCTCGAAGGGCTAGCTGTCGGAACTGGGAGTTGGTACTTGCTGGCGACTCCACTGTGTTGGCAAGTGTCGCATCTTGTGGTCCTGCGATGGTTAGGAGGTACGCCAGCAGATGTCCTGGCTGCCGCGCGGTATGTCTGGGGTGGTGCGTTGCTGACGATCGTTATGGGCTGGGATGCTGTGGAGCTATTGGAGCCAGGCCGTTGGCCGGCGTTTCCGTGGGGCTGGGTTGCGCTGCAGGGACTCGTGTTGAGCTACGGTGGCACGATGCTTTGGTACGCGGCGCTCACCCGGATCGACCTCGCTCGGGCCACGGTGCTCGTGGTGCCCACCGTGCCTATCCTTTCGTTGCTGACGAGCTTGGTCCTCGTGGGTGAGGTCCCTTCGTCACGCCAAGTGCTTGGAGTGATGCTTACGGTGGTGGGAGTCTACGTGTTCGCACGCCGGGGCGTTGTCCAAGCACAAACCCACGCACCTGCAGCAGACGGCACGATGCAAGAGTGCGTCGGTCGTGGCCGCCCTCTTACGCAAGGCTGATGAAAACGTTTTTGATTTGGGTGTACTCGAGTAGAGCTTCGCGGCCCGCCTCGCGCCCCCAGCCACTATCCTTGAATCCACCGAAAGGAACGGTGTACGGCAGGTTGCCGTAGCTGTTCACCCAAACAACGCCTGCTTGCAACGATGCCGACACGCGGTGAGCCCGCGCCAGGTCGGTCGTCCAGACGCCAGCAGCGAGTCCGTAGCGGGTTGAGTTCGCCAGCGCGACCGCTTCTTCCTCCTCGCGGAAGGTGAAAACCGCGAGCACCGGCCCGAAAATTTCCTCGTGAGCGACCCGCGACTCCGGCCGAACGCCGCTAACAATCGTAGGCGAGAGAAAGAAACCGGACGAAAGGTCTCCTTCGCCACGCTCGCCTTTGCAATGGAACGTGACTCCGTCCCGCTCGGCCAGTGCGACGTAGTGTTCGACCCGTTGCCGGTGCTCTTCCGAAATCAGTGGGCCAAGCACGGTCGAAGGGGAAAGCGGGTCGCCCAGTGGCAGACCACGGCAAAACGAAACCAGGCGTTCTACGAATGGACCATAGATACTTTCGTGAACCAGGATCCGCGTTCCTGCGGCACAAGCCTGCCCAGACAGAGCTAGGCCACCAAGGGCGACACCAGCCACGGCTCGGTCGAGAGCAGCATCGGGGAAGATGAGTTGCGGCGATTTCCCTCCGAGTTCCAACGTCAGCTTCTTCAGCCCGCGTCCCGCAAGCTCGGCCACACGTCGGCCGGTGGCGCAGCCTCCCGTGAAGGAAATTTTGTCGACTCCGGGATGTTGGAGGAGGCTCTGACCTGTGGAGGCAGCGCCCGTGACGACGTTGATGACTCCAGGGGGAACATCTGCCTCTTGGCACAACGCCGCAAAGCGCAATGTGGACACCGAACCAAGCTCCGATGGCTTGACCACCACCGTGTTCCCTGTGGCTAACGCCGGCCCGACTTTCGAGCCAATGAACACTAAGGGCGTGTTCCAGGCAGTGATTGCAGCGACCACGCCATAGGGCTCTCGTTGCCAGTAATCCAGGGCCGATTCCTTTCCCGGCAAGGGTACCACGCATCCGTAAATCTTGTCGCACCACGAGGCGTAGTACTCCAGGTTCCGGACCAGGGCCTTGACTCCGAAACTGCGCGCCACGGCTTGCACCATGCCAACGTCGAGCGACTCCAAGGTGGCAAGCTCGTCGCGATGAGCGTCTACGACCTCGGCTAAACGCTGTAACACACGCCGACGCTCCGAAGGTGCCGCGCGGCCCCAATGTCGCTCGTACGCGGTACGCGCCGCGTTGACCGCCTTGTCCACGTCCTCTTGGTCAGCCACTGCGATCTCTCCCCACACCTCCCCTGTTGTGGGGTCTTGCACCGCGATCCGTTCGCTACCGTGGGGCGCTTGCCAATCGCCTCCGATGAACAGACGCGGGGTGGGTAGGAATGGCAGTTTGGCCCGAGCACTTGCGTGGTCGATCATAAGCGAGGCTCCGCGCCCTCGGGGCGAATCCCCACACGAGTGTACACTCCTTTTCCTGCCGAGGCAGCGGCGGCAGTGGCAAAAGCGTTGTCGATTTCCTCGAGGGGGAAGGCCTGAGCGGCAATTTGATGGAAGGGGTAATGGTTACGCCGGCGTTGCAAAAACAGAACAGCCTCGAGCAACGAGCCAGGTGGGTACAGGGAAACGCCGAAGATCGTGCGGTTCGGTCCGATCAATAGCGAAGGATCAGCGGCAAACGTCTTGCCAGGAACGATGCTGCCCAGAGCCAGGTAGCGCCCTCCTCTCCCGAGCATCCGAATGCCTTCTGGATAGGGATCGGGTACGCCAGCCACTTCCACAACCACGTTAGCTCCCCAGCCGCCGGTTAACCTTTGAACTTCCGCCGTGCGTTCGCGCGGATCCGGGTGCTCATCGAGCAAGATAGTTGCATCCGCACCGAGAAGTTGGGCAAACCGCAGACGATGCGAGCTTGCGTCGACGACGATGATGGGATTGGCTCCCAGTTCCTTGGCCACAGCGACCGCATACAACCCAAGTCCACCTGCTCCCTGGATCACGACGGACTCGCCCCATCGAAGTTCCACGCGTTTGAATCCAAAAAGCACTTGAGCCAAGGCGCAGTTAGCCCCTGCCAGCTCCTCGTCGCTTAATTCGTTTGGCGCGCGAAACCTGGCCTGCTGAGGGCGGATGACGTAGTAGTCGCCAAAACCACCCACGAAGTGCGGTGCGAGTTCGCAGGGCCGGTGCACGGTGACCAAGCTGGTGGCGCAAGCATGCACGTCGCCGCGCAAACACGCAGGGCACTGGCCGCACGGAACATAGTATGCCCAGACGAGCCGGTCTCCCTCACGCAACGGCGCGCCATAGGAGTCGACTTCCGCCCCGCGCCCGAGTTTAACGACAACACCGGTCGCTTCGTGACCTAAGACCGTAGGTGGAAAGCGCCCCATGCGTTCCATTTCACCACGCCAGAGGTGAACGTCGGACCCGCAGATGTTCGCTTGCCGAATGCGCACGAGGATTTCTCCGGGGCCAGGGTCAGGCAATGGATACTCCCGCAACTCGAACGGTTTCCCTGCACCAACAAACACCGCTACCCGACCTCGATCGCTCATGGTGTCACTCCGCTTGCTGAGGGACTGGAAGATTCATCGTTTGACCCTGGTCGTCAGACTTCGGCAAGGCCCGTTAACTGCCGTGCGATAATCCGTCGTTGGATCTGACCGGTGCCTTCGACAATGTCCATGGCCTTTACGTCGCGGAACCATTTTTCGACCAGCGCATCTTTGGTTGCACCCAGGTCCGACAAAACTTCCATCGCCAGGCTCGTGGCTTCTTGAGCAATTTGCGGGCAGTACGCCTTGGCCATCGATGCTTCGGTGATGTTCGGCTGTTGCATGTCGGCCAGATACGCTGCGCGCCAACAAAGCCAACGACCACAGGCAATTTTCCGTTCCATCCAGAGGAGCTTATCCAAGATGCGGCGGTAGCGGGCAGTCGGAGCCATTTGCCTGTATGCGGTGCGAACGAATTCGGTAGCGCGGTCCAACGCTGCTCGGGCGATACCGATGGCCATCGCAGCCACCATCGGGCGTGTGGCATTGAAACTTTGCATGGCTCCTTTGAACCCAGCACGCTCCCGGTATGCCTCTTCTCCGCCGAGGAGGTTGGCTGCCGGTACGCGGCAGTCTTCGAAGACGAGGGCGGCACTTTCGTAGGCGACGAGGCCCATTTTGTCTTCGATCCGTTCTACCCGAAAGCCCGGTGTACCCCGCTCGACCACAAAGGCGCGATGTCCTTCTCGGCCGAGGGCGGGATCTATCGTTGCCCAAACGACGACCCAGTCCGCGCGTGCACCATTGGAGCAAAACATTTTTTCCCCTGTGAGCACCCAGTAGTCGCCTTCGCGTCGGGCACGGGTGCGAATGGCTGCGACGTCCGAGCCAGCTCCAGGCTCCGTCATGGCAAAGGCGCCCCAGTGTGGCCGCTCCGGATCGTTGAAGACAGAGAAAAATCTTTGTTTTTGTTCCGGCGTTCCCAGCAGCAGAATCGGCGGCGCACCCAGCCCAGGGCCTGGCAACGATACGGCTACGCCACGGTCCCAGTATGCCATTTCTTCGGCAAGCACGACACCGCGCCTGGCCGCCCGGTGCGGTCCCTCGGAGCTGCCCTGCTCCTCTCCCCAGCCGCGGCGACCAATGCCCAAGTCCCAAACTTGTTTGTAGAAGGGATGGTCCGCTGGAATTGGCTGGTGTTTGCGATCGGCTTCGATACCGAGGGGGCGCATATATTCGCGGCCCAGCCAACGCACCATCTCGAGCAGCCGAGTGGTTTCCGGGTCGATCTCGAAGTGAACCATGGCAGTCAGTCGATTGCGGTCAGGCAACGGCTCTCTGAGGTTGGAGGTTACGCAATTCGGGAATCACGTATCGTTGCATGAGCTCCATGCTGCGAATGACCTTGCGGTGATCGAGTCCGCCGAGCCGTGTCCAACAAAGCAAGGTGGTGAAGCCGAAGAGGTCATGAAGCTGTCGAATGCGCTCTACGCATTCCACAGGGGATCCGCACACGACCGCACCCGCCATTTGAAGCTGTTCCCAGGTCACTTGAGCGGCCATGTCGCGCACGCCGACATAGGGCTCGTAGGTCTTGATGGGCTGCTCGCCGGGGGGTGGTGCGATGTACTTGGCGAAGGTGCGGTAGTACCAGATGACGGGATCGGCAAAATCACGCGCGGCTTCTTCCGCGGTGTCCGCGACGTAAACCATCACCAAAGCAGCGACCTCTTTGTGAGCGCTGTCGTGACCGTGTGAGCGAAGTGCCTCACGGTAAGCAGCGAGATTTTCTACACCAGAGCGACCTCCAAAGCCGAAAACTGGGGCGCAGAGCAGGTTGAAACCCTTTTGCCCTGCGGTGAGAAAGCTTTCAGGGCTAAGGGCTGCCATCCACACTGGAGGATGGGGTTTCTGGAGCGGCTTTGGCCGCACCGGCAAGTCGTGGATTTGGTAATGCCGCCCTTCAAACGTTACACGGTCCTGGGTCCACGCTTGGAGAATAATTTCCAGCGATTCGGAGAACATCGATCGCGACTGCGACTGATCGATGCCATACCCCCGGAACTCATGCGGTTGGTACCCTCGGCCAACCCCGAAGTCGACGCGGCCGTCGCTCATCAGGTCGAGCAGCGCGAATTCTTCCGCCACGCGTACGGGGTTGTGAAACGGCAAGATCACGATACCCGTGCCCAGCCGGATGCGCCGTGTGACGGGTACCAAAGCCGCCAGCATGAGTGCCGTGGAGACGCAATACCCGTACTCCGAAAAGTGATGTTCGGCGGGCCATACGGAATCGAATCCGAGTGCTTCCGCGGCCTGGAGAATTTCCATTTGCTCGTGCACCACCTGGTACTCCGTTTTTCCCATCGGGTTTTCCAAGAGGTGCAGCATTCCAAATTTCATGTTTGAGCCTCCTTTCTTTCCGCCTCGGGGTTTGCCGAGACGAGCTGCAACTCGCCGTCTTTCCAGCGAAGCAAGTCTTCACTGGCACTGTCACGTCCACCGCAAAGAAGGGTGAGCACGCGGGCATCGCGCATCCATTTTTCCACCAGATGATCGCGCAAAAACCCGTGCCCACCGAGCAACTGTACGGCGTCGCGAGTACACGCCAGGGCACACTCCGTCCCTTCCAAAAAGGCGTGTGCTGCCCAACGGGGCGCATCGCTAGCGCCCGAGTCGTATGCTTTTGCCGCATACCACGTGGCAAGGCGCGCTGCTTCAATGGCCGTACGCATGTCCGCGAGCAAGAATGCGGGGCCTTGGTGCTGTGCAATCGGGCGCCCAAAAACGTTGCGTGTCCGGGTGTATTCCACTGCGTACTCGTGAGCGGCCCGTGCCACGCCAACGAACAGGGCGGCTAAGGCAATTCTCGTTCGCGACCAAAGGCGTTCTGTTTCCGTCGAATCCGCGGTTCCCCAATAGGGGTGGGCGCCATGAAGCGTGACTTTGGCACCACCCGCGGCTTCTACGCCGGCGCCGGGAACCGGTTCGGTCTCGACGTCCTCCCCTTTTACGAGCAAGAGGCCAGTTGCGGTACGGAGAAGTAACCATGCCGGTCGATGAGCCGGAACGAATGGTAGGTGCCCGCTTACGCGACCAGCTTGGATTTCCATGCCCAGATCTCTTCCATCGGCAAAGGCGACCCTGGTGTGGGGCTGGGCCTGAAACTCAGCAACGATGGCTCGAGCCTGTTGCTCGGGCATCGTTGCCAGTGCGGGCTGCAGCCAAGAAAGATTTTCTAGGGCCAGGGTCGCACCGGGGTCGCCCCAGGCGAGTTCTTCGAGAACGACGACCTTGGCGAGCAGCCCCTGACCGGAGCCCTCCAAGGACGGTGAAAGCTCCATGCTGGCAAAACCCAATTCTTGGTACTGCCGAAACAGCTCCACGGGGACGCCGTTGCGTTCATGCGTCCGCGAGGCTGGCCGTAAGATTTCCCGGGCAAAGGCGCTTGCCGTTTCCTGAACGAGTTGATCCTCTGGGTCGAAGCTAAACTGGAACATACGCGTTACCGCTCGTACGAAAAGGCGCAAATCATGTAGATTTGCGACTCCCCGGCTGACGCATTTTCCCAAAAGTGGGGAATGTCTCCCTTGAAATGCAGCACGTCGCCCGGGCCCAGGATGTACTCCTGTCCACGGATCTCGAAACGGACTCTGCCCTTGACCCCGATCACGATCTCTTCCCCACTGTAAGAGATCGGCACCTCGCTCCCGCTTTTGGCGCCGGGGCCGAGGCGCAGCAGGTATCCCTCCATCCGCGGGTGTACCAGTCGTTCCGCGATATGTTCGATGCGGATGGGCGCTGAGCGGAGTTCGCTAATCCGTGCGCTTCCCACTGGAGTGAAACGGAGGTCGGAAGGAGGCTCGTCCCCCTCGGCGAAATAACTGACCGGTCGACCGAGCGCCTCGGCGAGCCGAATACACACGGCCAAAGACGGGACGAGCTTGCTGTTCTCAATTTTTAGGATCGTACTTGGGGCGAGCCCTGCCCTCTCACCGAGCTCCCGCAGGGTGAGACCAGCCTCTTCTCTCGCGCGGCGGAACTTCTCCGCTGCTTGGCGCAGCGATGTCCGCAGCCGCTCCTCCCGCAATCGCTTCAACGCTTTCTGGTTCATCGCTACCGCTTATGCCCTATAGGCAACATTGTTGTCAATAGGCAACAGGCAATCAGCGCGAACTTGCCGAGTGGAAAGCGTAGGGCGGGTTCAGTACAAGGCTGCGAAAATGACGAAAAAGGGAGCAGTACTGCACGGTACGGAGACGGTTGGGGAGGAGCTGTTTGTTCTGGTGAACCCGGTAGCTGGGGCTGGAAAAACGCGGCGTCGTTGGCCGGCTCTCGCTGCCGAGTTACAGGCACGCGGTTTCCGGCTGAACGCGCATTTTACCGACGGGCCAGGCGTCGCAACGCTGAAGGTTCAGGAATGGCTCCGCCAGGGTGTGCGGCATGTAGTCGCTGTGGGGGGTGACGGAACGGTGAACGAGGTGGCCAACGGTTTTTTTTGTGATGGACAGCCCGTGGCGAGGGATGCGGTGCTCTCGGTAATCCCCTCGGGCACAGGCCACGACTTCGCACGGAGTGTGGGAATCAGCACGGTGGGAGATGCTTTCGAGGCTTTGACAAATGGCAGCGTGCGATCCATCGATGCTGGCTACGCATCGTTCAGCCAAGGCGGACGGCGCGCCACCCGATACTTCTTCAACGCAGCGGACGTAGGTTTGGGTGCTGCGGCGGCCGCAGCCGTGAACCGCTCTCGTAAGCTGCTCGGGGGGCTTTGGACGTACGTAGCCGGGGCCGTGCGCGCTCTCTGGTCGTTTCGGTGCGTGGCAACGGAAGTCGTCGTAGACGGGCACGCCATAAGTTGCGGACCCACAGAAATGGTGTTGATAGCTAACGGGCGTTTTCATGCCGGAGGAATGCGCATGGCACCCATGGCAGACCCCAGCGATGGCTGGTTGGAGGTTCTGGTGCTCCGGCAGGTGTCTCGCCTGCACTTGTTGTTCTCGTTATTGCCGCGAGTGTTCCGGGGGCGACACTTGAATCATCCAGCGCTTTCCCACGCCCGCGGGAAGCGGGTAGACATATCCAGTGCCCAGCCGTTGTTGTTCGAGATGGATGGTGAACAGCCCGGCACGACCGACGTAACCATAGAAGTGGTGCCATCGGCGCTACGTGTGACGTCGATCCTTCCACGCGTAACAACCTGAGACAACGCTCGTTTCCGCCTCAGGGTTTGCGCCTTTCTTGGGCCCGAGCTGGAAGCTCGATGCTGAAAGAACGCAGTCGATGCGGTTCGACGACGCAGCGCAACACCCCCTGCTGGAACTCGAATGGCTGGCGTATTGCACTGCCATCGAGTCGCACACTTCGCACGTTGGCAACGGCAAACCCAAACCGGACAGAGGCTTCTACCGGGTATTCCCGCGGGTTGAGCAGGCGAAGCCACAGCCGTCGGCCGCGCGGTGCTGGAAGCAGCGCACTGAGGAGAACATCTCTCGGCTCGATGGTGAGGAGCGACTGCCGTGGTTGCAGGATCGGCTGATCCCCACCGACAATCGGCCACAACCCTGCGCTGACCTCTGCAACCGTCTGTGGATCCAGCCCGTAGCTCAAGGCAAGCCGGGTGCGAAACAGTCCGAGGCACTGCGCTTGGGGCGTGGCAATGGTTGGTCCCGCCAACTGGGGACGTGTCCGCAGGCCCGGTAAGGCGAGCCAGCCAACGGAACGCAACAAGGTGAGGGCAATCGTCCCGTCGGGCGTGACTTCCGCCTCGGGAAGCTCTGGAGCCGTTAGCGTAAGGCCATTCGCGCTGATGAATCCTTGATGCGGAAAAGTCCGAGGTGCGGGGTGGACCCAATGCGGACGCTCTTCGACCGCCGTCACTCGGAGAGCGATGTCAAACGTCGTTGCCGCGACAAACTTCTCGGTTGGCTTACCCGTTGGAAACAAGAGCCTGAGCCGGTGGTCGCAGGCTGTGTTGTCCACTTCGACGTCGACCAAGAGCCGGTCCAGCCCCGGTGCAACCCGCAGCTCCAAGGCCAGGGGTAGCAGCACCGTCTCTTGGCTGCGCTCCTCGCGCGAAGGGGCCAGCATACGAGGCACGCGAAGCAACCGTTCGATCCGAAGTGTCTGGATGCCGCTGGGGTGGCGAGCCCGGCGGAAGTGAACGCTGTGAAGGGAGGCTGAGCCGGGGACGGGATCGAAATCGTACGTGTCACCCCGGTCTCCACAATCCTCCCAATCTCCTAGCCCGCAATAACGCACGTTGGCGGAGAGAACATCCAGGTCAAAGGTGCCAGATGGGTTTGCCTTCACCCGCAAAAATTCGTTGCTGATTTCCCAGCCATCATCGACAACGTCCTCCACAGCGTGCTCTTGCGTTCGCAGCACGAAGCGCACGCACCCAAACGCAGGTACGTCGCGGGCAACAAATTCAATGGCTCGCGGCGGTTGCTGGAACTGCAAGCGGATGCGAGGGGCCTCGCTGTCGGCGACAATGCGTGCTGGCACTCCGTCCACGGTAAAGCCGCATGACGTGACGGTTGCGGTGATCCACGGGTGCAAGGCCAGGGTTCTGGCTTCGTCTCCTTCGAAACCAAACCAGGGATAGGGATCGAGGGGGAGGCGCACCACGTCGGTCCGAGTAAATGGACAAGGATTGAAGACGTAAACGAACCACGGTTCCCCCCACGGCGTTTCTCGGTGGTCTCCGAGGCCGGCGAGGCGCTCGAGAATTCTCCGCGTGGTTTCTTGCGCTAACTCACGAACGCGGTCGAAGCGATCGAGCATCTGTTCGTGAACTGCGTCTTGCGAGCATCCCCCGATGGAGTCGTGAGCTTGGTTCTCCAGCAGGGCCGACCAGGCCAACTCCAGCGCGGCTCGTTCGTCCTCGCCGGTAAGGGCAAGCGCCAGGGCCGCCCACGGTTCCGCCCAGTGAATCAACAGCGATTCGCAGCGGCGGTTTGCAGCTTTGAGATGCATCCGGCTAGACCAAACGCCGGGCAGCAGATTGGCCACACGGGCCCCTCGGAACTCACCTTGGTACGAGGCGCGAGGCTCATCGATGGCGGCTGCAAAGTCGTCCAAAGTGCCGCGAATGACCTTCGCCCCAATCGCAGTGGAAAGGGCATCGGCGACTGCCTGGGTATGTGCCTGCGGAAACGCGTGATCGATGCCGTTCATGAGCAACGCTGGTGAACTAGGGTCTCGCCGCCGAAGTTCGCGGACCATGGGAGCAAGAATCTCTGCGGCTCTGACTGGGTCGGCGGGCAGGCCGGCCGCGTTGAAGTAACCTTGGCTCAGGTGGTGAGCAACGATGCTACTCCCATCGGGTGCAACCCAACGGAAGGTCGACGGTAACGTGTCAATTTCGTCACCGTTGCCTCGCCAATACACAAAAAGCTTCAACCCAAAGCCGGCAAAAATTTGCGGGAACTGCGCTGGGTGACCGAAAGAATCTGGCGTATACGCAACCCGCGACGGCTTGCCATAGCGGCGTGCGTGCCGGATACCAAAAAGCAGATTCCGAATCTGCGTTTCTCCCACTGGTAAAAACGAGTCGGGCTGTACGTACCACGGGCCGAGGGCAAGACGGCCTTGACGACTGTACCTCCGGATTGCCGCGGCGTGCGTGGGTCGCACCGCGAGATAGTCGGCCACGATGATGCTCTGCCCGTCCAGAACAAACCGATAGCCGGGGTCGTTATGGAGAAGGATCAAAAGGGAGTCCAGAGCGTCCACTAGCCGCGCACGAAATTCCTGGAAGGTGCGATACCATTCGCGGTCCCAGTGTGTGTGACTGACGAGGAAGCACAGATTCGCTCCTGTGGCATGGTGGCCGGAGTTCGCCTTGGCGGTGGGATGCGACCGTTGCATGGCTACATCAGCAAAGCGGTCAATCGACGACCCTGCCAAACCTGTCGCCAGGCTTGAGACACTTCGTCCCTGGAAAGGTTCGCGATAAGGACTTCAACTTCTTCCGGAAGCGGAAAACCTAGGAGTCGATCTTCAGCTAGAGTCACCGCACGGTCCAACAAGCTATCTTCCAGCAGTGCGTACGCAAAGCGCAGCTTCTTGCGGGCGCGGTCGAACTCCTCCTGCGTGAAGCCCGACTCTGAGGCCTGGTTACAAATGGTTTCGATCGTATCGCGCAACCGGCCTACGTCGCCCCGTGGGCAACTCGCTCCGATGGTAAACAGCGCCCAGTCGGGCCCCCAAGCGGATCCAGTATCGACGGCGTAGCCTAGTCCACGTCGCCCGCGAATCTCTTGGAACAACCGTGTGTCGGGAGCATCGCCGAGAACCTCTAGAGCCGTTGCGGCGGCGAAGAAGTCCGGAAACGAGGCGGGCGCCTCGATGAGAAAGGTAACGTATCCAACGGTACCGTGTTGGCGTCGCCGGAGAATCCCTGACTGGCCGGGCGCAACTGGCGGTGGCGGAGGCGCGGGCGTTGGTTCACCCCAGAAAAGCCGCTCGGCGGTCTGCAGGATGCGTTCGGGGTCAGCTCCGCCGGCAATCGCTAGGGACGTGGCACCGTGAACGAAGTGCCGTTTGAGAAAGGCTCGAATGGCCTTTGCGTTCAGGTTGGCCAAGGAGCGCGAGGTGCCAGCGATGGGGTGGGCTAAGGCTCCCCGAAAAAAGCGGCAAAAAGCGCTTTCCTCTAGCGTGTGGACTGGATCGCTTCGGTATCCCCGAAGCTCGTCGAGTACCACTCGGCGTTCCACCTTCCATCGCTGTTCGTCTACGACGGTGTTGTAGTATTGCTCGGCGAGCAGCCACAGTGCCCGTTCCGCATCTTGGTTGAAACACTCGAATGTCAACGTGATCGTTTCGTACCGGGTGACAGCGTTGTGTTGCCCGCCCAGTTGTGCAGCAAGCTCGGTTAGAGCACGTTGGTCGAGGTTCTTCGTCCCCTGGAACATCATGTGCTCGACAGCGTGGGCAAGACCCGGATGAGGCCCGTCGAACCGTGCACCGGCCCGGATACTCAGTGCAAGAGCAGTCAGTGGTCCACGATGGTGTTCTGCTGTCAGCCGCAGGCCACGGTGATCAGTTTGGACCAAGTTGCGGGAACGGGTGCGCCGATGCCCCGACAACGCTTGGGGAACCTTCATGTTTTGGTCAAGAAGCGTAAGGCCGAGTCGTAATCTGAACTCGTAACCAGGCCCAGGTTCCGGAACTCGCGGAGAACTTCCCGCACGGTGATGAGTCGGTGGCTCGTGATTCCCGAATGTCGTAACAGTTCTGCCCCACCCTCTTCCCGGTCCACAATGACAAGAACGTCCGTAACCACCAGCCCAACGTCGCGGAGGGGAGCAAGCGCCTCAACCTTTGCTGCCCCGCTGGTGAGCACATCGTCCACCACGAGTGCGCGATCGCCACGGCGGAAATGGCCTTCTACCCGGCGCTCCGTGCCGTAGTCTTTGGCTTCCTTGCGGGCGTAAACAAGCGGTTTGTCCGCTGCTAGGGCCATGGCTACTCCCAACGGAATGCCAGCATAGGGGATCGCGGCAATGCAATCGTAGTGCAGCGGTGTCGCAACTGCTGACAGCCACTCGCCTACCTTTCGGAGCACACGCGGAAAAGCGATGATGCCGCGCAAATCGATGTAGAAGGGCGATTCGCGGCCATCCTTGAGGCGAAAACGGCCAAAGCGTAACGCTCCTATTTGGGCGAGAAGCTCCGCCACATCCCGCGCCGCCGGGCGAGTCATTGTTTCCGAAAGCGTCGAGACCAAAGCACCCAAGCCATGGGTAACAGTGCCCAAGGCGAGATAGGAGATCCCGTGAGTTGGCCGGTTTCGGGGTCGATGCGGCATCCGCAGCCATCGCCGCTTCCACCCGCCGGCCTAGAGGGTACAGGTGTGGGGACCGTGGTTGTGGCTGTGGCCGTCGCCGTGGCTGTACCGACTGCTGGTGCTTCCGGTGTAGACGTCGCATCCACGTGAAGCGTAGGTGTTGCGGTTGGAGGCGGTGTCGCTGTCTCAGTAAACGTCGGCGTTGGCGTAACTGTGGCCGTTGGTTCTAAAGTTGCGGAGGGGCTCAGAGTCGCTGTGCTCGATGGTGTCGGGCTCGGTGGGGTTTCAGGTGTGGGGGTTAATCCTCCGGGCGGCTTTCCAAACATGGGGTTCGCGGTGATGTAAGCGTCCACCCGTGTGTCGGTATCCACGGGGCTCAAGCGGGCTCGGGATAGGAAAACGATTCGGCTGCCGTCGGCGGAGATGCTCGGGGCGTAGCTGTCACCATCGGCCTCTCCGCCGGCGCTGGGACGGCTGATAAGATGGAGCTCGCCATCGGTTAGGTCCACCACGAATACGTCCTCCCCAGGCCACACGTCGTCCGGCGAGAGGTTAGTTGCGGCAGACTGAAACACGAGAAACCGGCCTTCCCGGTCGAGGCTTGGTGAAACCGATGGAGCATTGGCTATGTCGCCCGTTGGGGAACGACTCACCAACCGCGTCGTGCCCAAGAAGCGGTCTCGCACAAAGATCTGGGATCGGCGCCCGGTATCACCATCTAAGTTCGTGGCCCGAGAGGAAAATGCAACGAACCGGCCATCGCCACTGAGCGCAAGAGTCGCAAGTTCTATTTGGCTGGGCCCATTGGCCTCGGCGCCATTACTGGCCACGCTGACGCGTTCGATGGTATCGTTGCAGCGGTCACGCACGAACACGTCGCGCGCCTCGTTGCGGTCGCGCTCGACCAAGTTGCTCGCGTCGGAGAAGAACGCCACAATGCAGCCGTCCGTGCTGATCGCGGGGCCCGCACTAGGCCCGTTGGCAGTTCGAACTTCGGTCGCCCCGAGCCTGGTGAGAGTCATCGCTGTGATCGTTCCCGATTCGCGATCGAGCACGAACACGTCGCTGGCTTCGTTCCGGTCGTTTGCCACGAAGTCGTCTGACTGGGAAGCAAAGGCGATCCAACGGCCTTCGGGGGAGACGGCTGGAGGGAGATCTGGGACCGTTCCGCCCCCGAGCCCGTCATTGGCCAGCGTCAAAATGCTGGTGCGTCGGGAGTTGCGGTCGAACAGGAAAAGGTCTGGAGTACGATTGAAGTCGCCGGTCACCAAATTGTTCGCCGCAGAGCCAAACACCGCGATAGATCCGTCGTCGGTCAAAACACCGGGAAAGCTTCCGTCGTTGGGGTCGCGACCAAGAAAGGAAATGCTGACACGCTCGGCGAGCAGGCTTTCCACGTCCACAACAAACACGTCGCTTTTACCGTTGCGATCGCTGCCGACGAGGTTGCTCGCGGCCGTGAGCAAAAGCGCGACGCTCCCGTCCGCGTTCGGGCGGACAAACAGGACGTCAGCATCGAGACTACTACCTACAAGTGGCACACTGAGTCGAATCGGTTCTGCTGGAATGTCCGCCCGCGAGGCGGTGCCGCCACAAAAACAGAGGAGTAACAGCAGTACCGCGCGGTGGTGTACCCTCCCCAACCAAGTTTGCTCCATCCGCATCCCTCCAAGGCCAACAGCCGCATAGCATAGGAGCTAGCGAGGGAACAACGTGGCAATGAGGAAAGGAATCGCTACAAGGCCCCCGATGCTCCAGCCGCGCATCATTAGTTCAGGATCTGCAAACGTGACGGCGGCTACTTCGCCTCGAACGGTGGCGGTAGCAGTTGAATCGTTGGGATACCGGTATGGCGACCGATGGGCTTTGCAGGGTGTGTCGTTCGAGGTGTACCAAGGAGAGATGTTTGCGCTGCTTGGGCCTAATGGGGGTGGTAAGACCACGCTGTTCCGAATTCTTTCGACGTTGGTGGCCCCCGTCGAGGGGGCGGTGCGCATTTTCGATGCTTCGCACGAGGAACCTTGGCGAATTCGCCTGTACTTGGGAGTGGTCTTTCAACGGCCAAGCTTGGATCCGAAGCTCACTGTGTGGGAAAATCTTTTGGCGCACGCCCAGTTGTATGGGCTGTGGGGCAGCGCTGTACGCCACAGAGCACAGGAATTGTTGGAGCGCTTTGGTTTAGCGGAGCGCCAAAACGAACTCGTGGAACGATTATCGGGCGGGATGCAGCGGCGGGTTGAGCTGGCGAAATGCCTGCTTCCCCGACCGCCTTTGTTGCTCCTGGATGAACCGAGTACGGGTCTCGACCCTGGGGCACGCAGGGATTTCTTTCTGTTGCTCCGACAACTACAAAGCCTCGATGGAACCACGGTGGTCTTTACCACCCACTTCATGGAAGAAGCGGATCGCTCCGATCGGGTTGCGATCTTGCATCGAGGCAAGTTAGTGGCCCTTGGCTCTCCCGCATCATTGAAGGCGGAAGTGGGTGGCGATGTGCTGGTGATCCACACCGAGCGTGCCCCTGATCTCGCCGATGCGGTGCAGCGTGAATTTGGCTTGGCTGCGCGGGTGGTTGACGGCACGGTTCGGGCAGAGTGTCCAGAGGCTCACCAATGGGTCCCACGACTTGTCGAACGTTTTGGGCAGGCCATCTCTCTCATTTCTTACGGACGCCCGACGCTGGAGGACGTTTTTGTTCATCACACCGGCCAGCGGTTTTGGGTGGGAGAAGGGGATCGCGGAGAGCTGGTATGAGACGGTGGATTCTCCCTGTGTGGGGATTGTGGTGGCGGGAAATGGTTCGCTTTGTCCGGCAGCGAAGTCGCGTAACCGGGGCGTTGCTGCAGCCACTCGTGTTTTGGCTCTTACTTGGAGGGGGGCTCAATGCCTCCTTTCGGCCCACAGGCTTTGCCGGTGTATCGTACGTTGAGTACTTCTACCCGGGAACGGTTGTTTTGGTTTTGTTGTTCACCGCGATTTTTGCCACGATCGCGACCGTTGAGGACCGCAAGTCGGGCTTTTTGCAGGGGGTCTTGGTGGCACCGATGGCCAGGTCTGCCATCGTGCTGGGACAGGTTTTGGGATCTGCCACGCTCGCTACTCTTCAAGGCACGTTGATGCTGGCATTCGCCCCAGCGGGCGGCGTTCGCCTGGCGCTTGGCCCGTTTGTGCTCACGGTGCTCGTGATGAGTGTCCTTGCCATCGCGTTGAGTGGGCTTGGGCTGAGCATCGCCTGGCGGATGGATTCCACTCAAGGTTTCCATGCCGTGATGAACATGTTGTTGTTACCCCTTTGGTTCCTCTCCGGTGCGGTGTTTCCCGTCAACGATGCACCGCTGCCGATCTGGCTCCTCATGGTCGTCAACCCACTCATGTATGGGATGGCAGCCTTACGCCGCAGTCTTTACTGGCAGGAGGCGCCTTC
The DNA here is from genome assembly GCA_002898795.1 of bacterium HR30. Lineage (GTDB taxonomy): Bacteria > Desulfobacterota > Binatia > HRBIN30 > HRBIN30 > HRBIN30. The sequence continues at coordinate 20,401 of BEIG01000024.1, read as the reverse complement.
GCTTGAGGGGCTTCCCTCGTTCGCAACAAGTCTGTTGGTCTCGGTTGTTTTTGCTGCAGCAACACTGGCGCTCGCTACGCGCAACGCCAAGCGCCAGGTGTGGTAAACCGAGTTCGTTCTGCCCGCTCAAAGAAACTCAGCGAACACCGAGTCCGCTAGCAGCGTTCCGCGAGGGGAGAGCCGCCATCCCTGAGGTGTGGGTTCCAAAAGTCCAGTCGCGACCAGCGAATGAATTACTGGGAAAGCCTCGTCGACCCGGCGGTCAAACCGCCGAGCGAACGCGGCTGCATCGATCCCCTCGGTGCAACGAAGTGTGAGAAAAACAAATTCCCCCGCGGCTTGATGGAAGTCTAAGTGGTCTAGACCGACCCGTGCGTGCCCCTCTTTCTGGACTTGAGCCATGTAACGGCTTGGAGAGCGCTCATTCGCCCAACGAAACCCCCATCCGAGGTTCCCGCCCGCCGAAGAGTAGCCGTGGGCCCCGGCTCCAACGCCAACATAAGGTTGGCAAGTCCAGTACCTCAGATTGTGTCGACATGGGAACGAAGGCTGCGCGTAGTTCGAGATCTCGTAGCGGCAGTACCCGTGTTGGGAGAGGAGATCTTCCGCCAAGGTAAACATGGCGACTTCGGTTTCTTCCTCTAGCGGCCGCAGCCGGCCGCGCTTGCGCCACGAGTAGAACGGGGTGCCTTCTTCATACGTGAGGTTGTAGGCCGAAATATGGGTCGGCTCGAGAGCGCAAGCTTGGAGTAAATCGCGCTCCCACGCCTGCAGGGTCTGACCGGGAAGTGCGTACATTAGATCGACATTGACGTTATCGAAACCTGCGCCATAGGCAGAAGCAACCGCTTCGATCGCCTCCTGGGCCCCATGAATACGGCCGAGAAGCCGCAAGTTTTCGTCGTTGAAGGATTGCACGCCTAGGCTCAAACGGTTGATGCCGGCTGCGCGAAATGCCTGGAGGCGGTGAATCTCAACCGTGCCAGGGTTTGCCTCCATCGTGATCTCCGCAGACGAGTGCATCGGCCAGTCCTTGGCGATTGCCGACAGAAGGCGTTCGAAAGCCCACGGGGAAAAGAGTGACGGTGTTCCGCCCCCAAAGTAAACCGTCGTCACGGGCAAACCGGCAAAAACATCCGTCTTCGCATACGTTCCTAGTTCCCGCTCCAAGGCCGCCACGTACTCCTCCTCCGGCCAGGAAGACGACGCGACGCTGTTGAAATCGCAGTACGGGCACTTGGCCACGCAATAAGGAATGTGCACGTAAATACTCAGTTCCCCGTTTGGTGCCCTAGTTCGGACCGCGGCTTGATTCTCCCGCAGCAACGAGGACTCGAGGGAACAGCTCGAATTCACAAGTACTTCCGTAGTACGGCAACGACGATGCCGCGGATCATGACCTCGTCAGCCCGAGCTTCGATCGGCGGCATGGTAGGGTGAGCTGGCACGAGACGAACTTTGCCATTTGGCTCGGCGTGAAATTTCTTCACTGTGGCCTCGCCCCGGACCAAAGCAACCACGGTCTCACCGTTATCCGCAGTAGCCCGCTCTTCGACAATGATGTAGTCGCCATCTAGAATCCCGTCGTCGATCATCGAGTCGCCACGGACGCGAAGAACGAAACAGTTTGGCCGCCGGACGAAGGACTCGGGCACAGCAAACGTACCCTCTTGCTCCAACGCTTCGATGGGCGCCCCTGCAGCGACGTAGCCAAGTAACGGCAGCTCAATCGCCCCCGTTCTGGTTCCGTGCGGGATAGGCTCGATGGAACGGCTAAGATTCGATCGGCGTCGGATCCAACCCCGACGTTCGAGGTTCGTCAAATGTTTGTGGACGGTTGCCACCGAGGACAACCCGAACTGAGCACAAATCTCACCAATCGTGGGCGCGTACCCGTTCCTCTCCAGGAACGAGCACACAAAGTCGTAAATTTCCTTTTGCCGTTTTGTGATTCCCACGCGCTCTCTCTTTTACTTGCGTAGTGGCTACCCGGCGGGTAGCGAAGGGAAAGCGAAACCGCAACGGGTGTGACGAGAGTTGTACAACCACTCCTCTCTCGCTGCTGCCCGAAAAGGCTGTGCCTCGGCAGGATCCCACGGTGAGGTCCTCGGGTTACTCAGAGTGAGTACCAGCGACGCTGTGCTTCGGGCGCTTTTGCGACTCAATCAAAGTGAGCGGCTTAATAACTCTGATGCGGGCAGGACCCAACCGCTGGGTTCCCTCGGAGGGATCGCGGTGACGCTCAAAAAATCAAGGGGTTGGATTGGAACCCCTCCAATCTGACAACAGGGGGAATCCAACCGAACTTTTCGTACCTAAGTTTTGCCGCTGTGGTGACTAAGCCAGAGGTTGATTGGGAAGATGGCAAGGCACTTGCTTCGAGGAAGGCCGATTCTTTGCACCTGCGGAGGAGGGCCATGTTCAGAAGCAGTGCACCTTATGAAATCGAATCACGGGAGGAGCGCGGGGAGAGCGGTCATGAGAGGTGGGTGAGTACGTGGGCGGAATTCGTCGGGCAATCGCTCCGCCCGCCGAGGGCACCACTCGATGGCCTGGCGTCGCTCATGGAATTGATAACGGTGCGTGGAACGCAAGTGGGAGACGGTCTTGACGTGTCGCACATCGTGGGAAAGGTCGCCGCGGTTTGCTGTCAGCCTCCCCTGGGGTTTAGTTGGGTCGCGTTTTATCTCCGAGAGGGTCAGGCCTTTCGATACGTTGAGGCGAATGGTTACTGTGGTGGTCGTCAACCAACGACCCTCACATTGAGCAACGCCCCGTGCGTGCTCGCCACTTCTCACATCGCAGAAGCTTGCGCCGAATATCTGCCGTGGCTGCCTTTGAGGATGCTTGTGGAAAGGGATGGCGACGGAACGTTTTCGGACAGTGTCTTGGTTTTGCCCCTGATTGCATTCGGTGAATTAACCGGGCTTTTGTGCGCCCCACGGGAAGACGTTCAGCGCTGTTTCAACGAGAACACGGCTTGCCAAGTAGTTGCGGTTTCTGCGTCTTTGGCGATCGCTTTGTTCGTGTACCGGCGCATGCACTCGATCCCGCCGTCGTTTGGGCCGAAGCCTGGTCGGGGCCGAAATGTGCCAGAGGCTGCCGGTAAAATTGTTCTCGGGCGGTCGCCTACCGAGGCTGGTCTTTTCCCCGAACTAGTAGGTCAAAGCGCTCCTTTCCTTCACGCCTTGGCCTTGGCACAGAGATGGGCGGCGGGGCGTGCCCCTGTTCTGATCACCGGTGAAACCGGCACAGGCAAGGAATTGCTTGCTCGCGCGATTCACGCCTTGAGCGAGCGCCGAGGTGGCCCCTGGGTTGCAGTCAATTGTCCTGCCATCCCGAGAGAACTCGCCGAAAGCGAGCTGTTCGGCCACGAAAAGGGAGCATTTACGGGTGCAACGGAAGCCCGTGTCGGCCGCTTTGAGCGTGCCGACGGAGGTGTGCTGTTTTTGGACGAAGTGGGTGATTTACCGCACACGATCCAGGCCAAACTCTTGCGTGTCTTGCAAGAAGGCGAGATCGAGCGAGTTGGCTCGGTACGGACAAAGAAAGTCGATGTCCGCGTGATTGCCGCGACCAATCGGGACCTACAGGAGGCTGTCAGGCTTGGAGATTTCCGCAAGGACTTGTACCACCGCTTGTCGGCCCTGCCGATCCATTTGCCGCCACTACGCGAACGAGCTGGAGATGTGGAACTACTCGCTTGGCATTTTTTGCGCAAAAGTCGCGATCGCTATGGCAAACGCATAGAAGGGATGGCTCCAGGAGTCATCGAAAAGCTCGAGGCTTATGACTGGCCGGGGAATGTGCGCGAACTCGAGTACGTCATCGAGCGCGCCGTGTTACTCGCGGTAGAGCCCGTACTCCGCGTAGAAGACTTGGCTGACCTGGATGCAGGCCAAAGTCTCAGTGGTCTGAGCTTGCACGCCCGCTTGCGTATGGAGAAGCTGCGAAGAGTCGAGGCGACTTTACGCCAGACCCAAGGCAACTGTGCCGAAGCCGCGAGGTTGCTGGGTATGTCGCGTGGAAACTTTACTCGCTTGTTGCGAACGCTTCGCGTGGATCCCCGTCGCTTTCGATTGGATTAGGATGGCCTCTCTTATGTCTGCAGTGAGCCTACCAGCCAAGGAAGGAGTGGAACTCACGGTTGGGCGAAGCTGGAGAGCCGCACGGTAGGGGTAACCGAAGCAGCGTCGTGCCTCAGAGTCCACCTGCCCAATCGTTCCGGTTTGTTCACACGCCTGTTTTCACGGAGAACGGGAGCGGTGTTGCCATTTGAAAGACGGCTGGCGGCGAAGCGGACACATCGCTGCGAAAGTTGTTCGGCTACACGCGCTCTGCACCCGGAGAACAGCCAATGACCCCGTGGCCTCCCAGCGCAAGGACCGTGCTTGATTATCAATCAATCGTATGATTAGGACGTTCGCTTGAGATCGAGCCCCTGGGTCGACGAGCTGCGCGCCGCAGGCGCTGGTTGCCGAAGCCCAGGTGGAAACCCAGATCGAGGGAGGTTGTGAGATCATGCCGACCACCGTGGAGTTGTTTGGAGGCACGATGATGAGCCCCGTTCCCAACCCGTACCCAGTCTACAAACGGCTGCGGGACGAGTGGCCGGTGGCCCTAGTCGATGGAATTTTTGGTCAGCATTACCTGGTAACCCGCTACGAAGACGCCCTGACCGTTTTACGGGACTCGGAGCGCTTTTCCTCGCGGGCCAATGCGAGGGGTATTGGTCTGGTGCTGGGCCGGACGATTTTGGAAATGGACGGACCGGAACACATTCGGCATCGGCGCTTGATCACGCCGGCCCTCACGCCAAGGGCGCTGACAAGTGGTGATCTTCCGGAAGCAATCCGGGCCACGGCACACGATCTGGTGGATCGCTTTGCCAGCCGTGGACATGCCGAACTCGTCGAGGAGTTCACGTTCCTATTCCCAATCCAGGTTTTCACCAAGCAGTTTCTCCAGCTGCCGGAACAAGATGCAAAGCAGTTTCATCATTGGGCGCTGGATCTGATCAGCATTGCGGACGACCCCCCGCGGTCCTTTGCAGCGGCCCAAGCTATTGTGGATTACCTGAAACCGGTTCTCGAGCACCGTCGGCGGGAGCCGGGAGAAGACCTCATCAGCTTGCTGGCAACAGCGCGCGTGGAAGGGGAACAGCTCACCGATGAAGAAATACTGAGCTTTTGCCGCCTGTTGGTGCCGGCGGGTGCGGAAACGACGTACCGGCTTCTCGGCAGTGCGTTATTTGCCTTACTGACTCACCCTGAGGCGATGGACGCAGTGCGGCAAGACGGAGAGCTGCTGCCCCAGGTGATTGAGGAAACATTGCGCTGGGAGTCGCCCGTTCAGTACGTGACCCGCGAGACCACCATGGACACCGAGCTTGGGGGAACGGTCATCCCGCGCAAGATGTTGGTTAGCGTGGCGTTGGGCTCTGCCAACCGAGACGAACGGCGCTACCCGGACCCCGATCGCTTCGACTTGCACCGCGATACTGAAGGTCACCTTGCCTTTGGTTTTGGCCGACATTACTGCGCTGGTTCCCATCTGGGAAGGCTCGAAGCGCGTATTGGACTCGAGGTTCTCCTCGAGCGTCTGCCGGACTTGGTCCAGGATGATTCCTTCCAAGACGCAGTCGTTGGGCTGGCATTTCGGTCACCGAACGCTCTCCACGTGAAATATCGGACCACGAAAATGGTCTGACGCGTGAAGCCACAGTTTGCGGCACCCTGTGAGCGGCCTTTGGGAAGCTACCCGGGCTACGCCGACACTGTTTCCCGTTGCAAGTAAGCCGCCGCGGGTCCGTTGGGATACAGATCCTGCGTCGCACCGCAAGCGACGAGCTTACCTTGGCGTAGAATCGCAATTCGATGCGATACACTACGAACCAATGATGGTTGATGCGTTACTAAGAGCACAGCGCCGCCGCGGGCAGCGAATTCACGGAGCAGGCCAGCAACGTGGGTGACGTTGGCCGCGTCGAGGGCCGATGTAGGTTCGTCAACCAGCAGCAGTTTCGGTTCCATCAGCAGTGCTCGCAAAAGGGCAACGCGTTGTTGTTCTCCTCCGGACAACTGGTGCGGAAGGGACTCGGCTAAGTGACCGATACCCAAACGTTCGAGTCCGTCGCATGCCAATTTTTGAGCCTCGATGAGGGATAGACCCCGAACTCGGACCGGCGCCTCGATTAAGTTCTGCAGCACGGAAAAGTGCGGGAAGAGGTGATAGTGTTGGAACACCATACCCACGGTACGCCGCAAGCGAGTTAGGAGCTTGGCATCGCGGCGCTCGCAAAGACCCGGGTGAAGGCTAATCCCGTCAACGTTGATTTCTCCGGCCGTAAGCGGTGTCAGGTAGTTGATTGTACGCAGGAGAGTCGTTTTGCCGCTGCCTGAGGAGCCCACAACCGCCAAGATTTCGCCCCGCCCGAGCTCGAACGAGATGCCGTCCAGCAGCACTTTACCGTCGCTGACGACCCGGATGTCTTGGACACGGAGGAGGCCAGAGGGCATCATCGGCCTTTCCCGAGCCTCCTCTCCAACCGCAAGGCAAGCCGAGAGAGCGGAATACTCATGGCGAGGTAGAGCGCCGCACAAAACACGCCGGGAAGCAGCCAGCTCCGAAGGTCGACCGCGGTAATCGTCATTTGTTTTGTCAGTTCCACAACCGTGATAACGGAAACAATCGAGGAATCTTTCAACAGCGCAATGAAATCATTGGCCATGCCCGGAAGTGCTACGCGAATTGCTTGGGGCAGCACGATGCGCCGCAAGGCAAGCCAGCGTGACATCCCTAAAGCAAGGGCAGCCTCTTGTTGGCCACGGGGGACCGCCTGGAACCCGGCTCGATAGAGCTCAGCTTCGTAGGCAGCGTAGTTCATGCCCAAACCGAGGACGGCAGTGGTAAAAGCGTCGACAGCCATCAGCGGTGCCAAGCCGTAATAGAGAACGTACAACTGCAGCAGTACCGGCGTTCCGCGAAACAACTCCACGTAACCTTGTGCGAGCGTGGCGAGGACTGCCCCGCCGTACTGACGCGCAACGCTCAGGAGCGAGCCGAGAGCGATGGCCACGATCATTGCCAGAGTTGACAACACCAGCGTGACGCCAGCGGCCCGGAAGAACAGTTCTGCTTGTTGGGTGAGCGTAACGAGCGGGCCAGCCGGACGTGCAGTGGTGGGATGGTCTTGAGCCGGCTCAATGTTCCAGCGTTGCAAGATGGCGTGCAGTTCCCCGCTGCGATCGAGGGTATCCAGCGCTGCAGAGAGGGCGTCACGCAGAGCAAGGTCGGAGGCACGCAGCACCATCGCGTAACTTCCCACGGCAACCTGCGCTACTTCCAACAGGTTTGGATGCCCGGGCAAGTAACGCCGTGCAATGATGTCGTCGATGAGCACAGCGTCGATGCGGCCCACGGAAAGGTCGGTCAACGGTTCATCAACGCCCTCGTAGAGGACAATTCGCGCCGTTGTGTTCGCGCGTAGGATTTCATGTGCAAGCGAGTTGGCCAACGTACCAACCGGGTGGCCCCGTAAGTGTTCGAGCTCGCGGTATTTCTGTGCATCGTCGCGCCGCACAAGTAAGCTTTCCCGAAAGCTGGCATAGGGCCGCGTGAGAGCGTAAGCCGCGGCGCGGGCAGGTGTCACTTCGATGCCGTTAACGGCGACGTCGAAATTCCCGCGCTCAAGAGATGAGAGCAGGGTGGACCAATCGTTTTGAACGAACTCGGCTTTTAGCCCTAACGTGCGCGCTACCGCGTCAACGAGTTCGACCTCGAACCCAACCAACACCGACGGATTCGTCGGATCGCGAAAGACGTAAGGCTCTCCACCTTGGAGGTCGCCCCCCCAGCGAAGCACGCCGCGCTCCAACACACGAGCTAAGCTCAAGTCATGGGCCGGTGCCGAAGCGGGGATCATTTCCGTTGCGGCAACAAATCCGGGGACGTAGGCCACGACGAGGGCGGCGGCAATCATTTCCATTAGTCGTTTGGCTTGTTGCCCTAGTCGCCACGAAAAACGTAGTTCGGCCATCACTCCGCGGGGACTGCGAGGAACGTCCCGTGACAGTGGTAACTGATCTCTCTGCGGCTAAGGCATTCGCTTTGGACCATGAGCGTGCTGAAGTGTACCGACAAGACCTTGCGAGCGCGCCGAACTTTAGCGCCTTGAATCCCAGGTCGAAAGAGATCAAGCCGTGACCACGGGCGGAACCACGCACCAGGAAACCGGGCCTTGTTCTGGACGGACATCGATGACACAGACGGCCAAAGCCTCGTCGAGCTGAGTGGGCCAGAGCTGATCGAACACGAGGATGTGAAAGCGAAAAAGACTTCCATCGGTCTCGATCCTTGCCAGCGTGTAGCTCCGGCTCTCCGCTGGAAGCGGAAGCGAGAGGCTCAAAAGAGATGATTTCCACCTCTCGTACAGCCTCAATCCACGTTCCCAGAGTTCATGGACCTCGGCAGGCCACGCCCGAGCTACTCCAGGCCAAGTGGCGAGGGTTACGTGACGCAAGTCCTCGAGCCTCGTGTTTGCGCCTTCCGACTCCGACACAAACACGGCGGGGAGCGACGTGTACTGGCCGGATGGAGCAAGCCAGTCGCGAATGGCGCCCAAAGGTGGAGGCAAGCTTGGCTGGGGCGCGTTAGCCTGATTGTTCTCTTGCATCGCAACGTTGGCCGGTTGAAAACGCGCAGGAAGCTCGCTCGTGGTCCCGTAGGCTGCAACGTCTTCGTCGGGGTGCCACGGGTCTAACGACGGAGCGGGAGGGCTCACAGGCCACTCCAAGGGAGGCGATTCCGGCGCGGCTTGCCACGCTACCGGGGGCATTTCGGTACCCTTGGTAGTTGCTCCGATCTCCGGCTCGATACTTGGTTGCGCTAGAGCGCTGGCCGCCCGTGCATTGACCCATCCGATTAGCAGCGGAATAAAGAGAACGAGCACGACCGCGACCGCGACAAACACTAGCTCTCCGAGCGTAACCGCTGGCGCCGTGAAAATCAGCCGCTCCATCCTGCGCGCCCGAAAGCGAAAATTCGCGCCGTTTGCAAGAATAGCGCTGCGAAACTACCGAAGGGTATTCGTGGCCCCCTGGTTGGATTCGTGGCCTCCAGTTTGATATCGGCCCGCTCTGGGAGACGCATGGATGACCGTACGAGGAGGATGGTGGCTGGCGGCCTGGGTGGGTAGCGTGCTGAGCGTCGCAATGTCGGCAGCGGGTGAGTTTCCATACCCTGCCAATCCCCGCCCTTGCCGGCAGGAGGCGCTACCGGAGGGTGGGCGTTCCGTGTTCCGGTTGGAAGGGCCTTGTATTCGTTCGGACGATTTTGCCGCGTATCTCTTCCTGCCCGAGTCCAACCCACCGGTGATACCCAACGACCTAACCGGGGGCTCCCTCTGGAAGCTCGGCAGCGGAACAACGGGCAATCCAGACATTGATGGGAATGCTCAAGAATTATTCGGTGTCACCGGAAGCAGCGTGGACCTGGCATGGCAGGTCACTACAGGTCGGCCCGATGTTGTGATCGCGATTTTAGATTCTGGGATTCGTTGGCATCGGCCGCTGCCAGACTTGGTGGCAAAGTTTTACCTGAATCGCGGGGAGCTGCCGATACCGGAGGGTGCATCGAACAGTGCGGACCCTTGGGATCGCAATGGCGACGGCGTGTTCAACATTCGCGATTACGAGGCGGGTCAAGGTTGGCAGCGGGACTCACGAGTGCGCGACGAAAATGGTAATGGGGTCCTGGACCCGGAAGACTTGATTTTTCTTTTTTCCGACGGGCACGACGGAGACGGAAACGGTTACATCGACGATATCTCCGGTTGGGATTTTTTCGAAGACGACAACGACCCCCTAGACGAGGTTGACTACGGACACGGCACCGGAGAGGCTCACGACTCCACGGCCGAGGCGAACAATGGTGGGTCTGTAGGCACCTGCCCGAATTGCATTGCCTTAATGGTGCGGGTTGCAGACAGCTTCGTGGCCGAAGTTAACGCTTTCGCTCGAGGTGTGTTATTCGCGGTGGACAGCGGTGCATTGGTGATTCAGGAGGCGCTGGGGACGCTAAACCATTCGAGCTTCGGTCAGGCGGCGATCGATTACGCGTACCGACGGGGGGTCGTCGTCATTGCCTCGGCTGCCGACGAGGAGTCGGCCCATCACAATTACCCGGCAGCTTACGAACGCACAGTGGTCGTGAACTCAGTGACCCGATATGCGTCTCTTGGTGGTCTTGCCATGTCGCCCCCTTCCTACTTGTACCTCAACGGCTGCACGAATTATGGCCCGCATATCGCAGTCTCTGTGCCTTCCACTGCATGTTCGAGTGAGGCTACGGGGTTAGGAGCTGGCATTGCGGGTCTTCTGTACTCAGCTGCGCGAAACGAAATAGATCGAGGTCGTCTTACCCGCTATCCGGGCGATCACGGGGAGCTCACTCCCTACCCCCTTTCCGCGAACGAAGTGAAACAAATTCTGACCCAAAGCGCCGATGACGTGAATTTCGATGCGCGTCCCGAAATGGGGTTGCCCCAGAATTATCGAGTTGGCTTCGACCTGCCCCAAGGCGTGCAGTCGCAACGTTTCCCATCCATTGCAGGGTTCGATCAATATTTTGGCTACGGGCGGATCAACGCCCGACGCGCCGTCGAGATGATCCAACAAGGGAGAATTCCGCCCGAGGCCGAGATCGAAAGCCCGCAATGGTTTACGCTCGTGTCGCCAGACGCGGGCACCTTGAGTGTTACCGGACGCGTTGCCGCCAACAGAGCGCGGTCGTTTCAGTGGCAGCTTGCCGTGGCCCCTGGTGTGCAGCCGCGCGAAGAAGAATTTTCTGTGGTGGCTACGGGAAGCGAAGTGCGAGCCCGTTCCGGGCTTCTTGGTCAGATCGATCTTCATGCGCTGGCTTCGCGCATGCCGTATGGTGTTTCCGGGGCGCCGGCTACGGAGGACGGAAGTCCCGATCCAGACCGGTTCACGGCTACGGTGCGATTACGAGTGATCGATGACGAGGGCAACGTCGGGGAAGACCGGCGGGCGTGGTTTCTGCACCGCGACCCGAAGGCATGGCCAGGGACTCCCCGCATGCTCAACAGCGATGGCGGCGCTGGTCCCCTCTTTGTGGATCTCACCGGAGACGGCAAGGACGACTTGCTGATGGCGACTTCCGACGGCTCCGTCCACGTGTTCACGGGGCCAAGTCTCGACGAAGCGCCCGGTTGGCCGGTGCACACGGATCTCATGGAGGTGCACACTGACTCCCCTGCATTCCGAAGTGGCGAGGTACCGCATCCTTATACGCCGATCCTTGGGATGCCCGCCGTGGGTGACCTGGACCGAGACGGCTCGCCTGAAGTGGTTGCCGCTGATCTCTATGGCAAGGTGTATGTGTGGGACCGCAACGGGCGTAGGCGCCCCGGTTTTCCTGTCCGCACCCGGTTAGAGTTTTCCTTTCCGCTCCGATCGGAACGCGAGGAAATCCCGGAAATGCGGCTCGTGCCGGATCGTGTGCACCGCCTCGATCCGGACAATCGTTTGGCGCGTGGCTTTATCAGTGGTCCGGTTCTGGGTAACCTCGACGGTTCGGCGGACGGCTCGCTGGAAATCATTGCCGGCGCGATGGACCGGCACATCTACGCCTGGTTCTTCGATGGCCGGCCGGTTCCTGGGTGGCCGGTGTTACTGAAGGATCCGGCGAAAGTTGCTGCGGTAGATCCCGTCACGAATCGCGTTCGGTTAACTGCGAGTGCTGGCCAGAGAATGGGTACCAAGATCATCGTGCCCCCTTCTCTAGGGGACGTCGATGGTGATGGCCTCCTGGATGTGGTCGCCGTTGTCAACGAGGCTTACAGAGAGCGGCCCAATGCCGTGATCACCAACGTGGTATTGAACTTTCTGCAAGTGGGCGGGGTTTTGGAAAGCGGCAACACGCGCCTGTATGCGATCCACTCTTCTGGGGTCAACCGAGGCTCTAACCCATTGCTATTTGGGTGGAACCCAGACGCCTTTTTGACCGGTTGGCCGGTGCGTTTGGCCATGCTGACGACAGAATTGCTGCCGGTGGTGGGGACCGGTTCTAATGGTCCGCCGGCGTTGGCAGACCTGGATCGTGACGGGCGTTCGGAGGTGGCGGCATTTTCGATGTTGGGGCCGGCTTATGTGTTCCGGGGAAACGGCGAGTCCTTTCTAGAAAACGAGCGTGGCAGCATACCTCGCACGCTTCAGGCGGATCGCCTCGGCCCTGAAAGCCCCGCAGTCGACAGCCCGAGTTACCCGGCTTTGGGTGCTCCTGTCATCGCAGAGATGCTTGGCGTTGGTCGTGGGTACCACTTGCTCGCGCCCGCGGCTGGCTTAGGGAAGTTCCTCGACGCGAATCTTCCCGCGCGCCAGTTTCCTGCCGAAAATCATCTGAACCTTTGGGAGATTGCACAGAGCGATGGTTCACCGGCCTCAGGCGGATTTCGGCCTGCCTTTCCGCAGCTGGTCAATGATTTGCAATTTTTCGTTGCACCCATTGCTGTCGACATCACGGGAGATGGTGTCGCGGAAGCCATCTGGGGTAGCGGCGTGTACGACCTGCGGGCAGTAGATCCGTTCGGGGCGGTGCCACCGGAGTGGCCGAAGTTCACCGGTGGTTGGTCGATCGGGTCGCCAGCGGCAGGAGACATTGACGGGGACGGCACCTTAGAAATTGCTGCGGTGACTCGCGAGGGATACCTGTTTGTTTATTCAACGAGTGGCTCGAGTTGCGGTTACCTGCCCTGGCGGCAGTACCACCACGATCCATGGAGCACGGGGAACTACGAAACTGATGCCTGGCCGCCCGCACCGCCGGTTGGACGACTGGATCTGGTCGCTGCCCGAGAACTGCGAATTGTCCTAGGGGACACGCCTGGGGACGATCAGTTTTGCGGCACGCTCGCACGAATCGACCTCCGAGTTTCCTCCTCTCCTATCTTGGACGCGACGATGTTTGAGCGAGCCAGTTCCCTAGTCGTGAAGCTCGGAGATGCAGCGCCTGGTCGGGGCCGACCGCTAACGATCTCGGCCACCCTGCCTGATTCCCTGAACGGCCGCGTATACATTGCCGCGCGAGCGGAGGACGAGGCAGGTAATCGCTCCGCAATTGTGCAATTCGGCACACTGGAGTTGCCCAGAGCGGAGCCAACACCCTCCCCTACTCCAACCACGTCGTTCACTCCTGCGCAAACCCCCACGTTCACGCCGACCTTGACGCAGGTTCTGGAGGGTACAGGCACACCAACCCATTCCACCCGTTCGACACCAACTTCTACCCCTGCAGGATCCAACCCGTCGCCCACGCAATCTGCAGCACCGGGAACCGATGTTCGGGAGGCCGAAGGAGACGGTTGTCAGGTTCAAGAGAGAGCAACTGGGGGATGGGCTTGGGCAATATTTGCAGGGTTCATTGGGCTTACTGCGGGTCGAATGCGAAGTGGGAGAGACGGACTGGGCTGAGGGTAAAGGAGTTTGGTTAGCGGATTTTTGGATGTGCCAGTGTTCCGGTTACGGTTACCGGCGCGTCAGGTTTTCCGCCACTCGGTTTTGGCAACAAGGCCAAAACGGCCTTAATCGTATCCGATGTTTGCGGTCCAGGGGCGACGGTCAAGCGCAGGTTCAGAAGACTTTCCCCGTAGGGTTCGCGCAAGGTGATCGAGCCGGAACCTTGGATGACAAGGTCGCCGTTGGCCGCAAGCTCTGTCAGATCCACTTTCCCTGGTGTGACACGAAATTTCGATTTGACCTGCTTGAAGCGCACATCGGGCACGGGCCATCCATTGATTTTCGCCCGTTCGAGCCGGAGGTCGTCCACCACAATCTCGCCATTGGCTTGTCCTTGTTGGAAGGCTGTGCCCCTCAACTCGAATGACAAACTTCCCCCAACCTGCCCTCCAACTTGCCCCTCCTCCAACTGGATTTGGAGCGTGCGGTACCGCAATAACTGCAGGTTTTGCCACGCGACAACTCCCACCAGACCTGTGTCGCGGTAAGCAAGATGCCCTCGCATTTGGCCTCCGTACAGTTCGGCACCGAGGCTTGCGGCGTAAAAATTCCCCTTGATCCACTCCGTCCACAGCGGCCGCGCCCATACGCTAGAAAACTCAAGAAGTGGAGGTTGCCCCTCGTCTAACCCGCCAATTCGTAGTCCTACCAGTTGGTAACCCTTCAGTGGCGAAAGGCCTGCGCTCTGAACCCTGAGGGGCAGGGGCCCCCGGTCGAGATTCTGGAGTGCTCTTTTAATGAGTAAGTCATGTGGAAATGTGAAAAGCAGCGCGACGAGGAAAACCACCAATGTGTACGCGGTGTACAGCCAGAACAATCGACGGGTGAGAAACTCTGGCAGAGTCAACGGGGGAAGGGGCAGCCCACGAAACCCGTTTTGCAGCGCTCGCATCGTCGTTTCCCACTAACTCGCCGCTGCAGGGCGGTCACTCGCCTTCTCCGGGGGTTTCTCGGCTGGCTTGAGTACCGCCACAATGGCCTGCACGTCGAAACTATATGGGTCGTTCACGCGTTTCTTTATGGATACGCGGGAAAAGTGTAGGGGGTGATCTCCTTTTTCCACGCGATGCAACAATTCCACGATCTGCGGAAGGGCCACCTGGGTGAGTTTGATTTCCACCATTTCCTCCAAAAATTCTGGAGCCTCGGGTTTCGGCCTCGTGGTGGGATTCAAGGAAACGATTTTCTCTCGGCTCACAGCTGCCGTCACAACTCCTTGGAGATAACCCAGCAGGTTGAAGTTTGGATCCACCTCGGAAATGTCGCCGTAGGCTTCAAGTTGCCGAAGCAGTTCGAGGTAGTACTCTCGCTGCCGTTGGAGTTCGACCAGCTCCTTTTCTTTGATGGCAATTCTCCGCGAGAGCTGCTCCATGTTTACCTGAAGAGGGTCCCACACGAAGGCGTACCCCAAAATCAACACCGTAGAAACTGCGGCTACGACAAGCAGTAGCCTTTCCCGTGGTGCTAGGCGATCGAAGTACCTTAAGAGAGGTGCAAAATCGAACATTAGCTTCTCCCGCTGGAACGGCCGGCCGCGGGCAGGCCACCCTTGTTCAGGGTGAGAATGATCCGAAAGTCCACACGGCCGTCCGGTGCGGTCTTAATGTCTTTTACCTGAACGTCGGCAAAATATTTTCCGTTCGCAATCGCTTCGCGAATGGCGTTCGGCGTGTCCAGGGAGTCCGTGTGGGCACGAATTTTAATTTCCTCCGTGTCCATGACGTACTCGTCGACTTCGAGCTTGAGCGACTCTGGAACCGCAGTGCTAATCGCGTTCAGGGCATCGATGGCTGTGGCGCCACTCGGCGGGGCAACACTTCCGAGAAGCTTCAGCCTCTTTTCCGCGGCAACGATTTCCTCCCGAATCTGCCGGCCCTCGTCGATGATTCGCTGCACGTCAGGGAGGGTCTGCCGGAAGATATATCGGATTTGGTTGTTGACCGCTGCAAGCTGAGCTTCCAGGTAGCGGTAGTTCAGGTACGTCTGCAAAACAAACAGGCCCAAGGCAATCACCGCTAGCGTGGCGCTCCCGAACAACGCACGCCGCAGTTCTTGTTGGCCCCGATGGTATGCGAACTCGCCGAGGCGGAAGTTGAGGCCATAACAGCGGTCTGGCTGGATCTCACGGAGCGCCAACCCAATGGGAGCGGTGAAAGGTGGTAACTGTTCTCGTAACGCTGACGGCAATCCCTTGAGAGGCGACTCCTGGAGGCGCAGAACGTTCATCCCAAGCTCGGTCCGTAGGCCACCCGCTAGCTGATCGAAGTAAATACCCTCGCCCACAAGCACACAGCGCGTGCCCTGTTCCACCGAGTCTCCGTTGAGCGCCAAAAGGGTCCAACGCAGTTCAGCCATCAAGTCGCTCACCACGTTTTCCAGGACTTCCGGCCGACCGTTCCCCTCGCCCGAGTCCGGAAGGGACCAGGCACTCGCGGGGGTGATGGTGCGAATACCAACAAGTGCTCCGCCCCGGTAAAGGGCCACGGTCAGGCGATCGATTTCGCCGCCGATGAAAACGGTTCGTTCAGCGACCGGGAGATCTAGGAGCTGCAGTACGTTGAGACTGGCCAGAGGTGCGAAATCCACGACCTTTGGGTCCAAGCCGGCTCCTTGCAAGGCGTTTAAGTGCCGCTCCAAGTCCGTGCGGGGAACCAAAGCTGCCAGAACCTGGCTGCCCGTCTTCTCCCGCTGTAGTACCTGGTAGGAAATGACGACTTCCTCGAGGTCAAACGGAACCTGAGTTTCCAGCTCGTAGGGAACGGTTTGATCCAAACGCTTGCGGTCTTTGAAGGGAAGGAAAAACGTTCGTAAGGTCACCAGTTCTCCTGGCAACGACGAAACAATGGTGTGCGGCTGAAAATTGATCTGCTGCACAAAATCGCGCAGGGTTTCCTCCAAGTCCTCCCCCGATCGCAGTGACAATTTGTGAAGACCGATGACCTTGTAGTCGCGGAAGGACGCCTCCACTAGCGCGGCGCGGATTTGGTCGGTTCGTACCTCTAAGGCAAGGACGCGTTGGGGCATGGACTCCGTTATGCCTTTACCGATTTACAGTTCATTTGAATCGCTACTTCCAAACTCTGGCCGAAACAAAACGGCCCCAGCATCTTTCTGCCAGTACAGCCGTGTAAGCTTCCAGCGCGTTACTGTACCACCCGCCGTTCCTGGCTGCACCTGCTTGGGATCACGTCGAACAAGCATTTCGGCGGAACGACTGATGCCTCCCGTTCCGGTCATGGGATTCATGTTGACGATGGCCGTAGCGCGAATGGAGTAAACGTTACTTCTGGCACCGAGCATCATGCGTGCGTTACGGTACAAAGGGTCCTGGTTCGTGGAAGCCGTGGTTATCAACGCAAGCACGTTGCTCGCTTGCAAAACTTGGGTTTGCCGCTGCTGGACGATTTCTTCCACCACCTGCGCGTCACCAATAATTGCTGTCAGCACTTCTCGAGGTGCGGTGTTGGCGTTAACCTGGCTCGGAAACGGCCAGGCAAATGCTGTGAGAAAAGCTCGATAGCGACGGAGTTCGCCTGCGGTCAGGAATCCTGGGACCGCGGTAACTTCGTCAAGCGAGCCAAAGTATAAGGTGGTCAATGGCGGAGGAGTCGCCATAAGTCCTGGAGTTTGTGCGGCGGAGGTTCCGGCCGTCGGCGTTGCACCGCCTCCGGCAGGGTTCGTCAGCGGGCCAAAGTAAAACTCGAAGAGTTGATTCCAATAGTCGTCGAGCGCGGTTATCGCGTCAGTGCGAGAGTCCATCACCCGTCCGAGAGCGAACAGCCAAGATTGATAACGCTGTGGTGCTTGTTCCGGATTAGGGTTGAGGCGGCCAGCGCGCCACTCCGCCTGGGTTTGAGGTCGTGTGAGGTTAACGTTGATTTTGCCACTTTCGTCCCAGATTTCCACTCGAAGTCGAGAGTTCGGGGGCAGAGCGATGAACCCTCCGCCGTCGTCAATTTGGCACGCGCGGCCTTCACGGGCTTGCAGGGGGCACCACTCTTCCAGGAACGAATCGGTCAGTGGATCTTGGTCCTGCATCAGCAGCGCCTCGCCTAGACTAATGCCTGACCGAGCCAGCAATGCGGCCTGCAAGCTGTGCACGGAGTTGCGGGCCATTCGAGCATCGATTTCTACAGAGAAAAAGAACTCCGTGACCGTGATGGTGAGCAGCGCCACCACCAGCAGAGCCATGATCAAGGCCACCCCGCGTTCGTTGCCCCTCTTGTTAGCCAAGAGGCAAACCTCCCGGACCAGGCGTTGGCGGAGGAACATAGAGCAGGAGATCGACACGCGTGCTGAAATCCACGTACCCGCCGCTATTGTCGAACAAGAATAATTGAATTTCGACGACTGGGGGCAGTCCCGGTGGTAACTGCCCAGGCTGCACGGGAGTGGTGGTGTCCCAGGAGTTGGTCCACGAACCCGTTGCAGGGTCTAGATACCGCAAACGAAGGCCCGCAACGCGGTCAACTAAGTACACGTCGCTGGTTAACGGGTTAGAGGTCGCTTGCTCGTTCGATAAGGAGTCCGTGGTGGCTTGGCTCAACGGATCCAGCAGAACTTCCTCGTGGCGCAGCAACGCGTATGCACGGGGTACGTCGGGCATGGGCTCTAAAAGGTACGACACAAAAACTCTGCCTCCGCGGCGCCCAGCTGCACTTCGCTCGCGCCGAGTGTCGATGACAAAGCCGACTTGATCAGTCGGTACGGCCTCATTTCCGGGCACGCCGATGAACCAAACTGCTCCGCGACTGGAAGTTCCTGGGGCCAAAGCCCGTTCGAGATCATCGGCCATGCGCATGACGGCATCGCGACCGGCAGCGAACAACTCCGCCCGTTCTTCAGCACGGTTTTTCCCGTCTAACGTACGCCATAGGACTCCATAAACAGTCGTAGCCATGATCGCAAAGATTGCGATCGCAACGAGCAACTCGAGCAGCGTAAAGCCAGCGCTGGTGGACTTACTGTGCGGCATCGCGAACAAAGAACGTCACTTCGCAGGCATTCACGTTTCGCTGATCCCAGAACACCCGAAGTATCACTTGGCGCATACCGTCCAGTCCTGTGGGAAACACCTCCTGGTCGTAAAAAAAGCCGGGATAGCCATCGATCGGACCAGCCTCGCTCCGGACGCTATCGATGCCCTGTTGCAACGCCTGGAAGTGTACCAAGCTAGCCCGCTCGCGCGCCAACAGAACGGCCCGCGCTAAATTCTGGTCATAAATGATGGTGGCAACGTTGCGGGCGTGCCAGCCAAGTAGGGTGACAAACGCAATTGCTAGGATGGCCAACGCGATGAGGACTTCCAATAGCGTAAAACCGCTTCGGTTGGCTCGGTCAGTGTGCCTAGGTGCCATAGTTTGGCTCCCAGTATCCGCTTCTGCCACGAAGGCGTTGGGACCGAGGATCGAACCACATCGTGTATGCCTCTCGAGCGGTCGCGAGGTGAACGACCGTTGGTTCCACTGATCCATCGGGATAAAAAACGGTATACAAGCTGCCCTGGGCCACCTTGATTCCTTCCAAGGGTAAAGAGACATCTGTTATGACGACCGCTTCACCCAGCCTCACTCCTCGCGCGAGTGAACCAACCTCTGACACAAATTGTGCGAGGTCCATCGTGCCGGCCTCGTCCAAGGCAACCCAGTAGCGCTGTTGGTCCAAGTCGAAATGCAGCCTGTAAGCTACGCCGCTGAGGACAGCTTGATTGCGCAGAAACCGGAAAGTCAATTCGAGACGATGGGCATGAGCCAAGAGTTCGGCTCGGTCACGATCGCGGAATCGAGGCAAAGCAACAACAAGCATTACCGAGAGCAGAAGCAACACGAGGCTGAGTTCCAGCAACGTAAAGCCTCCAGACCGCGAAGTCACGGGTGTGCCGCTCTCGGTCCTTTGGGGAAGGCTCGCCGCTGAAAGATCAAACTGGAGCCACATAACACGAAGTGGCGTTGGGCTGTGTCTGCCCTGCTTGGAGTCGGTCGGGGAAGACGTTGAGCGGGGCCGAAATGCTCGTTCCCACTCCAGCCGTAAACCGTGCAGGTCCGCCGGCACCTGGCGTATCCCAAATCGAGCCAGAAACTCCGTCGGGCTCCCCTTGGTATACTGCCCAGTCGGTGCTGTGGCCCGGCCTTCCCAAAGTCTTGATGCCAGTTTGCCAGCCAACGAAGCCGACACTCAGTTTCGATCGAGAGCACCGCCGGGAGTGAGGCCGGAAACGCGAGAAACTCACTTCACGGCCTAGAGACCACCCAGGCGCCCGCAGAGAAGAGACTGAGTGTGCGGTACGGACCAACTGACTTGCCGAGCTTTCCCATGCAACACGGCGGTTACCCACGATTGTCAATGTCGGCGTTTTTACCCTCGCCGCCTTCCTGGCCGTCGGCACCGTACGATTTGATAATCACCGAGGTACCATCGGAAAAATACACATAGGGATTTCCCCACGGGTCTATCGGAATTTGCGAGAGGTAGCCGTCGGGATTCCAATTGCGGGCGTTGGCTGGGCGCTGGACCAAAGCCTGGAGCCCGTCTTGGGTGCTGGGGTAAAAGCCATTGTCCAGCTTGAACAAATTGAGTGCCTGCTCAATTGCCTTGATGTCGGCCGCGGCCTTAGTGCGTCGCGCTTCGTCGGTTCGCCCAATGATCTTCGGAGCCACAAGGGTCACAAGTAACCCTAGGATAAACACCACCACCATGATCTCGATCAACGTAAATCCGCTTGCGTTTCTCACCGAGCGCATTGCGATAACCTCCGTAGCGCCAAAGTCTCAGGCCAGCTCTTCCACCGCTTAGCCATTGCCAAAGTAACACTGCCAGATGCAGGCTCAAAGGACGGTTAGCGAACAAGCTGATTCATCTCGAAGATG
>BEIG01000023.1 GCA_002898795.1 bacterium HR30 | reverse complement strand
TTGTACGCCGTCGTTTGACTGCTCGGTCGGCCAGTTCGGCAATGTGGGGAACATCATAGGGCTTGATGACGTAGTCGAACGCCCCCCAACGCAGTCCTTGGAGGGCCGTATCCAACGAGGCGTACGCCGTGATGATGATCACTTCGACGTCCGGGAACTCCGATTTTATGGCGCGAAGCACCTCGACCCCGGTCATGTGGGGCATTCGCAGGTCGAGAGCGACAACGTCTACCGTTTCTTCCCGGAGCATGTGCAGTGCTTCTTCCCCGCGGTGGGCGATCAGCACGCGATAATGGGGATGGAAGACCATTCTTAGTGACTCGGCAGGGCCAATTTCGTCGTCGACAACCAGCAAGGTCGGACGTTCGGCCGGTGCTTCCGCTAGCTGCATACGGCACGTCGCACAGCAGAAATCGCGCCAAATTCCGCCCCTTTGTCAGGCCACAACTCTGGGCGAGCGCTCGGATGGCCAAAAACTAAGGAAATTGCCGTTCTTACAGAGGTTTTCCGCGGACGCGGCCTTCGCGAGCCTCAAGAGGCTGGTCGTACAATTTTGGACGGGCGTGACAAAATTGTCATTGCCAGTCGCGGGGGAGCCTATCCCAGGTTTTACTCGGCAACGGCTTACGACGGCGTGCGTTGGGATCGCATCATGCTTCGGGTCCCTCGGGGCGAATTCCAAGCTTGTCCATCTTGTATTTCAGAATACGCCGCGTGGTACCCAAAATTTCAGCAGCGCGTGTTTGGTTGTACTGGGCTTGCTCTAGAGCGCGGCGAATGAGTTCTTGTTCGAACTGGTCCACTGCTTCACTGAGCCGCGTTTCCCCTCGTAAGACGCTTTGTTGCGCCGGATGGAATTGCGTCTGGCGCGGGTTGGCAATGTACTCGGGCAGGTCCGAGGGTTCCATTATCCGGTGAGGCGACAGGACCATCGCCCGTTCCACCACGTTCTCCAGTTCTCGTACGTTTCCTGGCCAGGAGTAACCAAGCAAAAGGTCGAGCGCCTCATTCGAGAAGGTTTTTTCTGGGATGCCTAATTCGCGGGATTTTAAGGCGAGGAAATGTTGAACTAGGGGAACGATGTCTTCTCGCCGCTCGCGCAGTGGGGGAATGTGAATGGAAACCACGTTGAGGCGGTAGTAAAGATCCAACCGAAAGCGACCCTCGCGCATGCCCTCGTGCAGGTCACGGTTGGTCGCCGCAATCACGCGGACATCTACGCGAATGGGCTGATTTCCGCCGACACGAATGAACTCCCCCTGTTCCAGCACACGTAAAATCTTAGCCTGGATAGAAGGGTGCATCTCCCCGATTTCGTCGAGGAAGATCGTCCCCTGGTCGGCGAACTCGAACTGCCCCAGCTTTCGCGCGTGCGCGTCGGTAAACGCGCCACGCTCATGACCAAAGAGCTCGCTTTCCAGCAGGTTTTCCGGGATTGCCGCACAGTTCAATGTAACCAGAGGCCGGTGCGCCCGGGGGCTATGATAATGCAAAGCTTTGGCAATGAGTTCTTTGCCGGTGCCGCTCTCACCCGTGATCAGCACGGTCGTTTTCAACGGCGCCACGCGAGCGACGGTACGCAAGATTTCCTGCATTTTCGGGGAGCGGGCGATGATGTTCTCGAAGCTGTACCTTTGGCCAACCTCGGCCCGAAGGTGCTCGACTTCTTGCACTAACGCTGCCGACTGCACGGCGCGCTCCACGAGAAGGAGTAATTCTTCTACGTCGAAAGGTTTCGTCACGTAGTCGAACGCCCCCAGCTTCATCGCCCTAACCGCTGTCTTGACCGTTTTCGTTGCGGTCAACATGATCACTTGCGGCGACGGTACGCGCTGTTTGATTTTTTCCAGAACCTCCAGCCCATCCATGCCAGGCAGCAGGATGTCAAGGAGAACCACATCCACCGGGGTTGTGGTCAAGACGTCGAATGCACCTTGACCCGTAGCAGCCGCCAGAACTTCGTACTGATCCTTGAGGATCAACGTGAGTGATTGACGAACGCTGGGCTCGTCATCCACGATGAGAACGCGTGGTTTCGGCATAGCTTTCCGTCATCTCCGTAGTTGGAGCAAAAGTCAGGGTGACACACCGGTTAGCGCCCTCGATGCGTTCCTCGAGTTGAGCCCCATTGCGGCGGAGTAAAGACCGGGCAATCAAAAATCCCAAAGGCTCGACGACTGAGTCCTCTGGTGGTTGACCGTCCGCGTAGTGCTGGAGCCGCTCCGCGACTTCGACGCGAGCGCGCGGGTACTGTACTTCGATCCCGGTGCCTGTCGTCGACGACTGAACTGCGAGCGTGGTACCTTCTTCCAGGTCCCGCACGATGGATCGCAACATATTTTCTAGCGCGAAGCTGAGCTGTACTGGGTCCCCGAGAATGGCCTTGCCTTCGGAAGGCACGTAGTGCAGCACAATTTGTTTTTCGGAAATGAGGGGAGCCAGTTCTGCAAGCGCGGGCGCTAAGACCGCGTTCACGGATGTGGGCTGCAACCGCGGGGGTCCGAAACGAGCGAAGCGCAAGAGATTTTCCAGAAGTTGGTCCATGCGGGACACGGCCTCACCAGCAAGCTGTGCAACTTGCTCCCGGCCCGTCTCGTCGTTGAGCAGTCGTTCGAGATGCTGACTAATCGTTTTGATCGTCACCAGCGGATTCTTCAGTTCGTGCGCCAACTCGTTGAGGAGCACCTCGAGTTGCCAAGCTGCGGGGCTTGCGTCTGTCGCAGCCCCAGTGGTTACCAGTCCGTGCGGAGAAGGGAGCGGGCTCGTTGCCGCGAAGGTATTTGGCGGGTCGAAAAGAATGTCGTCGGCGGTAATGGGCCGATGGGAAACCAGGACCATCGTGCGAGCCAACACAGTCTCGAGTTCGGTTAGGTTGCCAAACCACAGGTAGTGTTTCAGTCGCTCCCATGCCTCTGGAGTGAAGCTCGCTGGGCTTACCCGCAGAAGCTCACTGAGACGCTGGCTTTCGGCTGCGATGATCGCGGGTAGGTCGTCGGTGCGCTCGCGCAATGGTGGAAGGGGTACGGTAAAAACTCCGAATCGGTGCAAAAACGTCGAACTTCCTGGTGCACTTTCTGCGAGTTCCTCGGGGCTGAGGCGGCTCAGCGAGATCACCCAGACTTGTGGAACAACCCCAACGAAGGTGTCGACCATTTCCAGTAAGACAGCTTCCGTGATCGGCGTTCTCGACTCAAGGCCAGCGACGCATAGTGTGACGCCACCTTGGCTGGTGTGGGCTTTGAGGAGATCTAGAAGTGCGCGATCGCATGTGGCGGCACTAACGCGGTGAAAGAATGCATTGTTGCTCGCCCGATGCATGGCGCGGGCGAGCCGCAACTTACCGACACCGGCTTCTCCATAGATGATGGTTGGAAGGCGCGTCCGGAGAGCAGCACGAAGCACACCCTCCAACTCCGGCGGATACAAGGGCCGTTCGAACGAGGAAAGGAATGTTTGGTCGGAAACAAGCTGGCTACGCGCGAAGACTTCTCGGACACGCCGCCGCAGGGCGTGAGGCTCGAAAAGGCGCGGTAGCGCTGTCTCCGGGCTTTCCCGCTCGTGCTCCGCCTGGAGCCAAATCACTGGTATGCCGCCTGCCAACCGAGCCAACGCGTCGGCTGCGACTGCCCCACGTTCAACGATGAGGAGGTGGCCATCGAAAGGCGAAGGCAGCTTCGAGAACGCCTCGGGAGCGAACCGAACGACATCGTGCTCGCGCAACACGATCGCTATGGTTTCCCGAACACTTGGCGACCGATCAACAACTCCGATTCGCAGGCGCTCCACTCCGCCAACTCCTTGCCCGTCCTCGCGCCGGACCATTGAGGAACCGGCCCTGAAGCGTACCTTCGAATGGCGGCGAAAGTCAACGGAGCGCCAAGTGTCCCGTGAAGGCCGACCCAACCGTGACCTAAGCCTATGCTGCTGCCTAGTGGGTGTGCGCACCGGGAAACAGGAGTTAAGGTTGGGTCAGTTTTTGCGCGGGCAGGGCACGACGCACGGAGCTTGCACTGAATGAGTGCCTTCGGGCATGCTCTCAGCCTGGCACAATGCCTTGCTTTAGGGGATCCCACTGACAGTAGGTGGCTATGGCTACGACGAAGACGCTTCCGCACGGGTTGGCCTTTGCGCCGGTAAAAATTGGTGTGTTGATCGACATCGATATGGGCACCAAAGAAGATTTCCTTGCTACGCTTCGGCTTGCGTTTGCCAAAGCTGAAGCAGCCGGGAGGTTACCGCGCGCAGTGGAATTGATCGTCAAAGAAGCCGTTGGGCTGCCTCGTCTGGAGGCCCGCAATACGATCCAAGGCTACCAGGAACTGGTTGAGGCAGGAGTCCTCGGAGTAATTGGCCCCCTCATTACCGACAACTCTCTGGCGCTGGTTCCGGAAATCGAGCGGTGCCGGGTGCCCGCGATTACGTGGACCGGCACGGAACGTTACTTTGGGGAGTATTGCTTTAACCTGGGCAATGGTGGACTCGCCGAGGAGGGCGCCCTCATGGCGAACTGGATTTGTCGGCAAGGCTTACGTCGCGTGGCCATGATCCATGAATTGAGCCCGGGTGGTACTGAGTATTCCCAAAATTTCCGCTACTTTGCGCAGCGCCACAAGCTCGAGATCGTTGCCGAGGGGTATACGAGCCAAACGCCAGAAGACCTGGAGGCAGTTGTTCGTAAGCTCCAGGCTGCCGCGCCAGACTGCCTCGCGTACCTGGGGTATGGCTACCCGACAATTTTGTTACGGCCGATTTTCGAGGGGCTGAAGTGGTTTCCGCCGAGGATTATGACCTCGGCTTTCCAATTTTGTTACGCCAAGCCCGAGTGGATGGCTGCCTTAGAAGGCTGGTACGGGATTGATCAGATATGCGAGGGAAATCCCCGCCTTCACTCGGTGCTGGATCACGTGGCCGCCACGTTGGGTCGCCGGTGTGATCACACAGTGACGGCGTTAACCTGGGACACCGCCATGCTCATCGTTGAAGGCCTTGCGCGTGCGCCGCTATTGACGCCAAAAGGGTTCAAGGAAGGTTTGGAGAAGGTGCGTATGCTCCCCGCCGTCAATGGAGGGCCACGCACACACATGAGTCTGGGCCCGTACGATCACAAAGCTTACAAAGGTGACTGGCTTCTGATCCGGAGAATCGCAGGTGGAAAAACCGTGTTCGTGGAGCTTTTCGAGCCGTGCGAAGAGCATGCCCTGGGGGTGTCCTAAGGGCTGGACAAAGGAGCCTCAGGTATGGGCACAACTAGAGCGGAAGATTGCCAGGGGCAGCAGCCCGAACGCGAGTACTTGGTGTCGATCCGGCCGGAGGTGATCGACGCGACGGGTCACTGGCTCGGAAACCTTTTGCAGCGCCTGCGTGCGATCGAGCAGGGCCTAGAACGCGACGCCAGCTCGCTAGCGGAGCCTTTAAAACGTACCGTCGATGACTTGGAACGGTTGTCACGCTGCCTTCTGGACTATCTTGCGGCCACCCCAGCGGGCTTGGAGTTGTTTCACGCTCGAGAGGTGCTTGCCACTATAGTCTTAACGCTGGACCGAAGTTATCGGCCGGAACCGAGTGCTGGAGAGTTAGCAGAATGTGACTTTGAACTGTTGGTAAATCCGGTCGCTTTGGAGACGGCCGTGCGTTATTTGCCAGCGCTTTTGTCAGAGGATGGAGTGCCGGTAGGCGCGGTCGTGGTCGTGCATGCAGCTACTGAGGGTGACCGCTTTGTCATTGGCCTCAGTGCCGAGAAGAGTAACCCGAGGCGCAGTGCTGCCGGGGAGTTGTACCATGCGGTGATGGAGAAATATCTGGTGGGGCAGGGAGGAGGATTTTGGTCGAACGCAAGTTACCGAGGAGGGCGGGAATGGTTCCTGTGCCTTTCGCGGGCATGCCTGAGCCAGACGGAAAATTGACGAACCCGCGAATATTAGTGGTTGATGACGATCCCTTGATTCGGCGCCAGCTCCAGCACCTTTGCGAGCAGCAGGGTTATCCGGCAGACGTGGCGCAAGACGCCACCGAAGCCCTCGGTCGCCTCCAGGAGCGCACATACTCCTTGGTGCTTCTCGATGTGATGATGCCTGGGCGCGACGGAGCGAGCCTGCTGCAGGAAATTCGACGTCGGTGGGCTTCGATCGACGTCATCATGGTGACCGCCCACGGAACGATTCGGGGAGCCGTAGAAGCGATGCGCTGGGGGGCCGCGGATTACGTTACCAAGCCGTTTTCCGCGGAAGAGCTCGCGCTGGCGATTCGCCGCGTCTTCGATCGTCGGCGGCTGTTGGACGAGATCCAAAGCCTCAAAGACCAGCTAGCCGAAAGGTACCGTTTTGCGAACATGGTCAGCCGCAACGCGAGGATGCGCGAAGTGTTTCGCCTTGTTGCCTCGCTCGCGAACACGGATGTGACGGTGCTGGTCACGGGGGAATCCGGAACCGGGAAAGAACTCGTGGCGCGCGCACTTCACGAGCACGGCAAGCGGCGGCAAGGACCTTTTGTGCCAATTAACTGCGCCGCCATTCCGGAAAATCTTTTGGAAAGCGAGCTCTTCGGTTACGAAAAAGGGGCTTTCACGGGTGCCAGTGTGAGTCGCGCTGGTAAACTCGAGTCGGCCCATGGTGGCACGCTGTTTCTCGACGAGGTCGAGAGCATTCCTCTGACCATGCAAAGCAAGTTGCTGCGCGTGCTGGAAGAGCGCACCGTGGAACGTTTGGGTAGCAACGAACGCACCCACGTTGATATGCGGGTGGTGGCAGCCAGCAATCGGGACCTTTCGCAATGCGTCGCGCAGGGGACGATGCGAGAAGATTTTTACTACCGCATAGCGGTTGTTCCCCTTCACCTCCCGCCTTTGCGGGATCGACGTGAAGATATCCCATTATTGGTAGGCGAATTCCTCCAACGGCATCCCCTAGCCCGAGAAAAGGGTATCGACCGAATCAGCGAGGAGGCAATGTCGGTTTTGATGGAACACGACTGGCCCGGCAACATTCGCGAACTATGGAACGTGTTGGAGCGAGCGATCGTTACTGCGGATGGTCATTGTATATCGCACGTGGATGTCGGTATGGCCCGAGGCGGCGAGCGTCAGAGGTTGCCTTTTGCGTCGGCGAATCAACCACTGCGCGAGTTTGTCCGGGAAGCAGAGCGCTGGTATGTACAAGAGCTACTGAAGCACTTTCGCGGTAACGTTACCCAGGCAGCCCGGCATGCTGGCATTGATCAAGCAACCTTGCATCGCAAGATACGGGATTTGGGTATTCGTGCCGCCGCCTTTCGCCATGACTGAAGCAGGTACGCCTAGATCCAGGATCACCAACCTTTGGAAAGGTTGCGGGGACAAGGCAACCTTTGATCCGCTGGACGCCACGGAGGACTCTAGTCGATGTACTGTGAATTCTATCAGCTACAAGAGCGCCCTTTTAACGTAACGCCCGACCCCAAGTTCTTGTATCTCAATGCCCGCTATCGCGAGGCCATCGCTTCGCTGCACTACGGCATTACCCAGAGAAAGGGCTTCATCACCTTAATTGGTGAGGCTGGCACGGGAAAGACCACCCTCTTGAAGCGTCTGCTCGACGAGCTCGATCAGACCACGCGTACGGTGTTCTTGTTCAACACCAACGTGAGCTTCGAGGAAATTCTCGAGTACATGTTTGCCGAGTTCGACTTGCCCGTGCACAGCGGCAAAAAGCTTTACATGCTGCAGCGGCTCAACATGTTTTTGCTGGAAGAGCTGCGCAATGGCCGGAATGTGGCCTTGTTGATCGATGAAGCCCAGGACTTGGAATACAGCGTTCTCGAGGACTTGCGGCTGTTATCCAACCTCGAAACGGCAAAGGAGAAGATCATTCAGATTGTCCTTTCGGGGCAGCCTGAGTTGGGTCAAAAATTGAGCAATCCTGTGCTCCGGCAATTGCGGCAGCGCATTAGTGTGAATTGTCGCTTGTTGCCGCTGTCGCGCGACGAGGTCTCAGAGTACATCCGCTTTCGCTTAGAAGCCGCCGGAGCGCCGGACCCGAAGCTGTTCACGCGCGAGGCGGAAGAGCAGATTTACCACTTCTCGCGGGGTATTCCCCGCTTAGTCAACGTCGTGTGTGATAACGCCCTGGTGATCGGCTACGCGATGGGAAAAAAGCGGATCACGGCGGACATCATTGACGAGGCGGCGGCAGACCTGCTGCCGGCGGATTCCTCAAATTCAGGGGTCAACGAAGTGGCCCCGAGCTCGTCAAGGGAACAGGCTCCTCTAGAGCGGGCCAGGCCCAGTCACCGCCGCTCGTGGTGGCCGAGCCTTGCCTTGGGTGTGGCCGCACTCGCCAGCGGGCTGGCACTCTGGACGGCGGGGCGTTCTTTCTGGCAGGTGTATGTTGCCGCCCCGTCTTCGGTTGAGGAGCTCGCTTCAACTCCTGAGTTTGGTGATTCCGGAGCTCAGGAGGCGCCAGCCGTGTCCCGGCCTTTGGAAGGTGTTGCGGTAAAAGCCAACGAACTTCGCGGAGAGGCCGCGGCGAGTCAGTCGGCTGCTGTCGCGCCGAGCGACGCAGAAAAAGCGGGACAGATGGCACAAGGTCCTCCTGCGCAACCAACGACATCTATACCCCAAGTGCAAACGGCGCCGCGGCTTGCGATGTTGGCGGATGTGCCCGTGGAGTCTGCGCCGCTGCCGAGCAGCCCGGAAGGTGTACCACTTGTTGGGGAGGGCAGGGCGGCGGAGACGGGCGGGGAAGTGATGGCCGGTGCAACTGCGAGCGCACCTCCGCAAGGCGCCACGGAGTCGACCAATATCGTCCGAGAAAGTGGGGACACAGACAGGGGTGCCTCCGCCGCCCCGGGGGCGACGGTCCCCTCGCTGGAGGAGTTGACCGCAGTGTTGCGTGGCGCAACCAGGGCGGAGCAGGAGGTGGGGAAGTCATCCCTGCATACCGAGGAGGTTCCCCAAGTCGACGCGCCTGAATACAAGGACCTTGTAGTTCGGCCGGGCGACTCGCTGTCGGGTATTGCGCGAGCAACGTACGGACAGTCAAGTTATACAATTTTGGACCTCATTAAGCTAGCGAACCCGGAGGTCAAGGATGTTGACCTGATCGTTCCCGGTCAGACGTTGCGTCTCCCCGATCTGCGTGAGGGGCCACCGATCGTGCGCAAGGGGGGAGGTCGGTACGCGTTACTTGTGTTTAGTACCCCAAACGTGCAACGCGCACAATTGCTGGCGCAAGCGTTGCGGCGACGGGGCTTCCCAGTTCAAGTGGAGCCTACGGACCTGGGCGCGCAGAAAAAGCTGTTCCGCGTTACCGTGGAGGCGGGAGGTGCACGGGAAGAGGCCCTTCGCACAGGCTTGGCCCTGCAGCGAGTGCTGCGGGAGGACGCGGACATTGTCCGCCTCGGGCAATAAGGGACGTAACCACGGCTAAAAGCTCCAGTTCGGTTGTAAGGCGCAGCTTGGCTCCGATGGAAACGACGGGCCAAGGTTGCGCGCCGCTGTAGCCATTGGTTCCGAGTGTTTCGTGGGTTTAGGTCAGTGAATTTGCTTCCGTTAGGATCGTCGCCCTTAGGGTTTGTCGGGGAGGTGCCATGGGATATCAGGTAATCGGACTGACCACTGCTGGCGCTTGGGGTGGCAGTTTTGTGGGGGTGATCGAAGCCATTGCAATTGTTGCATTCGGAGCCACGCTGGCGGAGTTTGGCTTGTTTCCCTTTGCCTTCTGGGCTTACGGAGCGCTCGGGTTTGTCCTTGGGCTCCTGATTGCGTTGGTCCGCCTTGTGTTTGCACCCGGAACCCGGATTTCCGATCGTGCGTGGACCGCACTCGCAGCAGGCTTGGTTGTATTACCCCTAGCGCTCGTCGTTGCCCGGTATCACGTAGCCCAACGTTACTTTGCCGAACAGTTTCCATCACCTCTCAGTGGCATGGGGCTTTTGGTTTATCTCGCGCTGCTCCTCGGCGCGATTCTCGTAAGCGTGATCGTTGCCGCTCTTGTATTTTTCGTTGCTGGAGGCAGCAGGCAGGCAGTTTGGAGACTCCCCGTCTGCTGGGTTTTGGCCTTTCTGGCACTCAAAGCGGGAGCGGCGGGTTTCACCGTTCCGCAACCGCCCCCATTGCGCCTTGCGCACGGCGGGGCAGGCCAGCCCAATATCGTGCTCGTGGTTGTGGACACACTGCGGGCTGATGCTTTGGGGATCGCCGGGGGCACCAGTGCAACGCCCCATATGGACGCATTAGCACGTGACGGGGTTTGGTTTCGAAACGCCTACGCGCAATCGTCGTGGACACGTCCTTCGATTGCCACCATCTTGACGGGGCAATATTCGCCGCTTCACGGCGCGGTGCATAAGTTCGACCCGCTCCCCGATGAAGTTCGCACCGTTGCCGAGATTTTGCGCGACGCCGGTTACTGGACGGCCGCGTTTGTTACCAACATCAACGTCGCGCCCATTTTCAATTTCCAGCAAGGGTTCGGGGAGTACCACTATCTCCCCCCGGCTTTCTACTTTGGGGCGTCGGATTCGGCGACGCGGCTTTCGGCCTACAAGCTCCTGCGCATGTTACGGGAGCGCTTCCTGCGCCGGAGACTGTACTACCATCACTACTACCAGGATGCTCGGGTGGTCACAGAACGAGTAAGCCAGTGGCTTGCGGAGGCTCCTCCACGGCCCTTTTTCTTGTTTGTCCATTATATGGATCCCCACGATCCGTACTTTGAGATTCCCTACAACGGCCGTGGAATCGCTCGGGTTGTGGAGCCGAGTCCGCCACCGGACCGAGCCGAAGAAATGCGCAGGCTTTATGCCCAGGACGTGCAGTATTTCGATGGCTACTTCGGCGCATTAATGGAGGAATTCCGCCGCAGGGAGCTGTACGACGATACGGTGTTCATTCTGACGGCAGATCACGGCGAAGAGTTCTACGAGCATGGGGGTTGGTGGCATGGAACCACGCTCTACGAGGAACAGATCCGAGTTCCGCTGATCGTGCGTTTACCCGGTGGCCGCGAGCGAGGGATCGAACGCACAGACCTTGCCCAAACTTTGGACATTTTGCCCACAATTTTGGGCCAAGCCGGGGTGGCTCTGAACGAAGCACTTCCTGGGCGCGATTTATTTTCCGCCAGTGCCCCTCCCGAAGTGCTCTACGCGCACGAGAGCCTCGAAGGGAACGAGTTGGAAGCGGTGCGCTGGCAGGACTGGAAGCTGGTGGTGGCCAATGCGGAAAATCCTCGAGGTCTGCCGACAACGGCGCTGTTCGATCTGTCCCGCGATCCAGAGGAGAAGGTGAACTTGGCTGACTCGAGGCCAGAGCTGGTCCGTGAGATGCTTGGGCGTTTAGAGCGGATACGGCCGGGCACAGGCGGGATGGTTTTCCAGTCCCTTGACTAGGAGGAGGTGGCCCATGCTCTTGATCGTCGGTTGGGATGGCGCGTCGGCAAACCTCCTCGAGCCCATGGTGCAAGCGGGGAAGATGCCGAACTTCGCTCGTCTGCGTTCCCAAGGGCTGTGGGGCACTGTGCTAGCGCCGTGGCCGCCGGTGACTTTTCCCAGTTGGACCACCTTCATGACTGGTGTCAACCCCGGCCGGCACGGAATCTTCGACTTCACCCGGCGCGAACCGGGCGCTTATCGCGTTCACTTCGTGAACAGTACGTGGAGACGGGCTCCGAGCATTTGGTCGAGGTTAAGTGCGGCGGGAAAACGAGTTTGCATTCTTGGGCTACCTGCAACTTACCCGCCGGAACCCGTCAACGGCGTGATGATCTGCGGTTTTGACACCCCAGTGACGACACGTGTCGACCGGTCGTTTGTGTACCCGCCCGAAGAAGCCGACGGAGTTTTGCAGGCCGGCGGTTTCCCTTTTGCCGACTTCCAAGAATTTCGCGTCGACCGTGCTTGGTATGCCAAGGCCCGCTCTCGTCTCCTTCAAGGGATCGCCCAAAAAGTCCGTGTCGCTGAGCGGTTTCTGCGTCGTGAACGCTGGGATGTGTTTTTTCTTCTGTTCGGGGAATCTGACACTGTTGCGCACCATTTTTGGCATTTCGCTGATCCAGGTAGTCCCTTTGCTCCAGCATGCGCGGGCATGCCGGTGGGCAACGTCGTGGGGGAGATTTACGAAGCTCTCGACGATGCGCTGGGCACGCTGCAGGGGTTGGCAGGCGATGCCCAAGTATTGGTGCTTTCTGACCACGGATTTGGGGGGGTGGCGGGCACTCGTGTTCATTTAAACCGGTGGCTGGAACGACACGGCTGGCTGAGGTTTTCCAACGAGGTGCGCGTAGGAAATGTCTTGGGTTCCCTCAAACCTTTCATGTTGCGGGCAGTGCCGTCGAAGTTGCAACGCGCGCTGTTTGCGCTCCGGGGCGGCCGTTGGTCGAACGCGATGGAAACATCGGCTCGTTTTGCCGGGATCGACTTTCGCCGCTCGGCTGCGTTCTCGGAAGAGCTCGGCTACTTCCCCAGTATTTGGCTGAACGTGCAGGGTCGCGATCCTTTAGGTGTGGTTGCGTGGAGGGACTACGATCAATTCCGCCGAACGATTCGCGATGCGCTACTGGCTTGGCGCCACCCGGAAAGCGGCGGTCCCTTGGTGCGAAGAGTTTGGTTTCGCGAGGAATTGTACGTAGGGCCCTACGTCGAAGAGGCGCCTGATCTGATCCTCGAGCTGTCGGAAGAGGGTGGAGGGTACGCTGTTTTGGCCGCGAGCAGCCAGGGTCGCTCTGGGCCAGAGGTCACACAGCTCGATTTGCGCGCCTGGCGGGGCGGGAAGCTTCATGGGCTCAGCGGTAGCCATCGGCGGGAAGGGATCTTTGCCTTGACCGGGCCTGGGATTTCCGGGAGTCGGGAGAAGCTGACTGTTGCCATGGAGCAGTTCGCGCCGACAATTCTAGAGTTGTGTGGCGTGCGCGATCCAACGCAATTTTTCGATGGAGAAACCTTTGCACACGTAGTAAGCGAACCTGCTTGGATAGCTCATGCGGAGACCTTGATGCCGGTTTCAGCGCGGAGGGTGTACACGGAAGAGGAAGAAGCGGAAATTTCGAAACGCCTAGAGGATTTAGGATATTTTTCATGAACGGTACCAATACTACATCAGCCTTGCGGATTGCTGTGGTGGCGGCCTGCCCCTTTCCTTCGGCTCGGGGCTCGCAAGTGCTGATCCGTGAGCTGGCGGAAGGCTTGGCCTCACGAGGGCACGAAGTTCACATTGTAGCCTACCCTGTTGGAGAACACTTGGTGCCAGTTCGAGGAATTGTGGTTCATCGCCCCCGCTGGTTGACTTCGGGTAGGATGGAGCGGCTGCCCTGGCTCGTTCGTAAATCACTGTGGGATGTTCTCCTGGTGATGACGCTTTGCCGCGTGGTCC
This sequence comes from bacterium HR30, assembly GCA_002898795.1. GTDB lineage: Bacteria > Desulfobacterota > Binatia > HRBIN30 > HRBIN30 > HRBIN30. The sequence goes on along the minus strand of BEIG01000023.1, from coordinate 24,397 downwards.
GGGCAAAGAAAATCCAACTGCTCCACGCCCACAATTACGAGGGCCTCTTCGTTGCCTGTGTAGCAAAGTGGCTTTTGGGCTGTCCGTTGGTGTATCACGCGCACAACGTCTTAAATGACGAACTTCCCACGTATTTCCGGAAGCGGTGGTCTCGTTGGTTGATGGGGTTGGTTGGGGAGGCCGGCGATCGGTTGGTGCCGCGGCTTGCCGACGTGGCCGTTGTTTTGTCGGCTGCGCAAAGAGACGCCCTCCTGTCTCGTGGATTGCCCCCCGACCGGATCATCGTTGTGCCTCCGCCGGTGCCTGACCTGGGCGAAGGAGCGGCGAGAAGCCGTACCAACGTTCGGATGCCGGCAGGAGAGTTCGTGGTCGGCTATGCCGGCAATCTCGACGCATACCAGGACCTGGGGGTGCTCGTACGCGCATTTTGTTGGCTGCGGGAACGGCATTCGGCTGCGGCTCTCTTGTTGGTTACCCACGACCGCGACTGGACGCGGCACGCGCCTCGGGAGTTGCTGGCATTAGTGGGGCGCCCAGAGGTCAAGGTGGTTGTTTGCCGGAGTTTTGCGGAAACCCGACCGTGGCTGTCCGGTGCAGATGTGCTGGTTTGTCCACGAGGATCCTGGTCGGGCTTCCCGATTAAGTTGTTGAACTTTGCTTCGCTGCAAAAGCCCATCGTGCTTTCTGCGGCTGTAGCGAAAGCGATCGGTTGGTCGCACGGGGCTACGGTCTTCCAAGCGGGAAACGAAGCGGACTTAGCCTCGGTGTTATTACGGTTGGCGGAAAATCCGAGCGCACGGGCTGGGGCTGCAGACGCTGCAAGCCGCTTTGCCAACGGCCTACCCAGCCTGGAGATGGTTAGCGAGGCCTTAGAGCGACTCATGAGCTGGACTTGGTGGCTGAAATGGCGCGGGGTGCGGAGGCTGACGCAAATTCCAGAACACCGTTGGGGTGTTGATAGCCATGTGCCGACTTCGTATAAGCCAGCGGATGGTCGCCGGGAGGATGAGGCCCGTGCTTAAAAGAAGAACAGGCCGATTTTGGGGAATGTTCGCTGTGGGCATCTGTTTCCTGTTCACGCTGGGCGGGTGTGCTCGGCAGGGAGCGCCGACAGCAGCTTTGCCCCCACTCGATGCCCCGTTGCCGTTGCCTCCGGGCCAGGGCGCTCCGTACCGGATCAAGCCGGGGGATCTATTGCGAATTAAATTTCTCTACCACCCGGAGCTCGATGTAAAAGTTCCGGTTCGCCCTGATGGCGGGATTACGCTTCAACTGGCGGGAGAGATTCACGCTGCCGGTCTGACCACCGATGAATTGGCTCGGGTAATTGTCGAGCGGACGCAAGACCGCCTTCGCGAACCGGAGGTGTCGGTTTTGGTTGCGCAAACCGCGGATCTCAAGGTTTACGTTATGGGGGAGGTACGAGTGCCGGGCATCGTACCTTACCGGGAGGGGCTGACGCCTTTGCAAGCGATCGCTGACCGCGGCGGCTTTTTAGACACTGCAAGGGTGGACAGTGTTTTGCGCTTGTCGGCTGGAGAGGAGGAGTATCAGGGGACGCGTTTGGACCTTGCCCAAGCTTTGCGAAGCGGAGCTCCGGAGGAAGTGCAACTCCGTCCGGGTGATGTTTTGTACGTGCCGCGGACGTTCATTGGGGACGTGAATGCGTTCGTGCGTTTGTACATCCGCGGGCTTCTCCCGGTAGAGCCTCGTGTCGGTGCTGGAACGAGCTTTTAGATCTGGAAAGCGGACGCTGGTATGGCATTCGAGCCCCAGAGGCGCCCCAACAATATTCGGAACACCTCGCTCGGTGGTCCCGGGAATTTCGGAGGAAATACCGGCTGGAATGCGAACGGCGGGTGGAACGGGCCGGCAAGCGACCAGATTCGGGACATTCTCCATGTTCTCTTCAAACATAAACGCTTGATCGGGGCGTTGTTTCTTGCCGTGGCCTTCCCAGGCCTCCTGAGTACGCTGTTGCAGCGCCCGAAGTATGTGGCGAGCGCCAAGGTGATGATTTCCGCCTCGCGGACAGACCCCACAGTGCAGCCAACAGACGTCACCAAGCTCGAGCCCGTCCAACTAAACGAGTCTTTGGTGAACACGGAGGTCCACATTGTAACCAGTCGCGACCTGCTGGCTTCTGTGGCTCGGTCGCTGGCCGTGAATGGCGAGGGTGCGATGTCTCCTGTGGCACAAAAGCGCTCGATTGCAGACCAATTGGTTTCCTTGCAAAGTGCGCTGGCAGTAACACCAATTAAAGCATCCAACGTGATTCAAATCGATTACCGGCACAGCGATCCGGCATATGCTGCCAAGGTGGTGAATCAGCTTGTGGACGAGTACCTCGCGTATCATGCTGAGGTGCATGGGAACAAAGACCTTCCCCGTTTTTACGATGAGCAGCGGCGGCAGCTTGAGCAAGAGCTGCGCCGGGCGGAACAAAGGCTCATCGAATTTACCAGTAAGGAGGGTGTGGTCTCGCCGACCGACGAAATCTCAGCGACGGTTCGGATGGTTGCCGAGACTGCGAGCGTTTTGCGCGAGATCAATGCAAGCATCGTCGGCGCCGAAGAAAGACTGCGGGTGCTGCGCGAGCAAATTGCCCAGCAGCCCGAGGTGGTGAAGCGCTCGCAGTCCCTGGAAATAAACCCGGTGGTGACGCAGCTCACCTCGCAGTTAATTGACCGCCAAATGGATCGCGTGGCGCTGCTTCGGAAGTACACGGAGAAGGACCGGCACGTTCGAGACAACGACGAGGAAATTCAGGAATTGCGCTCGGCACTGGAAGCGGAGCTGCGGGAGCGTCCCACAGTTGTGTCTCACCAATTGTACCGAACCAACCCATTGCGGGAAGATCGGCTACGAACGCTGCTGGACTTGGAAAGCCAGGTTAGTGAGATGCGGGCGCGCCAGGCAGCTTTGGAAGACGAGTTGAGTCGTTCCACCCGAAGACTGATTGTGCTCCGGCAAAAAGCTGTGGAATTCGAACGGCTCGAGCAAGAGTTGAAGACCCGACGCGAGGCTTATGAACTCTACGTGAAACGAGAGCAGGAAGCCCGCATCAGTCGTGCGATGGATGAACAAAGGTTGGTCAACGTCAGTGTGCTGCAGCGGCCTACCCCTCCGCTTCCGCGTATTGATACTCGACGGGTGTCGGCGAGCTTGGCATTGCTCGCGGGGCTGGTGGTTGGTATTGCGGGGGCGTTTGCTCGGGAGTACGTAAGTCGGCCGTTGAGATCGGAAGCCGATGTGGTGCGCTTTTTGGGATTACCCTTGCTGGGGACGGTTCGAGATGCAGGAGCGCAATGAGCGGGTTCCGCCAGCGTTGAGGGTCGCGTGAGCAAGATTTACGAGGCGCTGAAAAAGGCCGAAGAAGAACGGGAGCGAGGCCGGGCGCGCACAGTCGGCCCGGCAACTTCGTCGGCACTGACAGATCCGGGAGCGGTCATTCAGGAGGACTACCAGCGACTGCGGGCTAGCGTCTTGTCGATGACCGTTCCCGCGGGCTTACACACGATCCTTTTGGTCAGCGCCCAACATGGCGAGGGCACAACTACGGTAGCCCTCGGCTTGGCCATGGCGCTAGCACGAGAGCGGGAGACGCGGGTTTTGCTGATGGAGGCCAATTTGCGTAGCCCATCCCTCAAAACCCTTTTACCTGTGCCAACGAGTTTCGGGCTTTCCGACTATGCTTTGGGACGTGCTGCTCCCGAGGCGATTGTCACTCGCGTGGATGAGTGGAATTTGTCGGTCATTCCCGCCGGTACCCAGCCAGCGACCACCGTCGCGGTAGAGGCAATCGAGGCGTTACTGGCTCGCTTGCAAACCCAATTTGACTTTGTCGTAATCGATGGTCCCCCGGTGAACGTGTATGCGGACGCAGCGGTGATAGGATCCAAGGTGGACGGCGTGATCTTGGTGTTCGAGGCGGATCGTACACCCGTGACCGACGCCGAGTCTGCCAAAAGGCAGCTCGACCGAGTGGGCGCCCGCATTTTGGGGGTCGTGCTGAACCGTCAGCGCTCGTACATTCCCGCGTTCCTCGAGAATTTGCTGTAATGACACCCCGCAAAGGTAGGTAACCGATGCAAGGCTTGGGCACGCTCTCACCTCCCTCGAGTGAGCGCAGTTGGGGCCCAATGGTTCTTGTCGTTGCGCTTGCTCTCGTGGGGGGAGCGGGTTCGGTTTTCTTGGGCGGGGCAACGGTCATTCTGATCTTTGGGCTTTTCTTACTCGCGCTCATCATCACTCGCCCCCATTATGGAATTGCGCTGTTTCTCTCCACGTTCCTGATGACCTACCCACGTGCCTTGCAAGGCGTTGGCTTTCTCACCATCAACAACGTTCTGGGCTTAATCTTTCTCGTGTTGCTCGCCTATCGGGTTTACCGAGAGCGCGATTGGTCGTTCGTGACCATGCCGGAGGTGCAACTGCTGGCGTTTATTGTGGCCATGTACTTTGTGTCCGGACGAATCAATGGCCCCGATCCCCACACGCTGGAGCTCCTCGGAGAACAAGAACTGAGCGCTGCGAACATGCGTATTTTCGTGAACCGGGTGGCGTTTACGGTTTTCTTTATTGCATTCATCCGTACACCCGAACATGTGCGGATGATTTATTTGGTGGGCTTGGCTTTCATGGTGGCTAGCGCCCTCAGCGGCGTGCAAGGGGTGATCCAAGGTGGCGGTCTTTATGGCTATCGCGCCACCACCGAAGCCCGCTTGGTGGCCGCAGCGTATAACCCCAACCGGCTTGCCATGCTGGCGGTGTTCTCTGTAGCCGGACTGTGGTATTTTCGTCGTTCCCTCACCCTACCGGGCCTCAGAACGGCTTTGATTCTGGCGATTGCCGTCATGGGACTGGCCGTATTCATGACCGCCTCGCGCAGTGGGCTGTTGGGACTCGCCGTTTGCTTCGCGGGCATTTTGTGGGATGAGAAGGTGAGGCTCCGTGCCGTGGTCAACTGGATCCTAGGGGCCGTACTCGTGGGGGTGCTGGTGGCTCAGTTTGTTCCGGAGCGTAGTTTGGAACGAATCACCAACCTCCCAGGAACACAACAAGCGCAGGTCGGCGAGGGATCCGGATCCTTGGAACGGCGAAGCCGAACCTGGCAAGTTGCTTGGGAGCTCTTTCTCGATAGCCCGTTCCTGGGCGTAGGCATGGGTAACTGGGAAGTCGCTCGATTCCTGAAAGATCCAGCAAGGTCAACAGCCGCGCCGCATAGTTCTTACCTGCTTGCGCTGGTGGAAGGCGGGGTGTTCTGCTTGGCTGGTTTTCTCCTTTTACTGTGGAGGACCTGGCAAAATTACCGTTATGCCGAAGCCTGGATGGTCGCCGCTCCACCATCCGCGGTCACGGATCTCTTGTGGATCGCAAAAGCGGCAAAGATCAGTCTGCTTGCTTTAGTCTTTTTCTCGTTGGTTGCCGATCTGTGGCAATTTGTGCTGCTTTTTTGGCTGGTGGGGATCAGCGTGGTCCTTCGCCGCCTAGTGGAAATGGACATGCAAAGAGCCCGGTGGGCCTGACGTGTTGCCCCGACTGACCGCAGAGGATTATGCCCGATTTCTAGCGCTCCAAGGTTATCGAGTGCGCCGTACGCCCAGCGCATTTTGGTTCGAAGCAAACCGCTGGTTTTTTCTCGCCGCACCGCATCATCGCGAATACTGCCTGGAAAGCGAGGAGCTTCGGAGCTTGTTCCGGAGTTGGGGTTGCTTCGGCGTCCGTTACGCCGCCCCGGCAGAATCTGCCCAGGGCAAGCCGAGCTATCAAATTGTGTTAGACAGGCGACCGTACGGGCTCGAACAACTGAGTGCCAATGTCCGCAGCAAAGTGCGCCGGGGACTTCGGCGTTGTGATGTCCGCAGTGCGAACCTGGCTGACTTGGAACGAGAAGGCTGGGAGCTTCATTTGGAGACGTTGAAGCGCCAAAACCGCGACGAGGCGTGGACGAGCGATCGCTGGGCTCGATTCTGGCGCGCCGCTCGTCAAACCCCGGGTATAGAGGGGTGGGGTGCCTGGGTAGAGGGGCGCCTGGCAGCATTCCTCGTGACCGTGACCTTTGAAGACGCCGTGGAGTTTTTGCTCAGCCGGTCGAGCACCGAAGAACGGGGGGCGTACCCCAACAATGCGCTGATCTTCGCCGTCGCCGAGGAGATGCTGATGCGACGCAAGGTCCCGGAAATCACGTTCGGCCTGGAATCGTTGGAGCCGGTCAAGCCCTTGGATGATTTCAAGTTCGGCATGGGCTTTCGAGCTCGTCCGATCCGACAAGTCGTTGTATTCCACCCGTTTCTGCGATTTCTCCTTAATCGCCCGGCTCTGCGAGAGATGGTGCGAGGTTGGATTGCTCGGCGGGAGAAACAACACGTCTACTGGCGGAAGGCCGCTGGTCTTTTGCGCTTCGCGGAGGAGACAGAATCAAAGCAATCCCTCGGAGGGTCTTGATTTCCAACCCCACTCCGTGGTGGGAAGTGAAGAATCCTGTGGCCGGGTTTGTTCCCTGCAGTGAATCGTTCCGAAACGTTTTGGATGGAGGCGCACTCGTTCATGTCGTCAGCAGCCGGGCAGCATAGTCGGGTTTTTCATGGGACCGCGGGGCAGGCTCACGAGGTGCCATTTTACGTACCGGACGTAGGGGAGGAGGAAATTGCAGCCGTTGTGGAGACTCTACGCTCGGGCTGGATTACGATCGGTCCGCGAACCCAAGAGTTCGAGCAGCGTTTTGCCGCCTTCCTTGGTGCACGACACGCAGTGGCCGTAAGCTCGTGTACGGCCGCCCTTCACCTGGCCCTGGACTGTATTGGTATTCAACCGGGTGACGAAGTGATTACGAGTACCCTAACGTTTACGGCCACCGGCGCGACCATCCTCCACGCCGGAGGGAAGCCGGTACTGGTGGATGTCAGTCCGGACACGTTGAACCTGGACCCCGCCGACGTGGCCCGCAAGGTGTCGTCTCGAACCCGCGCCATTGTTCCGGTGCATTACGCTGGACATCCTGCTCCCATGGACGAGCTCTTGGAAATTGCCCGCAAGCACAACCTGCTCGTCGTCGAAGATGCCGCACATGCTCTGCCTGCTTCCTACAAGGGTCGGCGCATTGGCACCATCGGACACCTTACGGCGTTTAGCTTTTACGCCACGAAAAATCTCTGTACCGGCGAGGGTGGCATGTTGACCACCGAACGCGATGAGTGGGCGGACGTGTTGCGCACCCGGCGCCTCCACGGGATGAGCCGCGATGCTTGGCGCCGTTACAGCAACGAGGGGCAGTGGCGGTACGACGTGCTGTACCCTGGATTCAAGTACAACATGACCGACCTTAACGCTGCGCTGGGTGTGGTACAGCTCCGCCGCCTTCCGCAGTTGCACGAGCGTCGGTGCCAACTGGTACAACGCTACTACGAACTGCTTGCCGACGTGGAAGAAATCCAGCTCCCGCAGGTGCGCCGCGAGGTGGAGCACGCGTGGCATCTGTTTGTTGTTCGATTGCGGACCGAAATGCTTCGAGTGCATCGGGACCGTGTCATGGAGGAGCTACGGCAAGCCGGTGTCGGGACCCAAGTACATTTCATTCCGTTGCATATGCATTCTTTCTACCGGGATAGGTTCGGGTTGGAACCGAGCGAATTTCCCGTTGCTTCGGATGCCGCGGAACGGATCGTGTCGTTGCCCTTGTTTACCCGAATGGGTGACGCAGATGTGGAGTACGTCTGCGAGCAGCTAAGGAGGATTGTCCGTGCGTACCGACGTTGAAGCGGGCTACATCCATCTCCCACGAGTGCCGGCCTGGCAGTATGGGAAAATGGGTCCATGGGGGCGCCGGGCGAAGCGCGGCTTGGACTTTGTCCTTGCCTTGATCGGTTTAATTCTGTTGTCTCCCTTGTTTGCGATCGTGGCAGTCTTGATCAAGCTCGACTCGCCGGGACCCGTGTTCTTTCGGCAACGCCGCGTTGGTTTGGGCGGAGAACTGTTCCGCATCTTCAAGTTCCGGACGATGGTGCAGGGCGCGTACCAGATGGGCTCGCGGCTGACCGTGAAAAGAGACCCGCGGATTACTCGTTTGGGTAAGTTTTTGCGTTGGTCGAAGATCGACGAGTTGCCCCAGCTGATCAACGTCCTCAAAGGAGACATGAGCTTTGTGGGCCCGCGGCCCGAGGATCCCTATTTCGTTCAGTTCTACCGGGGAGAGCAGATACAAGTTTTGAGCGTGCCCCCGGGAATCTTCGGGCCGAGTCAAATTCACGGGCGCGACGAAGCTGACGAGTATCCCGATGGGTTGAAAGACACCGAGGCGTACTACCTCGAGCACATCTTGCCGGCAAAGCTGCAGCGCGACTTGGAGTATATCCGGAACGCGACCTTTTGGTCCGAACTGAAATTTCTTTTGGGTGGCGTGTGGGCGACGATTCGGGGAGCGATCCGTGCCCGCTACCTTTGGGAGCGTCGACGGCGCATCGCGTTGCTCGGGGCGGACATCGCGTGCGCGGTGGGAGCGTACTTGCTGGCTTTGCTCATCCGTTTCGATTGGCATATCCCTCCTGCGGAATACGTCGGGCAAACGCTCATGCTAATCGCCATTCTGCGCCCAGCGACCGCGGTGTATTTTGGCGTTTACCAAAGCGTACTGCGTTACTTTGGGGTCTGGGATTTTATTGCTCTCTTCAAAGCGGTGAGCACGAGTTCGCTGTTGATCGCCGGCTTGACGTACTTTTTGGGAATGCAGTCCCATCCGCGGTCGGTTTTCGTGATCGATTGGGCGTTGGTGCTGCTCGCCTGGGGTGGCTTGCGTCTGGGGATTCGAACGTACCTGCGGACTTCGTTGCGCCGGCGTCGGCAGCGAATGCATGCTCTCATCGTCGGCACGGGGTTGGGTGGCGAGCAGATGTGCCGCGCCATGCTGGAGGAACCTGTAGCGGCGTACGTTCCCGTTGGGTTTGTTGACGAGACCCCGGAGCGTTGGGGAGCTCGAATTCATGGCGTGAAAATTTTAGGTGGGATGGCCGAACTGCCTCTGGCATTGGCGGCAAAAAAAGTGGAAGCGGTGTTTGTCTGCCTATCCGACGTCAGCGAGGAGATTGCGCGGGAAGCGGTGGAGGTCTGCGGACGCGCTAATGTGCCTGTGCGAATTGTGCCGGCGCTGAATCAGTTATTGCAACCGCACGGCGGGGCAACCCGACGTACTTCTCAGGTTAGCTCTGCAAGTTGACTCCGGGTCGAACCATAGAAGCAGCAGAACATTTGGTCACGGACGGCGGCAAAGCGTGCGTGGCTCGGCCCGAAGCGGGGGCGATCCACCCTGATCGGATAGCACTTGGAGGTGACCAGGCCGGAGGGCCCATTGCCTTCCTTTACCCTGCGTTCCCCGTGCTGCATCAAACCTTTGTCATGTGGGAGGCTCTGGCCCTTCGGCGAGGTGGGCTAAAGCTGAAGTTGTATTCTTTGCAGCGCCCTCCCAAGGGGAAACAACAACCCGAGGCAGAGTCTCTCGCAAGAGAGGTGGAGTACCTGCCACACGCCCTCTCACCTTCTGTTCTCGCGGCGAACATGAGGTGCATGTGGCGACGCCCCCGGAACTACCTGCGCGGCGTTTTCCAGTTGCTTCGCCACTGGTACGCGGACAGCAAGGAGTTGCGACGGTCGAGGAAAAACGCTGCCAGGTCCAAGAGGTCATTGGCTTGGTCAGTTCGTTTCGAAGCATGGTGGAACACCAGCCCTACGGTGTATCTTCTTAAGTCCCTTTCCTTGCTGCCGCAGGCAATTTACCTGGGCGAGCGTTTGACCGCTGAGCGTATCCGCCATTTGCACGCACACTGGGCCACGCACGCGACGACCGTGGCTCTGTTCCTTCGTTGGGTGTACGGAATCCGGTTCAGCTTCACGGCGCACGCCTACGACATTTACCTGATGCCGCTGCTTTTGCCCGCAAAGCTTGAAGCTGCCGACCTGGTCGTCACGTGCGCTCAGGTCAACGCTGAATACCTACAAGGGCTCGCCAAAGCAAAAACACCCCGGATTGTCGTCAACTACCATGGGGTAGACTTACAGCGCTTCCGGCCCAGGCCGCGGCCCCGTTTCGGAACCACACCGTGCATCGTTTCCTGTGGTAGCCTGCGGGTTTACAAGGGACACCATGTTCTGATCGAAGCCTGTGCGCTCCTGCCCTATCCCGTACGATGCATCATTATCGGCGAGGGGCCGCAGCGCCCGATTCTCGAAAAGCAGGTCCGGGAATTGGGCCTGGCCGAATCGGTGGTATTCACCGGGGCCATCGTACAAGAACAGGTAGCTGAGCACTATGCCCAGGCCGACTTGTTTGTGCTGGCAAGTGTGCTGGTCGAAGAATCTGGGCGGCAGGATGTCATTCCGAACGTGCTCGTCGAAGCAATGGCGATGGGCATACCGGTGGTTGCCTCGGACCTTCCCGGAATTCGAGAACTGATTACGGATCGGGTGCATGGGCGGTTGGTTCCACCAGAAAATCCACGGGCCCTGGCAGATACCGTGGCGGAGTTACTGGCGGATCCGGTCCAGCGAGCGGAACTCGCCGAGCGTGGTCGGACCCGGGTCGTTGAAGCGTTTGATCGGGAACGCAACGTGCGCGCCCTCGTGGCAGAGCTTGTTTCTCTCCGCGGTTTGGAGCCCCACCACGGCCCATAGGTTTTTGTTGCATTTTTTTTGCGTTTGTGAGAGTGCCTTGGGCCACGCGCCATGGATACCTGTAAGTCGTCTGGAGGCCATTTTTGGTTCACGATCGCATAAACCACGTGAACGTGAGGCACGGGTTTCCCCGACCGCTGGCCAACCCTCCACGGGTACGGGCTTGTCGGCCTCGGCTTTGCCCGGGCTCTGGACAAATCGGTCGATTGATGATTCAGAATGGCACCTCGCGACAGAGGCCGGTGCTTTTGTGGAAGATGCCATGCGAGCAAGCGGCGACAGGCCGTAGTCTTGATTTCTGGATGACAGGGAGGGGTCCAGGAAATGCACAGGGATATTGTTCTGGTTACAGGTGGAGCCGGTTACATTGGAAGTCACCTTGTCCGCCGGCTTTTGCAGCGAGGCTACCGGGTTCGCGTACTCGACAAGTTTTTGTATGGCGAACACGGCATTGCTGACCTGCGGGGTGACCGCAATTTCGAGGTTCGCTACGGAGACATCTGCCACATTCGAGATGTGGTCCAGGCGGTCAAGGGCGTTCGCGCGGTTGTTGCTCTCGCCGCGCTGGTCGGGGATGCAGCGTGCGACCTTGACCCCAAAGAGACCTTGATGACCAACTACGAGTCGACGCGTCTGTTGCTGGAAGCGTGCCGAGACGCGGCGGTCCAGCGCGTTGTTTTTGCTTCTTCCTGTAGTGTGTACGGGGCTAACGGAAATAACCTATTGCACGAGGATTCGCCGTTGCACCCAGTGTCCCTGTATGCCCGGACCCGGATCATGTCAGAAGACATCTTGCTGCGGGAAGCGGGCAACCTCGAGGTGGTGATTTTGCGCCTCTCGACCGTGTGCGGGTTGTCGCCGAGGATGCGCTTTGACCTGATGGTGAACACCATCACGGCCCGGGCTACTGTAACAGGCAGCATCCGGATTGTGGGCGCAAATCAGTGGCGGCCTCACCTCCATGTACAGGACGCTGCGGATGCGTTCGTGCGAGCGGTCGAGGCTCCTGCCGCGGTGGCAGACCGGGGCGTGTTCAACGTCGGCGGCGACCACCTGAATTTCACCGTAGGGCAAATTGCCCAAAAAGTGGTCGAGTTTTTGCCCGGTACGAAGGTGGAAGAGTTCGATCATATCGAAGACCGACGAAGCTACCGTGTTTCCTTCCGGAGAATCCGGGAGCGTTTGGGATTCGTGCCTCGTCGAAGCGTGGAGGACGCCATTCGCGAGGTTCACGCAGTTCTTCAAAGTGGGCAGGTCCCTGACTACAGTGCCCCCATGTATTACAACGTCAAACAGCTTCAGGAGTATACGCGCCAACGCGCAAGCGCTTAAAGAAAGCTCCTGCACGAGCTGCTACGGCAGTACTCAGCGTTCATCTGAAACCCTGGCCTCTTCTATGGTGTCTGGTGCACCCGTTCGCGTCGCATTGCTCGGTTGTGGGCGGATCGCTCACGTTCACGCCGGTTACCTTCGATCCACCCCAGGAGTTGAACTCGTAGGGGCGTGCGACTCCGATCCTCAGGCGCGCGAAGCCTTCACCAAGCGGTGGGGTGTGCCCACGTGCGCTGCGCTCCGGGAAATGCAAGCGGCTCTAGAACCGCAGGTTGTTCATGTTCTCACGCCCCCTGCCACACATGCGCCGCTTGCCATGGAGTTGATGCAACAGGGAATGGATGTGTTGGTAGAAAAGCCGATGGCCACGTCATTGGCCGAGGCTGACGCCATGATTGCCGTGGCGCGGCAGACCGGCCGCGTGTTGAGCGTAGACCACAACCGCTGGTTCGATCCGGTCGTTTCTCGAGCTCGACATGCGCTGGAATCGGGCCTGCTCGGCGAGCTCGTAGGTGTGGAGGTTTTTGCCAGCTTTGGGGAAGGGGAAGTCGGTGGGCAACAACCCTGGAAACCAACGCTCCCCGGAGGGCCGATCTTTGACACCCTGCCCCATCCTGCGTACTTGGTTTATGGTTTCGTTGGGCGGCCGAGAAAGATCAGCACGTTTCACGAGCTCGACAACGGTGGAGCGATCACCGATTTACGAGCCGTTATTCAAGGTGAGCGCGCCGCCGGTAGCCTCACCATGTCAGCACGCGTCCGGCCGTCGGCAAACACGGTGACCTTGCTAGGGACTAAGCAAGTTGCCTTGATCAACCTGAACAATATGACTCTGGTGTTCCGTCGTTCTTGGACTCTACCCAAGCCACTGGCAAAGGTCGTTCCAAACTTAGACGAAGCGCGTCAGCTCATTGGGGCAACCGTGAGAAATACCTTGGAATTCCTCGCTGGCCGGCAGAGATACTATCCGGGAATCGGCGCCCACCTGAAGGCGTTCTATGCTGCTTACCGTCAGGGGCTTCCACCTCCCGTGTCTGCGGAGGATGGGAAGGTAGTGGTAGGGCTGATGGAGCAGTTGCTCGCTCGTTCGCAGGAACAGCGGCGAGCGTGTTCGGAGGAAGCGCTGGCGTGAGGGTTCTCATCACAGGCGCTGCCGGCTTTCTGGGGAGAGCTTTGGTCGACGCGTGCTTGCAGCAAGGATGGGAAGTCCGCGCGGCAGTTCGTCGGCATCGGGGCGAGCCGTGGCCGCGAGGGGTCGAGGAATTGGTGGGCGACCTGACAGACCAAGACTTTGTTCAACGTTCCGTGTCCCAAGTCCACGGGGTCATCCATGCAGCGGCCAGGGTGACCACAACGGGCTCATGGGAAGACTTTGCTTCGGTGAACGTACGCGCCACGATGGCACTTTTGCAGGCAGCGCGGTCGGCCGGAGTGGGTACGTTTGTCCACGTGAGTTCGTTGAGCGTGTACGATGTTCCCGCGGATAACTCCACACTGACGGAGAACTCTTCGTATGAGAGTGAAACCAATGCACGCGGGCATTATAGCCGCTCTAAGCTAGCGGCCGACCGAGCCGTCCTTTGGGAGGCCCGGCAAGGGGCACCAGCGCTCGTATTGCGTCCCGGCCTCTTGTGGGGCCCAGGACGCCAGCCTCCTTTGGCCAGGCAAATCGTTGCTTGGCGGGACTGGAGGTTCGTTTTAGCGCGTAAGGACTACCCTTTGCCTTTGAGTCACGTTCGTAGTGTTGCGCTCGCGGCGGTGCGCGGGCTGGAAAAAGGCACGGTTGTGACAGGCCGCGCTTTCAACGTCGTGGACGTACACGTGCCCCAGAAAGTGTGGCTCGACGCGTACCGCGAACTTACCGGCGTGCGGTGGCGCCCAGTGTATTTGCCCGTCCGCTTGGTGGCAGCGAGCGCTCGGGCCGTCGAGGGTACGTTGCGTTTACTCGGCCGGCGTTCGCCGCTGACCTATCACCAGGTTGCCCGAGCAACCCGGCGCGCCTACTACGAGTGTGCGAGTGCGGAGAGCCTCTTGGGTTGGCAGCCTCGTACGACATGGCGAGAGGACTTGCGGGAGGTTCTGCAGTCGTTGCAAAGTTCCCGTGGCGAGTAACCGGAATATGGTACACGAACCCCTCCGCCAACCTGACGAGCTAAAGCGGTACTACCGAAATGAGGACGTCGTCCAAACGTACCTCAAGCGGCGCACGGCGCAGCCATTGAACGGGCTATTGCACCGGAGGCAGATTGCGCTGCTGAACGAAATCGTGGAGGAGTACCGCCCACGGCGCGTTCTGGAGCTGGCTTGCGGACCAGCTCGGCTCACAGCCGAGGTCCGCGGTGTGCCGTTCGGTGTGGCGGTCGATGCCAGTATGCCCATGCTGCATGTGGCGCGTGGGCGTACCGGGGCTGCGCCGTGGGAGTTTTTGCGAACCGATGCATTTCGGCTGCCGTTCAAGGACCACGTGTTTGACCTTGTGTTCTCGACGCGCTTTGTGCGGCACTTTGAATTGCGGGATCGGTCGCGCCTGTATGCCGAGATCCGGCGCGTTTTGGCCCCGGCAGGGCTGTTTGTCGTAGACGCTTTAAACTTCGAGACCTCGTACCCAGCGCGAGTGGAGCGTGGGCTGGAACGGTACCAGATTTACGATGTTCTCTACCGTCCTGGCGAGGCGGAGGAGGAACTGACGGCGGCCGGTTTTCGAATTGTCCGCTGCGCGGGACTGTTGCGCTGGTTCCCCTTGCAACGGCGAATCAATCGCCTCCGTTTTCGGGCGCCGCGCTTGGCTCGATGGTTAATCGGCGGGCTCGAACGGTTACCAGGCAGATGGCCGCAAACTTGGATGCTTGTTTGCGAAAAGTCTGAACAAGTTGCAGGGGATCACGGGATACACGACCCTCCAAAGCGTACGCTAAGGGCTTCCGGAGGATGAGGCGGTTATCATCAGAGATGCTGGCCCTTTTTGGCTCGCGCGTTGGCGTGGCGGGCCTGGGCATGATGACCAGTATCGTGTTGGCCCGTGGCCTGGGGCCACATGACCGAGGTTTGCTGGCTTTGGCTTTGCTACTGCCTTCTACACTTGTCACCCTCACAAAGCTCGGCATTACGCAAGCGAACGTGTACTGCTCTCGTCGCGAAGGCGCTCCCCTGGCTCATGTAGCGAGTAACTCTTTGGTTCTTGCTTTGACTCTGGGAGCGTTCACCGTAGTTGCGGTTTGGCTCTTGCGCGATCCGCTCGGGGAAACGATTCTGCGAGGCTTGCCCGCGTGGGCCCTGCTCCTGGCCTTGTGGCGGTTGCCGCTCCTGCTGGTCGACAACTACTTCTGGGGGATCCTGCAGGCCATGGGCAAGTTTGGATTGTACAATCGCCGCACACTCGGCGGAGCCGCAGGGGTATTGGTTGGGGTTGGCACACTTTGGTACTTGGGAGCTTTGTCTTTAAGCTCGGCATTGAGCGTGTACGCGGTGTGCACCACCTTGGTGGTGGCATCGCTCCTCGTGTCGGTCCGCCGACTTGTCCCGTTTGGGTTGCGCGTCGATCGGCCGCTGCTCAAGCGGCAGCTCGCATTTGGCAGCAAGTCGTACACGCAAATTCTGACGATGCATCTTTTGTATCGCAGCGACGTGTACTTGGTTGCGTACTTTTTGGACCCAGCGCGCACCGCTTTTTATAGCTTGGCTTTGCATTTCGCTGAGATGCTCCTGGAAATCCCACAAGCGGTGGGCTGGGTGATCTACCCTAAGCTTGCTGGGATGGAGAAGGCTGAAGTCCATCGTATGACGGCACAGGCCTGCCGGCGGACGTTGCTTTTGACGGCCCTTGGGGGGCTCGCCTTGGTGGTCGTCGGCCCATTCCTGATACCGTTGTGGTACGGCCGCGCCTTCGCTCCTGCGGCCGCACCGCTGCCGTTTGCGGCCTTGGGGGCCGTGGCGATGGCGGTTTTTACGATCCTGTCTCGCGACTTTACGAGCAGGAATCGACAGTCCGTGAACATTATTTCCGGTGCGATTGCCCTGGGGACGAACCTTGGATTGAATGTCTTCTTAATTCCTCGCTGGGGAATTGTCGGAGCGGCGGTGTCCACCGCGATTGCCTATTCTCTGGCAGCTGGTTTCTTGGTTGGGTTTTTTCGAGCAGAATCCGGCGTGAGTCTGTGGCAAACGCTGGTCCCGACGCGGGAAGACGCCGTCGCAGTTTGGAAGGCTGTGTATGCTCCAGTGGAGAGCCGCCTCCGGCGGGTCCCAATCCTGCAACGGCTCCTTGCCCGACGCTGGTCCGTTGCGACGGAGCGAACTGGACCAGTGGGTCAGTAATCTTCACACATGCATCCTGGGGAACTGATTGGAGCATTGCAGGGCATTTCCTTTCGCTTCCGTACCGATTGGGAGGAGTTGCATCGGTATGCCCAGTTGCATCTGGCTCCGTTGCTGGAGAGCGGCCGCGGCCAGGAAGCGGCGGTAGAAGTGCGAGTGACCTCGGTACTACATTGGGTAAGCGGTCAACCATGGCCCCGCGCTCGTTGGGGCAGGGCAACGGCGGAGTGGCCCCGGGTGGACCGAGATCTCTACGTGAACGAACGGGAGTTGTTGTGGTTCCGTGTGGACGACCTTCGCGACCTGGTGTTGCATCTTCAGGCCCAGGAGGACGGATCGCTGAGTTTGGATGGCACATTTTTCTTTCGGCTAGGGAATCGTGCCCTCACAGATTACCTGCGGAGACGGTGGCTCGGCCGGCGTGTGCACGATTTTGAGCGACGCCGCTTCCCCACGCTGCTGAGCTACATGGTGTATTACCCCTTGTGGTGGAGGGGCGAGGTGGACTTTGGGCGCCATCCGATTCATGCGGCTGCGGTAGCCACGCCCCACGGCGCAGTGCTGCTTGCGGGAGCTAGCGGTGTGGGCAAGTCAACCATCAGTACGGCGCTTGCAGCACAGAACGGAAACAAGCTCCTTTCCGATAGCTTCGTGCTCTTGGAAGGTTCGAAAGTTCTGGCCGTACCCGAACCAATTCTTCTAGATCGGCCCGCGCTGCGCTGGCTTGGCGCAAGGACGGAGATTTTATGCCCGATTGACCATCGTTACATGCTCGAAAGGGTGGGGCATCACGTCGTACCGGCAAAACTTCAACTCGAGGCTTCACCCGCGCTGCTCGTGTTTCCGCGGCGCGGTTCGCAATGGCGCTCCCGGCAAATGTCATCGCAGGAAGCTTGGTCTCGTCTGAGCGCGGCCAATCTGATGGTGAACGATCTGCGGCGCTATTACGCGTTGGCTGCTACGTGGGAGCAACTGTGACCGATAGGTTTGGTGTCGCGTCGGGAGCAGGCAGTGGCAGCGCTTACCAGCACTGTACCGTCATTCGAGATCGAGGTGCCGGCCCAAGCGGAGAGCGACAGCGTCGTTGGCCAGTTGATGGATTTGCTGTGTGCAGCCAAGAAATCAGTGCGAGAGCATGGGTGACATCGTGCGCGTACTGGTCGTGGAGGCATCCAGCGGCGGTGTAGTCGGTGGGTCGCTGACCGGCCTCTACCACATGATCCGTGGATTCGACCGGACGCGCTACAAGTTTGCCATGGCCTTGTACGAGCCAAAGACGATCGAGGCCGACCTTTCTGCTTTGGGTGTGCCGGTGTATCACCTCTCGCGCCGACGGCTGCCGAAGAAGCACGCCTTGCAGACCCTCGATAGCTACCACGCGATACGCCGGGTGGGGTTGTTGCGCTCAGCTATGCATGATTTGCGGATTGCCGCGGGCACGCTGGTGGAAGACTTACCCGCGGCCCTGGGCTGCGTACGAGTGCTGCGCGCCTTTCGCCCCGACTTGGTCCACGTTGGGAACGGGCTTCGGGCAAACTTTGACGCGCTGTTTGCGTGCTCGGTGCTGAACATTCCAACGGTGTGTCACATCAAGGGCTTTGAAAAGTACAGCGCACGGGAGCGCTGGCTGGCCCGGCGGGTGTCAGCTCTGGTTTGCATGACCAAGGCTGTTTTGGACCACTGCAAGCAGAATGGCGTAGTGTCTCGCCGAGGGGTTGTGATTTACGACGCCCTCGATCCGGTCGATTTCACCCCGCGGCGCCCTGCTGCAGCAGTACGTGCCGAACTGGGTGTGCCTGAAGGAGCTCCGCTCATCGGCGTTGTGGGCAACGTTCAGGAGTGGAAGGGGCAAATCGTACTGGTGGAAGCGTTAGCTCAACTCGTGTCTCGTGTTCCGGACGTTCGCGGAGTGATTGTCGGTGGCGTGCACCGCGCCGGCGACCGTTACTTTCAAGCGCTGCTCGAGCGGGCAAAGGAGCTGGGTGTGAGTGATCGGCTAGTCGTGACCGGCTTTCGCACGGATGTAGCCGACATCGTCAACGCACTCGACGTTCTTGTTCATACGTCGGTTCGACCTGAGCCCTTCGGACGCGTCATCCTCGAGGGCATGATGAGCGGTAAACCCGTGGTTGCGACAGACGCTGGCGGAGTTCCAGAACTGATTGAGCACGGTCAAACGGGCTTACTGGTTCCACCAGGTCAAGCAGGGGCTCTGGCAGATGCAATTGCCACACTGCTAGGCAGCCCGGATGCTCGACAAGCTATGGGAGAGCGGGCAAAAACGTGGGCGACGCAGCGATTTAGCTTGGCTCGTCACGTAGAAGAGTTTGACCGCTTATACCGTGCTGTTTTAGAGGAGAGTCGTAACGGATGAAAATCCTAGGCATTTCCTGCTTTTATCACGACGCTGCGGCTGCGCTGCTGGTAGACGGGCAACTGGTCGCTGCAGCCGAGGAAGAACGCTTTAGCCGCAAGAAGCACGATTCCGATTTCCCTCGCTTGGCCATTCAGTTCTGCCTTACGCAGGCTGGCTTGCGTGCTGAGGACTTGGACTACGTTGTGTTTTACGAGAAGCCGTTCGTCAAGTTCGAGCGGATCTTGATGACAGCACTGCAGGCTGCCCCGAAAAGCTGGAGGGTCTTTGGCGACGCCATGAGCACGTGGCTGTTGGACAAGCTCTGGGTCAAAAATTTAATCCGCTCGGAATTGGGAATCGCCTCCGACAAGATTCTGTTCAGCGAACACCACTTGTCGCATGCTGCGAGCGCGTTTTTTTGCTCGCCATTTGAAGAGGCGGCGATCCTCACTGTGGACGGCGTTGGCGAGTGGGCCACGGCAACCATGGGAGTTGG
The DNA here is from genome assembly GCA_002898795.1 of bacterium HR30. Classification (GTDB taxonomy): domain Bacteria; phylum Desulfobacterota; class Binatia; order HRBIN30; family HRBIN30; genus HRBIN30. The sequence continues at coordinate 5,237 of BEIG01000023.1, read as the reverse complement.
CAAGGGGAACTCCATTCGTCTCTTGCGGGAAATCCACTTTCCGCATTCTGTGGGCTTGTTGTACAGCGCGTTCACCGCGTTTCTCGGGTTCGAGGTGAACGAGGGCGAATACAAGGTCATGGGGATGGCTCCCTACGGAGAGCCCAAGTACGTGGACAAGGTCTACAAGTTGGTCCGGCTCGACCCGGATGGTGGCGTTTGGCTGGACATGAGTTACTTCTCCTTCCATCACTCGTCGACGCAGACCTTCAACCAGAAATTTGTCGACCTATTTGGGGAACCGCGCGATCCGTCGTGGCATTTTTTTACGGAGCGCTCTGGCTACCCCTCGTATTTCGAGCCGAAACCGACAAATTACCGCGAAATGGCCGAGAAAAACCAGTACTATGCCGACGTAGCCGCGAGCATTCAGAAGGTCACAGAGGACATTGTCCTGACCATGGTCCGGGAACTCCACCGCCAAACGGGGCTTGATCGCTTGTGCATGGCTGGAGGTGTCGCGTTGAACAGCGTGGCCAATGGGCGAATTATTCGGGAAACTCCGATCAAAGAGGTGTTCGTTCAACCGGCGGCGGGAGACGGTGGTGGGGCCTTAGGGGCCGCATTGTACGCACAGCACCAGGTGCTGGGGCGACCGCGGTCCTTTGTGATGCGGCATGCCTACTGGGGCCGGGAATTTACTGTGGGCGAAATGGATGACTTTGCGCGCCAGTGTGGCATGCCGTTCTCCACATATGACGACGAGGATCGGTTGCTTGACGCCGTCGTGGAGGAGCTTTTGGCCGGCCATGTGATTGGTTGGTTTCAGGGTCGGTTCGAATGGGGACCACGGGCATTGGGAGCGCGCAGTATTCTGGCGGACCCACGACGGGCCGACATGAAGGAAATCGTCAACGTCAAGATCAAATTCCGCGAGCCATTTCGTCCGTTTGCTCCCTCGGTCTTAGCCGAACATGCGGAGCGTTTTTTCGACTTACCCGACACACCCCGACATTATCCTGCGCGGTTTATGCTGTACGTTGTCCCGGTCAAAGACGGGCAGGGCGCGGTAGTGCCAGCGATCACCCATGTCGATCATTCGGCGCGGTTGCAAGCCGTCCATCGCTCGGAAAGCCCTTTGTACTACCGGCTCATCGAGCGTTTCGGGCAAGCCACTGGTGTGCCCGTGGTCATGAACACTTCATTCAACCTTAAAGGTGAGCCCATCGTGACCTCACCCCAGAACGCGTTCCAAACCTTCGCTCGCAGCGGCATGGACGCGCTGGTGCTTGGCCACACCGTGATCCGCAAGCCGTGAATAGACGATTGGAAGTGCTCGCTGGTCTGGGGCTTGCCCTAGTCGGCCTCGTGGTTGCGTTCATCCTAGTGGAACTAGGTGTGCGCGTGCTTCACTTGGTTCCAGACCGCTTCTGGGAGCCCGATTCGAGAACCGGGGTGCGACTCAAGGCAGGGAAACGGGGGTGGTGGACGCAGGAGGAGCGCGAGTTTGTTGTCCCCGTGGAGATTAACCAACAAGGACTCCGGGACCTTCCGCGCACGTACGCAAAACCCCCAGGAGTGTTGCGGATCTTGGTGGTAGGAGACTCCTTTGTCGAAGCGATGCACGTGCGCCTGGATGACGTGTTCACCCGCCGTTTGGAACGACTGCTCGAAGGTGTGGGTGCGAACCGTCGGGTGGAGGTGATTTCGGCGGGTGTCAGCGGCTGGGGAACGGCAAGCGAGTTTCTTTGGCTCCAAGAAGAAGGGAGCAAATACCAGCCCGACATCGTGTTGCTCCATTTTTACCCGGGAAACGATATCAAGAATAACTCCCCGACCCTGGAAGATACCTTGCCTCCGGTCTACGCCGAAAATGGCGAGCTGCTGTCCGTTGGATCGAAAAAGCCTGAGGTGCGGGTGAACCGCGGACTGCTCGGTCGATCGAAGGCCTATGCGTTTTTCCGGCAGCTTCTAGTGACGCGACGACCTTCTTGGATGCAAGCATTCGAGCGGCTCGGGCTAGTACGACTGCCTGCCCCGCGGGCGCCAGCAATGCGCGATGGGCTACCGGTGGATTTCGGAGTGTACCAGGTGCCTCCACCGGAAGAATGGCTCGATGCTTGGCGCCGAACGGAGGGCCTGCTCAAAGCAACTGCGCAAGTCGTTCAGGGGATGGGGGCGCGCTTTGGCATCGTGATCGCCGCCGGGCGGGAACAGGTGAATCCGGGCGCGTGGGAACGCATTCTTGCTACCTACCCTGCAGCGAAAGAAAAGGAGTTCGACTTGGAACAGCCGGAACGATGGGTGGGAGAATGGTGTGCAGCTCACCAGGTGCCCTGTTTGCGTTTGACTCCGGCGTTTCGTGCTGCTGCTGAGAAGAGCCGAGCGCCATTGCATTTTTGGTACGACGGTCACTGGACCGAAGAGGGACACAGAATTGCAGCAGAAGAAGTGAGGAAGTTCCTACTTGCAAATTTCCCCCTCTCGTAGAAGAAGTCCATCCAACATGAGGTTCTTGTCCGGATTCAGAAGTAGGCTGGGAATCGCTGGCGAACTGCTGGCCTTCTTGTGGGAGCGCAAGCTCTGGTGGCTCATCCCCATGGTGTTGGTGCTGCTCGCGTTCGGTGGGTTAATGGTTACCGCGCACAGCTCCGCGCTAGGCCCGTTTATCTACACGCTGTTCTAGCCGCGTCCTCAACCGAGCTCCGTTCGAACCGTTCGCCCATGCAGTGGCTAGTGCTGGTGCCTGCACGTGCGGCGTTGGCCGTAGCGATTTCCGTTGTGTTCTTGCTTCCAGTCGCGAGGGGCGAAACGTTTTTCGTTCGAGTTTCTGGAAATGACAACGCCGACGGACGATCACCCGCGACTGCGTTGAGAACAATTCGGGCTGCCGCGGCGAAGATTTTTAACCCAGGGGATACGGTGATTGTCGGCCCTGGAACTTACGAAGAGGGAGACATTGGTCCAGCACGAAGCGGAATTCGTGGTCGTCCGGTTACTTTTCGAGGGGATCCTAGCGGCCAAGTTACCGGCGACGCCCCTGGCCCAGTGCGTATCGTTGTCAGCCCCCCAGCGACGACTGCCTTTCTTCTTCTTGGTAAGCGTTTCGTGGAGATTGCGGATTTTCAAATCGAGGGCGGCAGCGATGCTGGCATTCAGGTGCGAGCGAGTCCGGATGGCACTGCCAGTGTTGGAATCACGATCCGCCGTGTATTGGTGCGCGGGAGCGCAAAGAGGGGCATCGACCTGCGCGGCGTTGGCGGCAGTGTGCAAATCGAGGAATGCGAAGTTCGGCAAAACGCAACCGGAGGGGTTTCTGTTGAAGGAGACGGGCTGACCACGACAATCCTGCTTTCCAACAACCGGATCGAAGGTAACGCAGGGCCCGGGGTGTTTCTGAGGTTTGTGCAGGCCGGCAATCTTGTCGCCAACCAGGTGCGCGGCAACCAAGGGGGCGGGATTCTGCTGCGTGCTGCCACGCTGATTGAAGTGCGGGATAACGTTTTTGCGGCCAACGGAGAGCAGGCCCTAAGTGCCGGCGTAGCGGAACCGGTCAGTGACGTTGTCATCGAAGGCAACCAGGCCGAAGGAAGCGATAAGACGGTATTTGCAGTGGCTGGCTTCGGGGAAGTCAGGCTGCAAGAGAACCGACTGGTTGGTCCAAGTTCGCAAGGGGGTGCCGGGATTTCGATCGAAGCTGCTGGCGAACGGCCACTAAGTCTCCTGGCCAGCAACAATCATGTGGAGGGAGCGGCGGGTGCCTGTTTCTTCGTTCGGGACGCTGCGGCTGCGACGGTAATGGGCAACCGGGGTTTGAGCTGCGGCAGCAACGGCATTCGGTTCGAGTCTGTGAGGAGCGTTACCGCAGTGGGGAATTGGCTCGGAAGTATTCTCGGAAGCGGACTTTTGATGAATGGAGGTGAGTCCGCCGACTTGAGAGGGAATGTGGTGACAGTGGCCAGCGGCGGTGGGATTGTGGTGAACGCAGGGGCTGTGCCACTTCAGTCAGTTCGGATCGCGATAGGAGAGGTCACCGGCGCGAGTGGCGTTGGGGTCTCTGTCCGCGGAGCAGCGGCAGTGCGCATCTTTGGCGCGACAATACGGGATGGTGGAGGTTCCGGACTGAATTTGCGCGAGGTGGACCGAGTGGAAATCCGCCGGACGGAAATCGCTCGGCTGGGGGGCACTGGTTTGGTCATCGGAAGCGAGACCGACCGGGGCGCACGTTCGATTCGCATTGCATCCGGCAGGTGGAACGTGCTCGGGGGCGGAGGCATCAAGATCTGGGCCGGAGGAAGCGTCACCCTATCCGATCTCGAGGTTTTGGATTCCGGTGGTCCGGGCATTTCCGTGGACGGCCAGGCTCTACCGTGGATCGAACTTGTGAACAACACCGTAGGTATGCACCAGGCCGATGGCATTTTCATTCGGGGGGCTCTTGCGGGTTCTTTGGTGAACAATCGAGTGTTCAGTAATCGTCAGTCCGGAATCATTCTTCGCGCGACGGACCGCCTATTTGTAGGCAACAACCTCGTTTACGCTAACCGTGGCGAGGGGTTGGGGATCGGCGTGGGAGGAGAGCTGAGCACGAGAACCACCGTGGTCTTTAACACCCTTTACGGAAACGGCTTGCGGGGGTTGCGCATCGACGGGCCGCCAACAGATTCCAGCGTGATCGAGGGGGGGCAGGTGTTGAACAACATCATCGCAGGAAACGAAGGGGGAGGTGTGGCGGTCGCACGCTCTGCGATGAGGAACTTCATCTCGGGCTTTAACGTGAATGCAGATGGTTATGCGGCAGGTACCCGCCGAAACGGCTTTGACATCCAGGAACCACCGCTGTTTATCGATCCCGCTGGGCCGGATGGAATTCTGGGTGAAGAAGGTTTTCGAGATGACGATTTTCGCTTGGCGCACCGGCGCACGGGGCAACCGAGAAACAGCCCGGCTGTCGATGCGGCTTCGGATTTGGCGGAAACCCTCGGGGTGAGTGGCGGCACGACGGCCCTCGATGGCGGAAAAGACTCGGGACGCGCCGATGCGGGGTTTCATTACGAGCTCGCCGAGAGCTCGTTGGCGCGCACGGTGCCAACCCCGTTTATGCCGGTGTTCGTGCGGGCCGGAGGGTCAGACGTCAATGATGGTCGCAGCCCGTCTTCAGCATTGGGCACCATTCGCGATGCTCTCGACGTTGCCGTAGCGGGAGTGACGGTTGTCGTAGGGCCGGGAACGTATCGCGAGGGTGATATTCGAATCCG
>BEIG01000022.1 GCA_002898795.1 bacterium HR30 | reverse complement strand
GGTAGAAATCGTTGCTGAGATCGTAGTGGTAGGCAATGTTGCGACGACTCCCGCGCCGCGTGTTTCGTTGCTGCTTCCACAGGATGTACTGGGGGAAGCGGGTCAGTGTACGGACGAGCGAAGGCGAGGTCCACATTGTGGACGCCCGGAGGAAAATCATGCAAAGCCTTGGAAGATCGTCCGTCTCCCACCAGCCTTCCGCAAATGCTTCCCCAGCGCCGATGTCTTGGTACCAGAGTAAGCGTCGAAACAGCTCCCACCGGTGGATCATTACGGTCACGAGAGCTCCATCGTTGCCGTTGCCCACTGCGTACCACCGGCCATCTGGCAGGCGCATGCGAAGCGACGATCCCTCGATTTGCTTTAGGGCGCCCAGCATCCAAGCAGCAATGCGGCGATCGATCCACGACGGAGCCGGCACTGCCTGTGGAAGGGAATGAACCTTCGTCATTAGCTTGTCTCCTTTATTTGCGCTGCGACGCCAGTGGTTCTGAACCAGAGCGCCTTTGTTCTTCTTGTTGCGAGCCTGGCGAGGGCTCGGCAAGGAAGGGGCCGCGCTTTAGGTAAGGCTCGAAAGCGTTTTGCTAGATGGCAAATTGCATTTTGGCCCCGAGCCACGGATCGTGGGGTGCAAGCAGGGCGCGCTAGCCCTGAGTGAGTGCACGTGGCCTTGCTCGTACGACCGCATCGAAAAGTGGTGCGTTTCCCGGCAATACTCCGACTGCCAGGGGAGGCTAATCGTGCGTGGTACAGGGTTGGAATTCGTTGAAAGCTACAGCAGCGAGTGACGCAGGAGACGTGCACCCTGCTAACGCTACCAGCAACATAACGGGCAGTGTTTGCGGGGCGTGGTGGCAGCGGCAGATTGCAGAGGAAAAGTTTGCCGAGGGCTGGTTTCGGATGGTCCACCACACTGAGAAGGTTGTCACAGTTGTCGAAACCGTAAAAGAAGGAAAGTGGGTTAAACACGGAGCCACGCTACCGGGGGTGGGCGCGCGAGGACCGTCGACTAGCTTTGGCTGGGATTATTGCCATACCGGAGATCACGGAGCACAAGCCATTGTGGCCGCCGAAAGCTTTGGCGGAACGGGTCGCCAAGAGTCGCTGGCGGGTCGCGTCTCTCGCACGTGTGCTGCTCCGTTAGCAGTGGACGGTGCAGCGCAAATTGGGTCTTTGGCTCGCTGTGCCTAGGGCGACGAACAAGGCAAAAACGGCCAGGCTTTGCCCTGAAAAGCGAGACGGCCGACGAACGAAGGTCTTTCTCGTTGTTTGTTGATTGGCCATCTCCAGGGTACATGCAGCGCTCGAACCTAACGTTCTCTGGAACGCAACCGCGGCACGATTCATTCCTTTCCAACGATACTCGCTGGCGTCGAGGCGATCACGGCGGTTTTCGTTCGGGAAAAGTTGCGCGGTTGTTGTCGGGAGTGGGAAACCGTGGCCACGGCGGAGCCGCAGGAAAACGAACTCGCGCGGGATCGAAGAAAGAAAATGTTCGAAAGCAACGGTAACTGGTGCGCACAGCCGACGATTGCGGACCTGTGGAATGCCTGTTTTTGCTCTGGCTCCCCGTTGAGGACAAAACACGTTCGGCTCACGCGAAGGGTGCCTGCGGAGGCAGGTCGTAGCCCAGATGCCGTCCGAGGCACGCCCGCTGAAATTCCTCTGGGGTGACCAGCAACCGAACGACCAGCCTTTCGATCCTTTGTGACCCTGCCGCTTCGGCGCTGGGGTTTCCGGCGTGATGGAAGGGGTCTTCGGGCCGGTAGGTTCTACCGCAGCAGTGCCCGGAATTGCTCAGCAGTGAGCCGTGCAACGCTGGTGATGACCTGACCTGAATGGACCAAAGCCGAACGCTACGGCAACTGCTCGAGGTTGCCGCGGCCACAAAGCTGCAGGCCGTGTGCATGGCGAACAAGGCAACCAACTGCATTGCTTTGTTTGCTGCGCGCGGTTCGAACTCGTAGGTGTACCCGTTTGGCGCCGGGCTCGGCAGGAGTGTGGTTGGCGAGAGCGTGCAGGGCTACAAGGTAAAGGATGGAACGTGGTGGCTGGATTAGATTTCTGTTTGGCGTTGGAGCCTTGCTGGTTGGCACAGCTACGGGGCCGACAGCTTACGCTCAGGTAGGCCGGGAGGCGTATGCCCGCTATTGTGCCAACTGCCACGGCGTAGAGGCGCGGGGCGATGGTGTCGACGCAGGGCGCTTCGCGCGCCCGCCACGCAATCTGCGGGAGGGTTTCCTGCGTGCCTACGAGGCTGAAGAATTGGTCGAGCGATTGTACAGCGGTCAGCGTTTGTCGTTGGCGCCGGATCCGGCAAAGTGGGCCGACTTGCAGGCAAAGACCGGCGAGATTCTCGAGCACCTGCGCCGATTGGCGCGAGTACGCTGGCCCCAGGTAGAGCGCGGCTGGGCCTTGTACCGGGCACGGTGTGCAGATTGCCACGGGTGGTATGGCGAACCGCCACCCACACTCCCAAGTGGGGTAAAGCGCCCGCGCAACCTAATGGATGCTTCGTGGCAACGGAGTGTCCCGGACACACTGTTGATCGAGGTGGTGCGGCACGGGCGCTCCGGTATGCCTGCGTTGGTGCCCCGGATCCGTGACGATGAAGCGCGTGCTCTAGCGGCGTTTGTGCGGTTGCTGTCTCCCGGGTTCGAGCTGTACCAGCGAGTGTGTGCCGTGTGCCACGGTGACGACGGCCGGGGTGTTCGTGCCGTGATTGGCGAGGTTGCACGTTTGCCGACGATACGGTTCGATCGGTCGTACTTTCAAAGCCGTTCGGAAGAGGACATCCGCAAGGCGATCATGCACATGCTACGAGAGCACGAGCCTGCCATGCCCCACTTTGCCCCGGTATTGGACCGGACCACGATTCGTGCAATCGTGGATTACCTTCGAGAACTGCCGTGAGCCGGGGATGTTACCCGAAAAGTTACTGGTGGAAAGTTTGGTTGGCGTGTGTTGCGGTGTTCTCGGTGAGCGCCTGCCGCGACGCAACGAAGGAGGAGCGTACGCCGCCAAAAGCGGTGTGGCGCGAGCCGCACATACCGGCCGGTGAAGCCGGAAGGGTGTTGAGGAAGGCAATTGAGGCTGCGGGAGGCTGGGAGGCCTGGCGGGCGCTAGTGGACGTAACCTTCGTGTCGACTCTCACCATTTTTGATGCACGGGGCGACGCCACCTCCGAAACGATTTTCTTTCACAAACAACCGTTGCACCAGGGACCGATCCTGCGCATGGAGTCGATCGGATTACGGGAGGAAATCCTGTTCGGGTACGATGGCCGGGTGTCGTGGATGTTCCGTGGCGGCCGATGGGTGGACGATCCGCAGGAAAAAATGTTTACCGAATTTCACGGGATCAGCTCGGCGATCTCGTTTGGCTTGCCGTTCGTGTTGGCAGAGATGGACGGGGTGAACCTCGAATACGTCGGGCGGGAAGCGACCGAAGAGCAGCAGTGGGAAAAGTTACGGGTTACGTACGCTCGACATCTGCAGTCGCCCATTGTCTGGGCGGTTTTGTATTTCGACGCGAACTCTGGCCTGATCGACCATGTGTACGCTCAGGTCGAGGCTCCTTTTTTGCAGCATCCAATTTGGCTGGGCCGTTGGCGAGAGTACCGCGAAGTCGCTGGGATACGCCAAGAACGGGTCCGCTCGTTTTACCCTGCGGATGCGAGTGGTAACCCTGTAGCCGGACTGGTGGCGGAACAATTAATCGAGCACCTGCAATTCAACGTTGGATTGCCGCAATCCCTATTTAAACGCCCGCTACGATCGTCAGCCGGTTCGCTCGCAAAGAACAAAGGTGACGAGTTTAGGTTGTCCCTCGGGCAGTTGGCCGGAGCTGGAGTGCTGTCCGCTACGCTGGTTGCTCGCTGGCAAAATTAAGTCCCGATGCCTAGGACCACCTCGAACGTGGATTGGGAAGTGGAGGCCAAGTTCGACGCGCCCGACGACCAGTTGTGGCGTTGGCTGCAGCGCGGTGGGCAACTTGGCCCATACACCGTGCGTTCGAAGGGCGACGCGTGGCTCCGGTCGGTGTATTTGGATACCGCAGAGTGGTCGCTTCTGCGCTCAGGTGTTGCGCTCAGGATCCGCTCCTACGGGGCGAAGCGCCGCTGGGAGCTCACCGCGAAGTGGGCGGGCAGGCTCGCGGGCCAGGTTCATGAGCGGCCAGAAAAAACCGTGCTCCTGGATAAGCGTCCGCGCTTACCCCTGAGGCAGTTACCACCAGAGATGGTGCCGCACCTTGCTGCGGTGGTCGCTGGCCGACCCTTGCACCCTGTGTTGGCCACCCATGTGCGAAGGAGTTGCTTTGGGGTGTATGTTCAGCCAGGGAAAAGGCGCAGGGAAGTTTTGGAATTAGCGTTCGACCGGGTGGCGGTCGGGTCGGGTAATGGAAAGCGTGTGTTGCGTTACCGTGAGGTGGAGCTTGAGCTACGGGGCGGGACGCGCAGGGACTTGCGGCGAATCGCCGAGGCTTTGCGAAAGCAGTTCGCACTGCGGCCAACCATCGCCTCCAAGTTCGAGCGTGGCCTGCGTGCGGTGTATGCGCGCGTTCCGAAGTTCGTCGGCATGGAACGACGGGGCGCGCGCGGAAGACACCTGGCCGCCGCCTTGGCTCGCCTGCGCGGTGAAGACGCCGCGGTTCGTTTGGGCTTGGAGGAGAACAAACTTGGACAGTTACTCGGTTGCTTGAAAAATACGGCTCTCCTCTTCATGCGCAGAAGCGGGGGGAGTTTCGTGGATCCCCCTTTTGCCCTCATCGAGGCGCTGGCACGAGCGCAGACGTTGCTGGAAATTGCTGGGAAAACACGAACGAAGCGGGGGTCGAAGTCATGTGGTGAGGCTTGTCGCGCTGAGGCCCAGCGCTTGGTGGATGGGGCGCTCAACAGCGCAGCGTATTACACGCTACTGGTAAAGTTCGAGCGCCAGGCGCAGCGAGGCGGGGTCCCGCGACCGAAGAAACCGACTCGAGGGAACGGATGAACAGGTCTGGAGGGAAGATGCTTTACTTGGTCCGCCACGCGCAGGCAGAGCCGGCGCGCGAGGGGGCCGACGATGCGGCTCGGTTGTTGACTCGCGAGGGACGGGAGGACACGATTCTTGCCGCGCGGGGCTTGAGGCGGTTGGGAGTGGGGTGTGACGTCGTGTTGGCGAGCCCACTCAAGCGAGCGAGAGAAACGGCTCAGCTCCTGAGCGTGGCCCTAAAGGCCGAAGTCCGAGAGCACGCAGCACTCGCCCCAGGTCACTTGCCCGAAGACTTGGTGCTTTCCTTGGTGGAATACAACACGGCTTCGGCGATCGTGCTGGTAGGACACGAGCCGGATATGGGCCGGTTGGCTTCTTGGTTACTGGTCGGAGATTCGGCGAAGCTGCAGATGCCGTTCAAGTCGGGGCAGGTGGCCGCAATCGAGGTGGCCTCCATTCCCCCACGGGCTCCGGGGTTACTGCGTTGGTTCGCCACCCAGCAGCAGCTCGCCTTCATCGGAACGTGAGACCGAAGAGGCAGACTGGTCGGAACTCAAATCTTCGGTGAGACTGTGTTCCACCTCCTCGTCATGCATGGAGATGTCGCGTTGTGACGGCTCCCTGATGGGAGCCACCTCGCCCTCGCCGGCAGGCGACTCGCTCTCGGCCGTGGACTCCGTAACCATATCGGAAGCAACTTCCGTGTCTTTGCTTGCAGTTTCTTCTGGCGTAGTTTGGTCCTCTTCGCTGGGGGTAAGGGTCCGAAGACTGGTTTCGAGCGACTCCAAACCTTCTCCGCTATTCGGATTCAGGGGGTATTCGAACAGGAACACCGGCAGCGAGCTGCTGCGGCCAATGTCGGCGACGGATCCTGCAGTCGCATCGCGTACCGACCCGCTGCCGTAAACGCTCCTGCTACCAGCGCTGACGGGGAGCCCGCTGAGCGGTCGACGGAAGTCTCCATCGTTGGGCAGGCTCGATTCTCGCACAGCGCCCGTTGCATCGCGCACCGCTTGGCTCGATTCTCTCAGCGGCCCGCCGGTGTCCCGCACGGGTCCGACGCTGCCAAGCTGTGCAAGGGCAGCACTGGCAAGCACGAGCATGCTGCTCAGGCTCGCGATGCAAGTCTTTGAGGACATCGGCCAAAGAGCGTACTGGCCGTGAGGGACCACTGCAAGCATCAGTGGCGAACCAGCCATTTCGAGTACCCGAAGTTGGTTGCTTGCGGCCCGGAAAATTTCCGGCCGGGTTCGCAGACGATTCCGGAAGAACAGAACGTCAGGGCCGACACACGCCGGAGCGCCGAGCCGCTTCGGCCACGGCTTCCCCTACGCGATAAGCCACGGATTTATCCAGTGGGTCGGGCAAGATGCGCTCTGGTGTCGGTTCCAGCACAATAGCTGCGAGGGCTTGCGCGGCGGCCACTTTCATTTCCTCATTGATCACTGTGGCTTTCGCGTCGAGCGCGCCACGAAACACGCCGGGAAAGGCCAGAACGTTGTTGATTTGATTCGGAAAGTCACTGCGACCAGTACCGACAACGACGGCCCCGGCAGCCCGAGCCAGGTCCGGCATAATTTCCGGAACCGGGTTTGCCATCGCGAACACGATCGGCTCACGGTTCATTGATTCGATCATCTCTGGTGTGACGAGACCGGCCTGAGAAAGCCCGATAAATACATCCGCTCCTTTCAGAGCGTCGGCGAGGCCTCCGGAGCGGTTGTGCCGGTTGGTCCACTCGAGCAACTCCTGCTTGTACGGGTTGAGATCGGTCCGGTCTTTGTGAACGATACCCCTGGAGTCACAAAGAAGGACATCTCCTGGCGGTGGGAGCACGCCCAAGGTGCCAAAACTGCGGATGAGCTTGGCGCACGCAATAGCTGAGGCACCACTGCCGCTGAAGACGATGGTGCACTGGGAAAGGTCTTTGCGTGTGACCTTGAGGGCATTGATCAATGCAGCAAGCACGACAATGGCGGTGCCGTGCTGGTCGTCGTGAAACACCGGGATGCCCAGGTCTTGCAGTCGCGCCTCTACCTCGAAACAGCGCGGCGCGGCGATATCCTCCAGGTTGATGCCTCCAAACACTGGAGCCAGCGCACGCACGGTGCGGACGATTTCATCGGTGTCTTGCGTGTCCAGACAGATCGGGAAGGCATCCACGTTGGCGAACTCTTTGAACAGTACCGCCTTGCCCTCCATCACGGGAATCGCTGCCGCTGCACCGAGATTGCCAAGACCGAGGATTGCAGAGCCGTCGGAAACCACGGCCACAGTGTTGTGCTTGACCGTTAGTTCGTGAACCCTGGCCGGGTTCCGCGCGATTTCCAGACAAACTTGAGCCACCCCGGGCGTATACGCCAGGCTCAAGTCGAGCCGGTTTTGCAGGGGCACTTTGCTACGGACTTCTACCTTGCCGTGTAACTTGCCGTGCAGCGAAACGGATTGGGAACCAAAGTCGTCGTTCATAACGAGTTCGATACGGGCGCCAGTGAAAGAAAAACTTTGAGTCGACCTGAAGAACGCATGCGCCGTTACGTGCCCCCAAGCCCGAGGCTCACTATTCGGGCCCAGGCGGCAGCGCTAAGCCGGATCAGGCAAAGCCAACCACGAAAGATACGCTCGTCGTCCCACTACCACCGATATTCAGCGTGGCCACGCGCTTTGCATTTTCCACCTGATAGTCGCCACACTGGCCAGTTACCTGCTTGTAGGCATCCAGTACTTGTCGCACGCCCGTGGCGCCAACAGGGTGACCACAGCCAATCAGGCCGCCGCTTGGGTTAATTGGGAGCTTCCCTCCCATCTCGATCGTGCCGTCCTCGATCGCTTTCCACGACTCGCCTGGTTTGGTGATCCCGAAGTGATCGATGGCCATATACTCCGACGTGGTAAAACAGTCGTGGGTTTCGATTGCCTGCACCGCCCAAACATCGGGGATTCCGGCTCGGCGGAAAGCGTCCAGAATCGCTTGGCGCGTATGCGGTAGCACGTAGGGGTTGTTGCGGCTTTCGGCAATCTTGGTGTCGAATTCAATGGGCGCGGTGCGATGTCCCCAGCCGAGCAGGCGAGGAATACTCTCCAGTGCAATGCCCCGCTTTTTGGCATAGGCGGCCGCCGCTTTTTCCGAGGCGAGGAACAAGGAAACCGCCCCGTCCGTCACCTGAGAGCAATCGGAGATTTTGATTCGCCCACCAATGACCGTGTTGAACTTATCCACAGAACGGGCCTGGTCTTCCGTCATGTACCAGTTGCGCGTCTGTGCCAGTGGGTTTCGTTTGGCATTCGAATAGTTGATGGCAGAGATATGGGCCAGGTGCTCGTCCTTGAGACCATAACGGCGGTCGTACTCGTCACCTAAGCGGCCAAACAGCTTGGGGAACGGAAACTCGATTCCTTTGGCTTCCCGTTCGTACCAGGCTGCAGTCCCCAGAAATTCTCCCCCCTTTGCCGGGTCCACGGTTTTCATTTGTTCCACCCCGACCACGAGGGCGAGGTCATACCGGCCCGCCTCGATTTCTGCCGAGGCGGCTAGGATGGCAATGCTCCCCGACGCACACGCCGCCTCATGTCGCGCCGTGGGTAGTCCGGAAAATGCAGGGTCCACATCGACCAGGAATGCTCCCAGGTGCCCCTGCATGGCGTAAAGTTCGGCGGCGAAGTTACCTACATGTCCGACTTGGATTTCCCTCGGGTCGATGCCTGTCGCCTCCAGTCCACCCTCTACAGCCTCCCGGATCATCGCCACGATGTGCTTGTTTTCCTTTTTCCAGTTCCTTGCAAAATCAGTTTGATATCCTCCCAAGATGTAAACGGGAGCTGCCATCATTCCCTCCTACGAAGTTTGTCGGGTTCTCACGCAACGTATCATCAGCACCGGCGCTTCTGCAACCAGGCAGCGCTACGCCGCAAAGAACCGCCCGATGTTCACGTGGGGTTCGCGGAACAACTTCTGACCCGGTGAGACGGTGCGCAGGATGGCAGGGACAGGCAACTTGTAGCGCTCCAGTTGCCGGATGGTTTCCTCGGGTCCGAAAATGTCAATGAGCACCGAAGGCGGCGCCCAGTTGAAACCGAAGCCCATGATGCGATCGATGTCTCGCACTTCGCGCACGACCTCTTTTTCTCCGACCCGATTCAGCGCGTAACTGATGTACCCGAACACGACTTTGCGGGCTAAGTCGGCCTCGGGCCCTTCCGCAGAAAGGAACTGCTGTAGGGCCTCGCGGTAGCGGCCAACATGGTGCAAGTCGCGAATTTTCTCGAGCCACGGGAGTTTGCGCACGGCCGCTTCGCGCAAGTCCTTGTAAGCACCGGTTTTCGGGTCGAGCACGAGCTGCACCGTTTGATTGCCTTCTTTCACTCGCCGGTAGAATCCTCCGAACTGCGGCGTTTTGTTGCCCAAGTGGCCGCGCCCAATCAGCTCCTCCATGTACGCTGGCAAGCGGAAGGCTTCATGGGCTTCGTCTTTTGTGTGCGCGTACACGTTGTCGACGATCGCCTTGTGCACGTCCCAGCCGACTAAGTCGATCGTAGCCAGCGGCGACATGGCGCGCCCGGTATACGGCCCGATGAGGTAGTCCATAAACGCCACGCCATGCTCCTCGGCGAGGATGGCGACCTCGTTGAGAACCTTAAACCCGACACGATTCCCGGCGAAGGCCGGTTTGTCGGCAGCTACGATGGCAACACGCCCGAAGCGACGCTCCAACAACTGCACCATTTCACGCACCAACTGCGGGTCGGTTCCCTCGTGCGGGATGACCTCGGTGCCGACGATCACGTTGGGCGGGTTGAACAAATGAATGCCGAGGAAATTCCGGCGGAAACTTTCGCTGCGGCCCAAGGCCATCTCGGCGATCGATAAGCCAGAAGACACCGTGGCGACGATCGACTCGGGGCGGCGGTGTTTGTCCACCTTGGCGAAAAAAGACTTTTTGAGCTCGATATCCTCGGCCAACGCCTCGAAGATCAAATCGGCTTTGGCCACTGCTTCTTCAAGATCCTGGTCGTAAGTGCCCAGAGAAATCCGGTCGGCGATGCGGACGGACTTTGCCATGTTTTGGGCGGCCACAAGACCTTCGTGCGCCTTTTCGATGGTGCGCGCCAGAAAAACCACGTCGCACCCACCAGCAGCGAACACTTCACCACTTCCTGCACCCATCGTGCCGTTAGCGCCGAGAACCACAACTTTCTGAATCGGAATCATGAGCAATATCCCCCGAAGACGGAGTTCAAAAAGTCCTAGGTTAGTGGCATGTTTGTCGTTTCGTGACAAGGTCTGGAATGTTACCGGGACAACCATCGCACGCAAGTCGCTTGCACCTCGCCCACTGGCCTCGAGACTTTTCCACCGTAGAGTTTGCGTCGGCGTGGCCTCCTCCGTTCTTTGCGGGCTCCGATGGAAGAGCGACTGCTGCGAACGAGGTCACGCCCGCGACGTAGAACTCAGCCTCTCAGGGTTCGCACGTCGCCCCCCGGACCCAAAACCAATTCGGCTGGCTTGCGCTCCCGGACGCCCCACAGACATTTCGACCCCGGGGGGAGAGCGATTGCCGGAAAGTGGGCTTCCTGAATCGTTGCGTCACGGGTTGCTGCAGCTCGTCACTTGCCACTTGACTCCTCGCGAGCGAGGGCAGTAGTGAAGACCCAGTTCTTTTGGAAAGCAAAGCAGAGAACATTTTCGCGTTCGGCATTGCGGACGCGAGGCGGTGAGTCTCTGTGGGCTCGGTTTAGACGCATCGGCTTCGCCGCTTCGAGTCGAGAGGAGGTCAAGCCATGCGTCTAGCTCAGCTGGTTGCGTTCATCGTACGAGCCGCGGCGGTTGTCTGCGCAGGGAGTGTTGTTCCGAGCACGTCCACGGTAACTGCTGCGGGAATAGAGGCTTCACCGAGGCCGACCAGGAACCTCCCCCCACAAGCATGGCCTGCAATTGCACGGGCCTTGGGGCGGAGCCTGCGACCGTACCACGTGAAGACGGACGTCTCGGGCGACCGCGTGATCGCCCAGAACGAGCGCCATGGGTTGCAGGCGGTGTTCGACGGCGACGCGGTGCAAGTGATTTACGGCGGCGACGCACTAGTACTGCGGCGCCCAGGCTGCAGACACCGGGGCTTATCCCCGGAAGAACCGCACCAAGTGCACGTAAAACCCAAGGTGGATGGGAATTACCTTGAATTTCGTTGCGGCACAGTGACTGAGTGGTGGGTCAACAGCCCTATTGGACTACAGCAGGGCTTCACCATCACGGGGCCGGAAGGTGCAGATCGTGCCGGTGAGGTACTGCGGGTCGAGTTGCAATACGCGGGCACGCTCCAGCCTGTCGTTCAAGCAGACCGTCGCTCCCTGCTGTGGCGGCAGGCAGGAGCTGGACCAGTGCTGGCATATCGTGGGCTCACGGCCTGGGATGCTCGGGGTTTGGGCTTGCCTGCACACTTTGAAGTCGCCGAGGGCAAGCTCACGATCGAGGTTGATCACCGCGAGGCAGTGTACCCAATTACGATCGATCCCTGGGTGCAAAAAGCCAAGTTAACAGCGTCGGATGGCGGCGAGTCGGATTTTTTTGGTACGGCCGCTGCCGTCTCTGGTGACGTGATTGTGGTAGGTGCACCCAAACCTTTCTCGGGGAGCGCCGGCCGAGCCTATGTGTTCGTCAAGCCAAGTAGTGGCTGGGCCGATATGACCGAGAGCGCAACGCTAAACCCGTCGGATGGTGACGTGGGGGACCAATTTGGTGACTCCGTGGCGATTGATGGGAATGTGATTGTGGTTGGCGCACCAACGCACGATACAAGCGGGAACTCCAACCGAGGTGCCGCGTACGTGTTCGTAAAACCCGCCGCGGGGTGGGCGGGAACGATTTCGCAAAACGCAAAACTGATTGCTGGTGACGGCCAAGCAGGGGATTGGTTTGGAAACTCTGTCGGAATCTCGGGCGATGTGGTCGTGGTGGGCGCCCCGTTGAGTTTTTCCAACGATAAGGGAGCCGCTTATGTTTTTGTGAAGCCCGCTGCCGGCTGGGCGGGCGCGTTAGCGCATACCGCCAAACTTGTGGCATCCGACGGCGCAGAAGACGATGAGTTGGGGAGTGCGGTTGCGATTTCCGGCGACCAGGTGGTGGCTGGCGCCCCGTTCGCGGACCGCGACTCTTGTTTCGACGCGGGGAAGGCGTACGTATTTGTGAAGCCAATCACGGGTTGGGCGGGAACGTTGAATCAAACAGCAAAGCTACTGCAGGCGACGTGCCATACCGGTGACTTCTTTGGTGTTGCCGTAGCGATATCTGGTGGGACCGTGGTTGTGGGTGCGAGTAACGAGCTTTTGTCAACAGGGGGTCGAGGGAAGACGTACGCATACGTTGAACCCAGTGGGGGTTGGACCCCCTCGGGCTCGTTCTTCGAGAATGCCACTCTCACCGCGTCTGACAGCGCAACCGTATTTAGCTTTGGTAGTTCGGTCGGGATCTCTTCAGACACAGTGGTCGTAGGGGCTTCGGGTGCCGACGTTGGCACCAATGCGGCTCAGGGAGCGCTGTACGTGTTCGGCAAGCCGGGCGGTGGTTGGGCGGGGTCGCTGAGCGAGACGGTGAAACTTTCTGCCGCAGACGGGGCTGCAGGCGACGGCTTGGGTCGAGCGGTGGGCATTGACGGTGGTACGATCGTTGGTGGAGCGGACCGGGACGATATTAATCCAGAGGACCAGGGTTCAGCATACGTCTTTGCGTTCGAAACGGCGCAAGAGGCTTCACCAACTCCGACTGCCACCTTCATGCCCACAGAGACCCCGACGCCCAGCCCCACGAACATGGCCAGCCCCACGGACACGGCCACACCAACGAGCACGGCCACACCAACGAACACGGCTACGCCAACGAACACGGTTACGCCGACGAACACACCGACAGTGACGCCAACATTTTCCCAGTTCGAGAACGAAGCGGGCGACTTCGCGTGTAGCGACGGCTTCGACAACGACGGAAACGGCTTGGTCGACTGTGCCGACCGAAGTTGCGCCACAAGTACCCGGTGCGTGGCACCGGTGCCAGTGGGTCAGGATCGGTGGATGGGACTCGCGGTTGCCACGTTGGCGTTGCTTGGTTTGGGCGCGTTGCTGCGATCTCGAGGGAGAATCACTACTCGGTGAACGTGCCGATGCTGTGGCGAATGAGGATGACCGACATTGCCAGGATACGAACAGTTGCCTGGTCGGAAACAATCCTCGACTGCAGTCAGCGATTGGCGTTTTGGTGGGCATGGCGCGGAATCTCACCCTCTCCCCGTGGCAGGGGGTGAGCCGGATGAGCGGGTGAGGGGTGCGCCCGCGGTTGTCAGGGCAGCAGCCAAGTTGGCCCGCGGCGTCGTGGCCCTATGCTTGACCAGCGGCAATGACTGCACACCCGTGGGTCTTTTCTCGCTCGTGCATGCACCTCGTCTATGGCATGTGGGGGCGTGACCGCGGCGTCAGCCTCGATTCGAGAATTGCTTCCTGCTTGCCGCATGAACAACCCGCTTGATAAGCTACGCACTATGGCTCGACGAGAAGAACCCTGGTTAATGCGGACCTATGCCGGCCACACGGACCCGCGTGCTGCCAATGAGCTGTTTCGGCGTAACTTGGCAAAGGGGCAAACGGGTCTGAGCATTGCCTTCGACCTGCCGACGCAGACAGGATACGATTCCGACCACCCGATGGCGGCAGGCGAGGTCGGTAAAGTTGGTGTGCCGATTTGTCATATCGAGGATATGGAGCTCCTCTTCGACCAAATTCCCGTGGCGAAGATGAACACGTCTATGACGATCAACGCCACGGCTGCTTGGTTGCTGGCGCTGTACGTGGCGGTCGCGGAGCGTCAAGGCGCTGACCCGCGCGTGTTGCGGGGTACCACCCAGAACGACATCCTGAAAGAGTTCTTGGCGCGTGGAACGTACGCTTTTCCGCCCGAGCCGTCGCTGCGTCTGACCGTGGACGTGATCGAGTACACGGTGCAACACATTCCGAAATGGAACCCGATGAATGTATGCAGCTACCACCTCCAGGAGGCCGGTGCGACACCGGTACAGGAAATTGCGTTTACCCTGGCGAACGCGTGTACCGTGCTTGACCGAGTGCGCCAGCGGCCAGGTGTTTCCATGCCGGACGTGATTGGCGCCATGTCGTTTTTCGTCAACGCTGGTATCCGCTTCATCGAGGAGATGTGCAAGCTCAAGGCGTTCACCCGTCTGTGGGACGAGCTGACAAGGCAGCGCTACGGTGTGGAAGATCCGACCAAGCGCCGCTTTCGCTACGGGGTACAGGTAAACTCGCTCGGCCTCACGGCTCAACAGCCGGAAAACAACGTACAGCGGATCGTCTTAGAGATGCTAGCGGTCACCCTCTCAAAAGAAGCTCGGGCCCGCTCGATTCAGTTGCCGGCGTGGAACGAGGCGCTGGGGTTGCCAAGGCCGTGGGACCAACAGTGGTCGCTCCGAATGCAGCAAGTGCTGGCCTACGAGACGGACTTGCTCGAGTACGACGAAGATATCTTCGCCGGCTCTGTGGTCATCGAACGGAAAGTCACCGAGCTGATGGAAGCAGCTCGTGCCGAGCTCGAACGCATTTTGGCGATTGGTGATCCAAACGCGGCCATTGAAACCATGAAGCGAGCACTGGTGGCAAGTCATGCCGAGCGGCAGCGCAAGATCGAGTCGGGCGAGATTGTCGTTGTCGGAGTGAACAAGTTTACAGAACACGAACCGTCGCCGCTGTTGGAGGGAGGCGGAGCAAAGGCCATTTTGGTGGTGGATCCAGAAGCCGAGAGGCGGCAAGTCGAGCGCTTGCGCGCGTTCCGGTCGCGACGAAACGCCTCGGAAGTCGAGGCGGCTTTGCGCGCTTTGGAAGAAGCGGCACGAAATGGCACGAACATCATGCCGGCGTCGATTCGCGCGGCTCATGCGGGTGTGACCACCGGAGAGTGGGCGGCAACGTTGCGCAGAGTGTTTGGCGAGTACCGTGCCCCGACGGGTTTGCAAGGGGTAACGTTCGCGACGGATGGAGAACGTCTGGCCGCGCTCCGGGCGCACACGCAACGCGTGGCCCAAAGTCTTGGCCACCCACTGCGTTTGCTGATTGCCAAGCCCGGACTCGACGGGCACTCGAACGGTGCCGAGCAAATTGCGGTTCGCGCGAAAGAAGCCGGAATCGAAGTCATTTACGATGGTATTCGACTGACGCCGGAGCAAATTGCTGAGTCAGCTCTTCAAGAAGACGTGGACGCTGTCGGCCTCTCGATTCACTCGGGATCTCATCTTACGCTCGTACCCCGTGTGGTCGAGTTGCTCCGCCAAAAAGGGTTGAGCGATGTGCCGGTGTTTGTGGGGGGAATCATTCCCGAGCAAGATCACGATGCCTTGCGGCGTGCGGGCGTAGCCCGGATTTATACCCCAGGGCAAGCAACGCTGACGCAGATCGTGGAAGATATTGTCACGACCGTGGCGGAGGTGCGTGGCCGCTCTGCGGCGGAGCACGCACGTTCTGCGTCTCCAGGTTCGGCTCCGGCTTGATGCGAACCTGGCAGCTTCCGCCGGGTGCTCACGGCACACTCGCGTCGGGGGCCCCGTGCAAAGCGCAAGGCTGCGTGGGAGCGTGTTCCGTGTAAAATGCTTCGAGGAGGGTTTCGGGGCAATTTGCCGTAGCTAGCTCTCCAGATGCGGGGTCGATGCGGACAAGGCGAACGGTGGGTGGAGGAACGAACTCACTCGGTGGGAGGCCGCTGGTGGCGCGCCTCATGAACTCTACCCAGACGGGAAGTGCCCCTTGCGCGCCGGAAAGCCCGAGGGGGCGTCGGCTGTCGAAGCCAACCCAAACGACGGTCAGCAGCTCAGGAGTGTAACCGACGAACCAGGCATCTTGGTAGTCATTCGTCGTCCCAGTTTTTCCCGCGGCCATGCGGGTAAAGCCCAGTTTCCGGGCACGGGCTCCGGTGCCGCGATCGAGGACGCCAGTAAGCATGTGAGTCACCATGAAGGCAGTTTCTGGCGGTAATACAGCTTCGACCTCGATCGGTTGTCTCTCGAGGGACACGCCGCTGCGGTCGGTGACTCGACGCAATGCCAATGGGCGGGTGCGCACTCCTCCATTGGCGAAGACGGCGTACGCTTCGGCGATTTCGAGAGGGCTTGTTTCTGCGGATCCAAGCACAACGGAAGGATAAGGCGGCAGGGGGCTCGTTAGGCCCAAATCGCGTGCCGTGGCTAGAATCTCTGGCAGTCCGATTTGGAAAGCCAAGCGGGCGGTGGCCGCATTGAGCGACTGCTCTAAGGCTGTCCGCATCGTGACCTGGCCGAGATAACGGTCGTCGTAATTAGAAGGGGTCCAATTCTGGTTGTCGTAGGTCCAGGAAAACGGCGCGTCTTCGAGCGGAGTTGTGGGAAGCAAGGGGGTTGCCTTGTTGCGGGTTGCTCGCAGCGCGGCTGCATAGACGATGGGCTTGAACACGGACCCAGGCTGCCGCTCCGCCTGAGTGCAGCGGTTGAACTGGGAGGTACGGTAATCTCGGCCTCCGACCATTGCGCGAAGGAAACCGGTCTGCGGCTGAATGGCCAAGAGGCAGGCTTGGACCGCTTCGCCTTCCTGCGCGGCCTTTTGAAGTCGCGGGTAAGTGCGCTCCAGCCGCTCCAGACCTCGGGATACTGCTTCTTCTGCGAGGCGCTGAAGGTGAAGGTCCAACGTGGTGAACACGCGCAATCCCTCGCGGAACAAAATCTCGGGCGGGTAAAGCTTGGTGAGTTGTTGCCGGACAAAATCGGAGAAGTACGGGGCGTCTCGTGTACGTAAAACGTACGGCGCAAGGCGCAGTGGTTCGGCCACTGCCTTCTCGTACGTCGCTCGATCGATGTGCCCGGCACGCAACATCCGGTTGAGGACATGGTTGCGGCGCCGAATAGCGCGATCGCGATCGCGGTGGGGAGAGTAGAGATTGGGCCCACGAATCAAACCGGCAAGGAGTGCGATTTCGGCAACGGTAAGTTCCTGGGGCGTTTTGCCAAAGTAAAATTGACTGGCTTCCCAAACGCCATGGATCGCCTGCGCGCCGCGTTGCCCGAGGTAGATTTCGTTGATGTAGTGTTCGAGAATTTCTTCCTTCGAGAATTCGCGCTCCACCAAGAAGGCCATGAGCGCTTCTTGCATTTTCCGCCGGAGGGTCCGCTCGTCGTCCAGAAAGTAATTCTTCATGAGTTGTTGGGTCAGTGTGCTGCCGCCTTCCACCACGCGCCGAGCACGCAAATTGGCCCACAAGGCTCGGAGAATTCCGTAGAGATCTACGCCGTGGTGCCGGAAAAAGCGCTGGTCCTCGGTATCCAGGATTGCGTGGATCAACAGGGGCGGAACTTCCTCGAGGCTGACGATGCGGCGCTCCTCCCACTCCCCGGCGTACAAGCCTGAGAGGAGCGGCGGCTCCAATTCAATGGCGGGGAGTTCCTCTCCCGAGTCGATATCCGTCATTCGGGTAAGCTGCGTACCGAGCAGCTCGAAACGAATGCGCTGCGGGGTCTCCCGAAAAGGGGAGAAAGACCGCAGGTAAACGACCCAGACCTGGCCCTCGCGCGTGGAGAAGGTACCCGGGCGGTCTGGCTCCCCTCTCTCCTCCGCGTAGCCGAGCTCTAAAAGCCGGTTGCGAAGTCCAGAGCTCACCACGTCGATTCCGGGATACACGAGGTACGAGTCGGCATATACCTTAGAAGCGATACGCCACGTGTGGTTCCGGAACCGCTCGGAAATATCTCGAACGCTGGCGAGAGACGTCGCCACTAGCACGAGCCCAGCGACGAGGCCCAAAACGAAAGCGAAAACGAGACAATATAGGACCCAACGCCGCCACGACATGGTTTTTACCCCCGACCTCTCGCTGCCGTACGCGCGAAGTGGGGGCACTTCGAACGCTAACTTTCCCGCTTGACCGCGATGAAGATCGTATTTTCGCCGCGCCGTACGAGCAAAAGCACCGTTTTCTTGCTGGCTGCTGCTTTAAGGGCTTTTCGGTACGAAGCAAGATCTTTGACCGGCTCGCGGTTGACTTCGAGGATCACGTCGCCCCGGCGTAAGCCCGCCTCTTCTGCTGCGCTGCCAGGCTCGACTCGGGCAACCAACATGCCCTTGAGATCGCGGCTTAGGCCCAGCGATTCGGCGACGTCCGGCGTTAGCGGCTGGACCGTGATGCCGAGTTCTTGTTCCCTGCCACCGGCAGGTCCTGTGGAAGTTTCCTCGTCTTTTAGTTCTCCAATTTTCACTTCCACAGTTACAGGATTGTTGTTCCGCAGCAGCTTGACTTTAACGACTTTACCCACAGGTGTGCGGGCAACTAGCAAGGGAAGTTCGTTCGACTCCTTGATGGTGTGGCCATCGAACTCGACGATGATGTCCCCTACTTTGATACCGGCCTCTGCCGCTGGGCTATCATCGACAACATCGGCAACTAATGCTCCTTCCGGTTTGGCCAAGCCAAGGGAATCGGCAATGTCTGGCGTAACCTTTTGAATGAGGACGCCGAGCCAACCACGAGTGACTTTACCCTTTGCTTCCAGCTCCGGCAGTAGCTCTTTGGCAAGGTTGATCGGGATGGCAAAACCGATCCCGATATTGCCGGCCCCGCGCGTGAAGATGGCTGTATTGATCCCGACCACCTCGCCTCGAGTGTTGATCAAAGGTCCACCGGAGTTTCCCGGATTGATTGCAGCGTCGGTTTGAATGAATTGGTCGTAACTGCCTTGGCCGAGGTAGCGGCCTTTGGCGGACACAATGCCGGCCGTCACGGTGTGGTCGAGTCCGAACGGGTTGCCAATAGCCAGCACCCATTCTCCGACACGTAACTTGTCGGAGTCGCCCATGGTCACCACCGCCAGGTTCGGCACGTTGTCGATCTTGATCACGGCAATGTCCGTTTTCGGATCGCGACCGATGATTCTCGCCTTGTGCTCCTGTTCGTTCTCGAGGCGCACGGTGATCTGATCAGCATTCTCGACAACGTGATTGTTCGTGAGGATGTAGCCGTCGTGGTTGATGATGAAACCCGAGCCGAGACTTCTTTGCCGGTATTGCCGCGGCCGCCCGAAAAAGCGTTCGAAGGGCTCGAAAAACTCTTCCGGGCCGCGGCCAAACGGACCGGGAAAGATCTGACCAGGGCCTTCCAGCGGCGCGGTTGACGACGTTGAAATGTTGACCACCGCAGGACTCAGTTTTTCCGCCAGGTGAGCAAAGTCGGGTAAGCAAGGTGTGGCTTCTCCTTCCGGTGCGGCAGCCCGCGGTGCTGCCTCTGCCCGCGGGGTCGGTGTTGTGGCGGTGGACTCGCCCCAAAAGCTAATTCCGTGTGCCTCTCGGGCCACCGAGCCGCAAAAGATCAATCCAAGAATAGCCAGGGCCGCCGTAGGGCGGCTGCAGCAAACCATCACTTGCAAGCCTCCTTCCCGATTTGGACCTTTCCGCTCCGGCGCTAGATGGCCGAATGCGTTTCACGGCCAGCGTAACGGACCTAGGATTTCGTTTTCTCCACGTATCGCAGCCGCAAATCGTACAAGATGCCTTTCAAAAGCTGAACCTCATCTGCATCGAGGTTGCCACGTGTTTTTTGCTCCAGCATAGCCAGGATATCGATCATTTGGCTTGCCGCCGTGAGGTCGGTTTTGACTTCCCGCGTAACCGGGTCTGGGATTTCGCCGAGGTGCGCCAACGCTTGAGTGCTCAAGCTCAAGATAAAAGTCGCAAAGTTGATCGTTGGCGGAGGCGGCGGTGCCTCTACCCGGAAGTCTTGGCCCCTTGTGGCCTGCTCGGATGCTTCCGATCGTGTGCTGGGGAAGGCATCGGCCTCAGGTCGAGGATCTCCCGTCGGGGTGAATCGGCGCCGGTCTTCGACCTTGAATGACCTCTCCGTTGGTTGATCCTTGTTTTCCATGTTGCGCTTATCAGCCAGTCTGGGGGACCTGAGTGTTACCTAGCCCACTGCATCGACCGCAAGCGTCGGATGCGCTCTTCGACCGGCGGGTGCGTACTAAACAGGCGGGCGAGGAAGTCTCCCCTCAACGGATTCACGATAAACATGTGTGCGGTTTGGGCCGAAGCGTCCAAAGGATAACGTTGCGCGGCAAATTCGAGCTTTTCCAACGCGCGTGCAAGAGGCTCACCCGTGCCCAGAATCCGTGCTGCACTGGCGTCAGCTTCAAATTCGCGGGCGCGGGAAATGGCGAGTTGGATGAGCATAGCGGCGAACGGTGCCAGGATGGACATGGCGATCAGTCCAACAATACCTCCGGCGTGGTCCTCGCGTTCTCGGGATGCACTGCCCAGTATGGCGCCCCAGCGCAGCATGTCTGCCATCAACACCAGAGCGCCAGCCAACGTTGCGGCAATGGAGCTGATCAAGATATCGCGATTTTTCACGTGGCTAAGCTCGTGGGCAAGAACACCTTCGAGCTCCTCCATTGTCATGATGCGCAGGATCCCCTCCGTTACGGCGACGGCTGCATGCTGCGGGTTACGCCCCGTGGCAAACGCATTGGCAGCAGCCGAGGGGATGATGTACACGCGCGGCATCGGAATCCCCGCCTTCATCGCGAGGTTGTGCACCATGGCGTACAGTTCCGGTGCCTCGCTTTCCGACACCTCCCGTGCGCGATACATAGCCAACACGATCTTGTCGGAGAACCAGTAACTGCCAAAGTTCATCAACACGGCAAACAGGAAGGCGACGATCATGCCTTGTGACCCGCCGAAGAACTGACCGAGCCACAGGATCAGGCCCGTGAGTAAACCGAGCAAAAGTGCTGTTTTCATCGAATTCGCCATAACCGACTCCTCCGCGGCGCCATCGGACGCTCGCCCTCTTGGATACATTCACTTGACAGGGCGTCAAGCCCGTACGGCTAAAGATGTTTGCAGCTTTCTGGCTAAACGCAAGCGGTACGAGTGTCACCCTTGCGTGTCGCTCGACCGAAAGTTTGGTGGTTGCTCGGGGTGGGGGCCGAGGAATTGGACGGGGTAAGCCATGCGGGAATAAGGTGTTGCACGGGGCTGCCGTTTCCAAGCCGGTTCAAGTTGACCAGCAGGTTCGAACGAAGGGCAACATCGAGAAGCTTCGCCTGGCCCTCGCGAGTCAGGAGGCGCGATCCACGCCGCACACTGCACGCGGGGGCACGGCTCTCTTGCGAATGCGAGTTAGGGCTTCGCAGTAATCGAGGCGCCACACCGCTCTCGGCCGTGCTGGCTAGTGGGCTCCGGGTGCTGACTCTCCCGGTCTCTACCGTGCCGCGCGCGGCCTCGCGAGGCGCGGCAGAATTCGAGAAACAGATGAGGCTTAGTTGTGGGTCGCTGCAGCACGGCTCGTTGGGATGCCTTTGCTGTTCGGCTGACCGGAGCGCAGGTGCCAGCCCTCGTCGCTGCCGTTGTGCTCGGCGTCGCGGTTCTCGGGGCAGCCTTCTTGTTCACATGGGCGGCGGCGGTTGCAAAAAATGGACGTGTCCCAAGGACTGACTATTGCCTTCCTCGCCCTGATTGCCGTTTTGCCGGAAGACGCAGTGAACTTGTATTTCGCATGAAAGTCCGCCTCGCATCCGGAATACACGGCCTATGCGGCTGCGAACATGACCGGCGCAAACCGCTCGCTCCTTGGTGTTGTCTGGCCCTTGTTTGTGTTGCTGCAGTGGTGGCGGTGGCGGAAGCGTTCGCTGGTGCTTCCCGAGACGCGGGTCGTGGAGCTTCCGTTTCTGGCAGCGGCGACGGCTTACTCGTTTGCGAGTCCGTGGCGCGAGCATCTTGATTGGCTAGACGCGCTCGTTCTGGTTGCCTTGTTTCTCGTGTATTTCATCCGGGCAGCGCGACACGAAGGGGAGGAACCCGGGATTGTTGGTCTGGCAGCCGTGATTGCCGCTTTTCCAGCAATCGGGAGGCGGATTGTTGTTGTTTGATTTTTGTCTGGAGCAGTGATCCTGGCCAGTGCGAAGCCCTTTGCCGAGGCGCTGGTGCCTTTGGGGCAGGGGCACGGAATCGACGAGTTCTTGCTGGTGCAGTGGGTCGCCCGCCTAGCTTTGGAAGCACCCGCAATTCTGGTGGCCCACATTTTTGCTTGGCGAGGCAGGGGGTGAGCAGGGTTGGAGGCGACGGTTTCGTCGAAGCTGAACTAGTGGACCTTGTTCGTCGGTACGTTGCCGCTGGTGTACAGTGTCGCGTCCGGGCACGTGGCAGCCCTGCGGCTCGACTCGCGGCAGGTGGAAGAAATTTTCCTCACTGCTGCCCAGTCGCTGTATGAGATCGCCGTGCTGTGCGACTTGCGACTGTTATTGGATGGAAGCGGCGTTGCTCTGTTTGCCATTTTTGGCTCAACTCGCCGCACCCAATCCTCTGGCGCGTTGCGGGTTCGCGTTTGCGTACGTGGTCACGGGTTCTGCGTTGTTGGTGCGTAAGCAGCGCGCACTTCGCCGGATGTTGGTGTGGGGAGTCGTAGGAAGATAAGCGCCACCTTGGTGCCGGGATAAGTTTTTTGCTCGCAGCACCGCCCGCTGCTTGGCTTGACTGGAAGTAGGGCTTCTCCTAGTGCTTGCGCGCGCGTTGCACTGCCGGGTGCTTGGTTGTGGAGGAGCATCCGCGGTGGGACAAAAGGGTGAGTGTGGCGATGGAGCAGTCCATATCGGTATTGGTGACATTCCTGCTCGTTGGGACACTGGTGGCCATTATGGTCAGCATCGGGTGGCTGCTCGGCCCGCGTACGGAGACGCCAGCGAAAGGCGAGGCTTTTGAGTGCGGGAACCCACCGAGTGGCAGCGCTTGGGGGCGCTTCCCGGTAAAATTTTACATGACAGCGATCATTTTCATCATCTTCGATGTCGAGGTGGTGTTCTTATATCCCTGGGCCGTGTTGTTCGACCGCCTAGGGTGGTTTGGGTTCGTCGAAATGCTGATTTTTCTTACGGTCCTTGGTGTGGGATTATTGTACGTCTGGCAAAAGGGGGCGCTCGAATGGGATTGACCCCGTGCCGCGATGGTGTTGACCGCAACGGCGGCTGGCGGGGGTCGTCGACCACCTTGTAGGGTTCATTATGCTCACCGTGGTTGTAGTTTCGGTGATCAAAGCGCTGATCGTCATCGGCATGGTACTCAACTTGGCGGGCATCCTCGGGTGGGTGGAGCGCAAGGGTAGCGCGCTGATTCAAGACCGGATCGGAGCGAACCGGGCTGCCATTTTCGGTTTCGCGGGTGCGGGTCTCGTGAACACCTTATTGGCGGATCCGATCAAGTTTCTCACGAAGGAGGATGTGATCCCGAGGGGTGTGGATCGTCTGCTGCACACGTTGGCTCCCTGCGTGGCCTTGTTTCCAGCCATCGTAGCGTTCGCGGCTGTGCCCTTTGGTGATCGGCTGCGCATCGGCGACATGGTGGTGAACCTGCAGGCAGTGGAGATCGACGTCGGTGTGTTGTTTTTGCTGGCCATGACCTCGCTGGGAGTGTACGGCGTTGTTCTCGGGGGGTGGGCTTCGAATAACCGCCTGTCTTTGCTCGGGGGAATTCGGGGCTCGGCCCAGATGATTTCTTACGAGTTGGCCATGGGCCTGGCGGTGGTGGCAGTAGTGCTGACCTATGGTTCGTTGGACTTTCAAGAGATCGTGCGGCGGCAAGGACACATGATCGGTGGTTGGATTCCGGCGTGGGGGATTCTCTATCAGCCGCTCGCGTTTTTGCTGTTGCTCATTGCTGGCATTGCGGAGACGAAGCGAGCACCGTTCGACCTGCCCGAAGGGGAATCGGAGATCGTAAGCGGGTATTTCACGGAGTACTCAGGCATCAAGTACCTGATGTTTTTCATGACGGACTTCGTCGAGATTGCCGTGGTGTCTGCCGTGGTGACAACCTTTTTCTTCGGCGGGTGGCAGGTACCGTTCCTTGCGAGCGAGGGGTTCGTGTTTCCGTGGGGTTGGAGCGTTCCGTTACCCCACGTCGTTGTGGTGTTGCTGCAAGTAGCGGCCTACATGGTCAAGGTGTTCATTTTTTGCTGCTTGCAGGTTCTGGTTCGTTGGACCATGCCGCGCCTACGCTACGACCAGCTCATGTGGTTTGGATGGAAAGTGATGTTGCCGCTGGGGTTAGCGAATTTGGTGGTGACGGCGCTGGTACTCTTGTGGATCCAGGGGTGAGGAGTTGAGCCCACTATTGTTCTTTTTACTCTCTGTTCCGTTGGTGCTGTTTAGCCTCGGAGTGGTGTTGGCCCGCAGCCCCGTCCGTTCGGCGCTTTCGCTAGTTGTGGCCTTATTCCTCTTAGCCGTGATGTTCTTTTTGCTCGACGCGCGGATGATCGCGGCCTTGCAGGTGATCGTGTATGCCGGCGCGATCATGGTGCTGTTCTTGTTCGTGATCATGTTGCTCAATTTACAGCACGAGCCGGTAGAAACGGCTCGGCCAGGCCAACGAACCATTGCTGGGGCGTTCGCGGTGGTTTTCGCCCTTGTCCTGGGGGCCGTGGCCCTGCGTGGGTTGCCGACCATGCCTGGGCCGGGAGTGGAAGTTGCCGTGACTCCAAGCTTTGGGTCGGTGGAGTCTCTTGCGGAGCGGTTGTTCACGCGGCACGCACTGGCGTTTGAAGTGACCTCAGTGTTGTTACTAGGCGCCATCGTGGGCGCCGTAGTTCTGGCGAGGAAAATTCCACGATGACCACGGTTCCAGCCTCTTGGTACGTCGTTCTGGGTATCCTGTTGTTCACGATTGGCGCTTTGGGTGTCCTCGTGCGGCGTAACCTGATCATTGTTTTCATGGCGATCGAACTGATGCTCAATGCCGTCAATTTGGTGTTCGTCGCCTTTGCGCGACAGCAACAGGCGATGGATGGGCAAGTGATGGTGTTCTTTGTGATGACGGTTGCGGCTGCTGAGGCAGCGGTGGGATTGGCGATTATTTTGGCGGTATTCCGGAACCGCGAGACGGTCAACGCCGACGAAGTCAACTTGCTCCGGTGGTAGGCGAGATGCACGAAGTCCAACCCGCAGTGGTGGTGGAGAACGTTACGTTTCTGTGGTGGATTCCGCTCCTGCCCGCGCTCGGGGTGTTGTTCCACATTTTTCTGGGCCGGCGGGTTGGGAAAACCGCGGTAAGTGTGGTCGGGCCGTCTGTTGTGGCTGCGGCGTTCATCGTCTCCCTGGTGGCCTTTATCCGTGTTTGGTTAGGACCGCCGGGGCTGGTGTTGCAACAAGTCCTGTGGAGCTGGCTGCCCGTGGGCAGCTTAGATGTACGGTTTGCCCTTCAGGTCGACGCGTTAAGCGCCGTCATGATCCTGGTGGTCACGGGTGTGGGCTTTCTCATCCACCTTTATTCCGTGGTCTACATGCACGACGACCCAGGTTACGCTCGGTACTTCGCGTACCTCAACCTGTTCACCGTGGCCATGTTGGTCCTCGTCATGGCTGACAACCTCTTACTCTTGTTCGTCGGATGGGAAGGTGTCGGCCTTTGCTCCTACCTGCTGATTGGATTCTGGTACGACAACGACGCCAATGCGAGTGCGGGCAAAAAGGCGTTCATCGTGAACCGAGTTGGCGATGCGGCTTTCTTAGTTGGTATTTTCTGGCTGTTTTGGAGCTTCGGGCCTGGTAGCCACACCTTCAGCTTCAGCGAAATTGCCGAGCGTGGCCGACAGTTGTCGCCAGCCGTCGTGACCGGCGTGACGTTACTGCTGTTCGTTGGTGCGACGGGAAAATCGGCGCAATTGCCTTTGTACGTCTGGTTGCCCGATGCCATGGCCGGACCTACCCCCGTGAGCGCCCTCATTCACGCGGCCACAATGGTTACGGCAGGCGTGTACATGATTGCCAGGCTGCACGCGTTGTATGAGTTGGCACCGATTTCGTTGGACGTGGTGGCCACTGTCGGGGCGCTGACTGCGGTGTTCGCGGCTACGATTGGCCTTGTGCAGACGGACATCAAAAAGGTTCTCGCCTATTCGACCATCAGTCAGTTAGGGTACATGTTTTTGGCCGTGGGCGTGGGGGCGTTTTCCGCGGGAATCTTCCATTTGTTGACCCATGCGTTTTTCAAAGCTTTGCTGTTTCTGGGAAGCGGCAGCGTGATTCACGCCATGGGCGGCGAGCAAGACATCCGCAAAATGGGTGGTTTGCGGCGCTATCTGCCAGTCACTTACGCTACGTTCCTGGTGGGGACGCTGGCGATTGCCGGGGTGCCGGGCTTTGCCGGTTTCTTCAGTAAGGACATGATCTTAGCTAGGGCTTACGCCGAGGCGCCAATGCTTTGGGGCTTGGCCCTTGTGGGTGCTGGGCTTACCGCGTTTTATATGTTCCGGCTCTTTTTCCTCGTGTTTCTAGGGGAGTGCCGGGCAGACGCCCACACGAGGGCGCATTTGCACGAGTCACCGCGTACCATGACCATTCCCCTTGTGGTTTTGGCCGTGCTGTCCGTAGTTGGTGGCTACGTAGGATTACCCGAGTTTTTAGCCTGGGGCGATCGCTTCAGCGCTTTCCTTGCTCCTGCTGTGGGGGGCAGTGCGCACGCCGGTGGTCACCCGCACCTCGCGCTCGAAGTTGCCCTTATGGGTGCGTCGGTGTTCGTGGCGCTTGCAGGCATTGCGGTTGCCTATCGCTTCTACATCCAGGCCCCACAAACGCCGCAACAACTGGCCGCGCGTTGGCGGAGGGCATACCAGCTTTTGTGGAACAAATACTATGTCGACGAGCTGTACGCTGCCTTGTTCGTGCGCCCGATCGTTCAGTTGGCCCACGTGCTGTGGCGCCAATTCGATGTTGCTGTTGTCGACGGAGCCGTGAACGGTGCTGGAGGAGTGGTGCAAGAAACAGGGCGTTGGTTGCGCCGTTGGCAAACGGGGAACGTGCAGCACTACGCGCTTTCGCTGTTGGTGGGCACGCTGTTGCTCCTCGGGTACTTCCTTGGCCGAGGTTGAGGGAAAGGGGAGAAGGCGGGGAGAGGCATGATGCCATTGCTGACGCTCATCGTATTCACGCCGTTAATGGCGGCGTTGATGTTGTTGGCGATCCCAAGAGAGCAAGTGCGCGCGTTGCGGCGGGCAGCTTTCGTGTTCTCGCTGGTGCCGTTCGCGCTTTCGGTGGGGCTCTTGTTCGCGTTCGATGCGGCTAAAGGGGAATTGCAGTGGACCGAGCGGGCTGCCTGGATCCCGCGCTACGGGATTCACTATCTGCTGGGGGTGGATGGCATCAGTCTTTTCCTGGTGGTGCTGACTACCTTCCTGATGCCTATCGTGTTCTTGCAGGCCTGGGACGTGGAGAAACGGGTGAAGGAGTACTTGGTTCTCCTGCTCGTGATGGAGACGGGCATGCTCGGGGCGCTTCTCGCCACCGATCTGTTCCTGTTCTACGTGTTTTGGGAGCTCATGCTCATTCCGATGTACTTTCTCATCGGCATTTGGGGCGGCGAGCATCGAATTTATGCGGCCATCAAATTGGTGCTGTATACCATGGCCGGAAGTCTGCTGATGTTGGTCGCGATCATTTACTTGGCGATCGCCCACCAGCAACAGATCGGGCAGTACAGTTTCGCCTGGGAGCACCTTCTGCAGTTGCGGCTATCGCCGGAGGTACAAAAGCTCCTTTTTGCCGCCTTTGCCCTGGCCTTTGCGATCAAAGTGCCGATGTTCCCGCTGCACACCTGGCTTCCGGATGCCCACACTGAGGCGCCAACAGGTGGATCCGTGATCCTGGCGGCGATCTTACTGAAGATGGGAACTTACGGATTTCTCCGCTTTGCCATCCCGTTGTTCCCGGAAATCGCCGTTGACGCCATGCCTGTCGTCGCGGCTCTGGCGGTGATCGGAATCATTTACGGGGCTCTCGTGTGCATGGTACAGCCAGATCTGAAGAGGCTCGTGGCTTATTCCTCGGTGAGCCACCTAGGCTTTGTCATGCTGGGCATGGCAGCTCTCAACCTACAGGGAGTGCAGGGGAGCTTGTATCAGATGCTGAACCATGGGCTGTCCACCGGTGGGCTCTTTCTTGCGGTGGGGGCACTGTACGAGCGGCGGCACACGCGTCTCATCGCGGAGTTTGGCGGGTTGTGGGCCCGGCTGCCGGTTTACGGTGCCTTTTTCCTGGTTGTCATGCTGTCTTCCGTTGGGCTGCCAGGGTTAAATGGGTTCGTTGGGGAGTTTTTGATTTTGCTCGGTGCGTTTGGCCGTTTTCCGCTGGCTGCCGTTTTGGGGACGATAGGGGTCATCCTGGGCGCCGTGTATCTTTTATGGATGTTTCAGCGGGTCATGTTCGGCCCCTTGTCAAATCCCCAAAACGCCTCCCTGAAAGATCTCTCGCCTCGCGAGATTGCCATGTTCGCGCCGCTAGTGGTGTTGTTCCTATTCATGGGCCTCTATCCAAAGCCATTGCTGGTACGGATGGAGCCTGCGGTGCGGGTGACCTTGGAAAGGGTAGAATCTCGAGTCCGTCAGGCGTCGGCATCGTGTGGAGAAGAAGCGGTTTGTGTGGCGGAGGGAGGGCGTCCTCGATGACGACTCTGGCGTTTCCCGATGTCGCTTGGCTGCCGTTGCTGCCCCTCATGGTGATCGGCGCAACTGCATTGCTGGTTTTGGTGGCGGACTTGTTTTCCGAGGGGCCCGATTACGACGCTCTCGGTTGGCTTGGCTTGATCGGTTTGATTGTAGCAGCAGTGTGCGCCGCACTCTTATGGAACCAGAGCGGTAGCACTCTGGCTGGCACGTTGGTGCTCGACCGTTACGGGTTGTTTTTCACCATTTTGTTCGCAGTCGGATCGGGGCTCACGCTGTTGCTGTCGATGAATTACCTCGAGACCACTGACATTCGTTCCGGCGACTATTACACGCTTCTATTGTTCTCGACGGTCGGGATGGTGTTGATGGCGACGTCGGTGGACTTGATTGTGATCTTTCTCGGTCTCGAAGTGATGTCGATTGCCGCGTATGCGCTTGCGGGTATTTGGCGAACGCAGGTGCGATCCAACGAGGCCGCACTGAAGTACTTCATCCTGGGAGCGTTTGCCTCGGGATTTTTACTGCTGGGTATCGCGTTGTTGTTCGGCGCCTCCGGTGAAACGCTTCTGCCGCGGATTGGTGAAGTGGCTGCGACCGGAACTGGAGAGCAACGCTTATTGGTGACGATCGGCGCAGCGTTGCTGCTTGTGGGGTTTGGGTTCAAGGTGGCGGCCGCGCCGTTTCATAGTTGGGCTCCAGACGTGTACGAAGGCGCCCCTACTGCCGTAACGGCCTTTATGGCGGCAGGGATCAAGGCAGCAGCCTTTGCGGCGTTTGTTCGGGTTTTTGTGGATAGCTTGGGCCCTCTAGCGGGCGACTGGCGCGGCGCGCTTTGGATCCTGGCCGTTCTGACAATGACGGTGGGAAATGTCAGTGCGCTCGTCCAACGCAACATCAAGCGTTTGCTCGCCTACTCCAGTATTGCACACGCTGGGTACCTTCTCGTCGGTATGGTTGCAGGTGGAGAGAACGGTAACGCAGCGGTGTTGTTTTACCTGGCGGTTTATACGTTCATGACCGTCGGGGCCTTCGCCGTAGTCATCGCCTTGGGTCGTCGAGGGCAGCCTCACGAGGACTTGGATGACTGGGCCGGCGTCGGCTTGCGTAGCCCTTTCTTGGGCTTTGCGATGACGGTCTTCATGCTCTCCCTTGCCGGGGTGCCGCCTCTGGCCGGTTTTATGGGGAAATTTTACTTGTTCAGCGCTGCGCTCGAGGCGGGCTACGTGTGGCTTACGGTGATTGCGGTCGTGAACAGCCTCGTGTCCGTGTACTATTACGTCGGCGTGTTGGTGAAGATGTACATGGCCGAGGGTGGGGTCGAGGCGGAAGCCACATCAGCTCGCCCCTATTTGTTCGCCGCCTTGGTGGCCACGTTAGCCGGAACGTTCCTCCTCGGTTTGTTTCCCACGCCGTGGTTCGAGATTGCCCGGCGGTCGGTGGAGTCGTTGATTTAACTGGTGACCTCCCCACCGATGGTGGAGTTTTGCGGCGCGGCGTGGGAGCATGTTCCCAGTTGCACTCGTTTACCGATGCCTCTGACCTAGGTGGGCGGGAAGAGCAGAGATGTTGCCGAAGCCGGTCGGAATCGCTCTTGATGGTAGCGGAAGCATACTGAGAACGGGATGGTCGTTTCATCTCGCCTAGCGAGATCAGGGCTTCGGAAGCTGCTGTCTGGCACTGCGAGGATTCGGCATGGGGAGCGTGCGTCGTGCCGGAGGGTTTTGATAGCCGCCGCCCAAACGTGACAGGCCTCGTTCGGTTTCGCGCGCACGGTTTTTCTGCCCGACGCGGGCACGGGTGCGAGGGCCAGGTAGCCGAAAAACGCGAACGAAAGGGGCCCATCCTCTGCCTGATTCCGCGGGAACCGGAAATGCGGTGAGCCACGGGAGCTGCACCATGGGACAAAGCAGGGACACGTGACACTGCACAAAAAAGGGAAGGGCCCGTTCCCCGCATGTCACACCGGCGCGGGTGTTGGCGGTTTCCCTAATCGCAGGACCGAGGAAGTGGTTGACCCCAACCGACTTGTTCCCTAGCGTGGCCATTTGCGAGGTTGGCAACAATGGTCGAGAAAACAATTGAGCTGACTGGCACCTCGACCTCCAGCATCGAGGAGGCCGTTAACGTGGCGATCGGGCGTGCTGCGGTGACCATCCAAAACTTGCGCCGGTTCCGCGTGAAGGAAATTCGGGGCGTGGTGGAAAACGGAGTCGTTTCCCAGTGGCACGTGACCATCGACCTCAGCTTCGTTGTGTCGGAGCGCGTGCACGAGTAACGACCATGGATCGCGCACTCTAGGTTTCCATGCCAGAATTTGTGCCCCAGGAATTGGCCGCGGGGGTGTTTTTTTGCACCCTTCCGCTGCCCATGAAGCCCAGCCACGTGCATGTGACATTGGTGCGCACGGGCAGTGGTTGGCTCCAATTCGACTCTGGAATTTACACCGAGGAAAGCTGGAGCGCCTTGAAGGACCAGTGGCGGCAAGTTGGTTGCCACCCGCGAGACCTTCGGATCCTGTTGGTCACCCATCACCACCCAGACCACTTTGGGAATTCTGGGCCGATCGTGCAGGAAAGCGGAGCGTCCGCTTACCTACATCCGGCAGAGGCGGCTGCGGCGCAACACTATTTGCGGCGGGAACACAGCCCTGAGGCTGTCGCGTTCTTTCGCCGCCATGGGATCCCGTTAGAGCGCCTTGGACCAGTGCCTGCGGTTGGCACGTTTTGGTCACAGTTTTACCGACCAGTCACGAACCCTCTACCTTTGACAGACGGCCAACGGTTCCAGTTCGAGGGGTGCGAGGTGGAGGTCATCGCTACTCCAGGGCACACACCTGGTCATTGTGTATTTTTCCTGTCGCGAGAACGCTTGCTGATCGTTGGCGACCATGTGCTCCCCAAAATCACGCCGCACATTGGCCGTTTCCCCTCAGGCCCGGAGAATCCCCTGCGGGACTACCTTGCCTCCCTTCGGCGCATCGAAGACTTGCCGGTGAATCTTGTGCTACCCGCGCACGGCCGGCCGTTCCCAGACTTGAAGCGGCGGGTGCAGCAAATCATCCAGCATCACGAGTATCGGCTACGAGAGATGCTTGCCGCGGTCCATGGGGAAGCGCGAACGGCTTACGAGGTGGCCAGTCTCGCTTGGGGCTTCGATGAACGGGCTCCCCTTTCCGTGCAGTTTCCCGCCACGTTCGAAGCACTGGCACACCTCGAATATCTGTGTGGCGAGGGCAAGGTTATCCGCGAAGAGCACGGTGACACCACACGCTACCGCGCCCTTGGAGGATGACAACGCGCAAAAGCCTTTGGGTTTGGAGAAAGGCAACCCCAAACCCAAAGGATCGAACGCTCACAAAGCTTTTTTTGCGAAATACCAGTCCACGACTTCCACCGACGAATCCTTCACTCGTTCTTCTGCCGCTTTGAGTGTCGTCGGTGCCGGAACAATGACTTTATCTCCCGGACGCCAGCCCTCGGGCGTGGCAACACCTTTTGTCTTGTTCAACTGAAGCCCCTGCAACACCCGCAGAATTTCGTCGACGCTGCGGCCATTGGTGAGCGGGTAGTAGATCATGGCCCGCAAAATGCCCTCGTCGTCGATGAAAAACACGCAGCGAACCGTTGCCGTAGAACTTGCCCCAGGATGGATCATGCCGTAGAGCTGGGCAACCTTCATGTCGAGGTCGGCAATGAGCGGGTAGTCGATCTTGACCCCGAAGTGTTGCTCCATGTTGCGGATCCACGCCAGGTGCGAGTAAACGCTGTCAATACTGAGCCCGATTAACTGCGTGTTGAGTTTTTTGAACTCCTCGTGCCGCCGGGCAAACTCCGTCAGCTCCGTAGTGCATACCGGGGTGAAATCGGCTGGGTGCGAGAAAAGAATCACCCACTTACCCCGGAAGTCGGAAAGCTTGATCGGGCCAAAAGTCGACAGTGCCTCGAAGTCGGGCGCTGGTTCGTTCAAACGCGGGAGAGAACGCGGTGCATCCATAGGCATCACCTCCTGATCCAATGTGCTCGTTTTGGCGGATTGCTGATTAGAGAAACGGCGAGCTTCAAGTATGGCAGAGCCCAACAGGCAGAGTCAATCTTCCTAGTCTCCTCTTGAGGGCGTGCTCAGGGGCTGAATTCGTAGCTGCCGAGGATAGGAAGCGCCCATGAGCGGACTCGATAACAGGAAGTCTGCACTAGCGCGGTTGCAGGCAATCGGAACGTTGTAGACAACAGCGATGCGCAGTAAGGCCTTGACGTCGACGTCGTGAGGCTGCGGTTCGAGGGGGTCCCAAAAGAAAATGACGAAGTCTAAACGGCCCTCGGCAATGGCTGCTCCGACCTGTTGGTCACCGCCTAAGGGCCCGCTGAGGAAGCAGTGAATCGTTAACCCAAGCTCTTTCTGAAGGAGAGCACCAGTGGTGCCGGTAGCGTAGAGGGCGTGCTGAGCCAGAGTGTCGCGGTTGAATCGCGCCCAGTCCAGCAAGTCGGCCTTGCAGTTGTCGTGTGCGATGAGGGCTATGCGCTTGCGTGGCTCCATCCAGAGCGTCAGCATTGTGAACCTCCTTTGGTGGTGGACTCCGTTCCTCCTCGTACATGCGATCCGTGACCAGTACGTAAAGCTCGAGTTAGAGGATAGCGAAGACTGTCTCTCGGACTGTCCCTAGTGCCCCGTGCGAACGGAGGCCATCGGCGATACGAATGTCCGCATGAGGATCGGGCGTGCGCTCGCAACTGGGTTCCCTTCTGGCCACACGGCGTTCGAATGTGCTGCTCTTGTCGAGATTGTGCAAACCGTGCGCCGGATCGAGACGACAAATGGGTTCCAGCGCCAGCAGGGAGCCTCCAAATCGGGCCGTTTCCGCGGACCCCATCGGTTCACGGCCGCACTATGGCCAACGGCGACTCCACCACACGGCTGAGGCATGGGCCCACAGGGCGCTCGTGCGGGAACGCTGGGAAAGGCCTTCTTCTCGGGCATTGCCGCTCCAATGTGTCGATAGTCCTTGGGCAGCGCGGTGCCGTAACACTGCCCTAAGGCCGTACCCGCCGTTTGGGAGCGGCATGTGAGCCACGGGGCACAGCCGCCCTATACCTCGAGGCCGTGTTTGTTGGAGAGCGGGGGGCTTGAAGGTCAGGGTCCTTGGTTCCCGAGGCCGTAGTGGAGTCGGTGCTAGCTTCGTCGCGGCCGCAGGGCGTAGAGCACCTTAGGCAGCTAGGCGGCTGTTGGCCGGAATTGCATTGCGTCGGCGAGGGCACTGGAGGGTACGGCGATCTGGGGTGCCGGCCAGTAGGCAGTGGATTGTTGCTGGCCACTTCTTCGAACGGACGCTGTCGTGAAACCGATCGCGCGCGAAGGTGGGCTAAAGCGTTACCTTCAGGTCCCACAAACTGCCTTGTACGAGTATCGGAGCAACCGAAATGTCCGTTGCTCCCTTTGTCGGTCCACCCGCTCCAACCGAACTGTTGGGCCCGTCCGTCGGTTGCCGGCTATGTTCTACCCGTTCCTGTTCCGGCGGTGTTCTTCTCGCGGTGTAGGTTCCCGCACTGCCGGGTTTCCTGACCCAGCAGCTCTCACAGGGGGCTAGTCTTCCATTTTCCGCCGCGGGTAGCCTCATCCCGCTTCTGGTTGTTTGGTGCCCTTGGGCATGCTAACCGGCGGCAAACTACCACTCGGGAGGAGAAGCGAATGAAAGCATGGATCACAACAGGGTGCCTTTTGCTTAGTGGCTGGGCAACCGCGGCGACAGCTCAAGACACCTCGAAGCTAGTCGAGTATTACAAGCGGAAATTCAACGTGCCGCCGAACGCATCGGTGACGGTGAGTGATCTTTCTGCCTCGAAGATCAAAGGCGCCAAAACGGGCACGATTCAAGCCGGCAACCAAAAGCAGTCGTTCATCATTTCGGAGGATGGCCGCTACGTGGTTTTTGGTGAGGTGGAAGATCTAACTGTAGACCCGTTTGCGGCCGTCATGCAGAAGATCGACCTCAAGGGACGGCCCTTCAAGGGTAACAAGAATGCGAAAGTAACGATTGTCGAATACTCGGACTTCCAGTGCCCGTTCTGTAAGCGAGGTTACGACACGATCGAGAACCAAGTACTCAAGGAGTACGGGGACAAAGTGAAATTCTACTACAAGAATCTTCCGCTGAACTTCCACCCGTGGGCCGAACCTGCGGCGGTGGCGGTGGAGTGCGCGCTGGAGCAAAACGAGAAAGCCTATTGGAAACTGTACTCGTATTATTTCGAGAACCAAAAAGACATGAATCCCCAGAACCTAAAAGATAAGACCCTGGAGGCGCTCAAAGATACCGGCATCGATATTGCCAAGTTTACCGACTGCTACGACAACAAGAAGACCCTGGATAAGGTGAAGGCTCAAGCAGCCGAGGCCCAGGCGCTTGGTATCCAGGGAACTCCTGGTTTCATTATCAATGGCCGCCCGCTCAAAGGCGCTTATCCGTTCGAGCAGTTCAAGGCCATTATCGACGACGAACTCGCGCGGGCAAAGTAAAACACCGGGGTTGTTGCCTTGGAAAACAAGCGGGCGCCAGGCTTACTGGTGCCCGCTTTTGTTTTTTGGGTGGTCGCTGATCGTCGCTGCCAAGGTGGTGTCGACCGCAACGTTCACGAAATTTACCGTTCCTGCGCTCGCAGCCGTTTGCAAGAGACGGGGCTGGTTTCGCGGACCAACGTAATTGTAGGTCGAGATCCCTTGACGAGCGGAAGAGTTGCCCCTGTACTTCCCTTAACGATGGCTCTCGGGTAGGCGAAGAGTCATGGCGACAAGTATACTGCGGACAGAGTTGTGTGACCGTCTTGGCATTGAGTACCCGATCATCCTGGCGGGGATGGGAGGGGTGTCCATGCATCGGTTGGTGGCGGCCGTGTCGAACGCAGGCGGCCTCGGCGTGTTGGGAGCGGCGACGTTAGATGCCGAGGGCCTCCGTCGGGAGATCCGCAAGGTTCGAGAGCTGACGGACAAGCCGTTCGCGGTCGATTTGTTGGCCCCCATCCCGGACATGATTCGGCCTCAGATGAAGGTCATTTTCGAGGAAGACGTGAAAATTTTCGTTGCCGGGCTAGCTGTCCCCCGCGACTTTATCGCGGAAATGCACGAGCGCGGCATGACCGTCATCGTGATGACCGGCAAAGTCGAACACGCGGTCAGGGCCGAGCAGGCCGGTGCTGACATGGTAGCCGCTCAGGGCACAGAGGCCGGTGGACATACGGGAGAAGTGGGCACTTTGGCACTCGTTCCCCAGACGGTCGATGCGGTGCGGATTCCAGTTATTGCGGCCGGCGGAATTGCCGATGGCCGCGGTGTGGTGGCCGCTCTTGCCCTTGGTGCACAAGGGGTCATTATGGGAACTCGGTTCATCGCAACCCCCGAAGCCCAGGCCGCACCCGAGTACCGAGAGGCCATCTTGCGGGCCGGCGAATCCGATACGATTCGAACCCGTTGCTACACGGGCAAACCGGCTCGGGCGATCAGAAACCCGTACAACGAGAGTTGGGAGCGCCGGCGGGACGAGATCTTGCCCTTTCCGGCGCAAGCAGCACGTTCCATCCAGGAAGGGGTGATGGATTACATGGGTGTTGCGGGGGGCGCTGACCCGCAGCGCACATTCATGCCGGCAGGGCAAGGATTAGGACTGATCCGGGAAATCAAGCCCGCTGCGGAGGTCGTACGCGACATTGTTCGCGAAGCGGAGGAAGTCTTAGTCCGTTTGGCGGCACGAGTGCCCGCAGAGCGACGTGTTGCCAGGGGTTAATCCACCGCGGCGACGTCCCGAGCCATCTTGTATTCCTCCCGGTAGATGCGAATGAACGCTACCAGTAAGGCGATGACTGCGGGCGCGAGGAAAACCCCGAGAAAGCCGTACGCTTGCAGCCCGCCCAGGATGCCAAAGAAAAGCAGGATTGTCGGGATTCTGGTGCGACCGCCAATGATCCACGGGCGAATCACATTGTCGATGGCGCTGACTACGAGCAGTCCCCAAAGAACTTGGATGAGGCCTTTAACGGGGTGCCCGGTTGCGAAGAGATAAATGGCTACGCTGCCCCAAGCTACAGGTGTCCCCATGGGTACCAGGGAGATTAGGGCCGTAGCGCATCCGAGAAATACGGCGAACGGAACCCCGAGGACCACGTAGCCGAGCCCGGCGAGCGTCCCTTGAGCCAGCGCGGTGAGCAAGCTGCCTTGCACCACCGCCGTGAGTGCGTCGGAAAACCGCTCCAATACTAGGTCACGATAGCGCGGCTCCATCGGCAGTAAGTCGCGGAGGGCGACGATCATGCGCTCGCCATCCCGAAGGAGAAAAAACAACGCCACGGTGCAAAGGAAAAAGTCGACCAAAAACCCGACAATGTTTTTCGCTATGGCGGTGGCCTGTGTGACGAGAAAGCCACTGATGGCGTTGGTGACTTTCACGCCGATATTGGCGAGATCCACGTTCCACTGCGCCAACAGCGGCTCAGCGTAGTTCCACAAGCGGCCGAGCCATGAGTCCTGGAGAGAGAGCCACCATGCGGTCACCCCTCCTTCCGCCACCATGGTGGCAATGCGCTGGTAGAGGAGCACCGACTCGTTGGCAACTAACGCCAGGAGCAGGAGCCCTGGAAGAATCACCCCGCCAATAACCAGCGTGGTCAGCGCAAATGCGGCTAGACCCTGACGTCCGCGGAACCAGCGGACAAGCCGCTTCTGCACCGGGTGGAAAATCAGTGCCAACAGCGCCGCCCAAGCCAGGGGTGCGAGGAAACCCTCGAACATGCGATACAACTGGTAGAGCAGGAAGAGAAAGACGCTAAAAAAGAACGCTGCGAAGAGCTGGGACCGCGTCATTGACCGCACAAGCTACCAGCCGTCATTTTCCGTCGCAAACGAGAGGGCTCGACCGGCGTGGCATCGGAACGAACAAAGCATGGAAGTTTCGCCGCAGCCAACGTGGTTCTCATTGGGATGCCGGCCGCGGGGAAGACCGTGGTCGGCCGAACTTTGGCTCAGAAGCTCCGGCGCTCGTTCGTCGATACGGATGTCATGATCGAGCAACGCTCGGGCCGAAAGCCGGCCGAGTTGCTTGCGTCGGCCGGGCGCGACGCTTTCCGATCCGTGGAAGAGGCCGTCGTGCTGGAGTTAGAGCGGCAAGCGGCAATCGTCGCCACTGGGGGCAGTGTGGTTTACAGCTCGCGCGCCATGGCTCACCTGAGTGCAATAGGCGTCATCGTCTACCTGTTCGTCGATTTGCCTACGTTGAGTCGCCGGGGCTTGGACCTTGCCGCTCGTGGAGTCGTGCACGCCCCGGGCCAAGATTTAGCAAGCCTTTACGCCGAACGGGTTCCCCTGTACGAGAGTTTCGCCGACCTGATACTCGACGCCCGCAATGACGATGCCTCCTCCGTGGC
>BEIG01000021.1 GCA_002898795.1 bacterium HR30 | reverse complement strand
AGTTTCTCTTACGAGTTTCAAAGCGACTTGCTCAGTTACCTGTTCGGGAACATTTTGGCGGTCACGCCAACGGATTTGTGGCTGCTCGGAGGGATGGGAACGCTGGTGCTGCTGAGTGTCGCGTTGCTGTTCAAGGAGCTTCTGTTCGCGGCCTTCGATGAAGAGGTGGCCGAAGCGAGCGGCTTACCCGTTCGGCTGCTCCACCATTTTCTCCTCACTGCGATGGCCCTGACGGTGGTCGTGGCGATGCGCGTGGTGGGATTGATTCTGGTCGAGGCCCTGCTCGTGATCCCCGCTGCGGCGGCGTACCAGTTGGCGCGGGGGTACGCGAGCATGCTCGCACTTTCAGTAGCCCTTGCCCTCATTGGTACGGTAACGGGGCTTGGGTGTTCGTACCGCTGGAACGTGCCTGCAGGAGCAACCATCGTCCTCGTGCTCGCAGCGTTGTTCGCGCTTGCGCTCGCGACCCGTTGGGTACGCGGGCACGCGGCACGTGGAGGTACGCCGCTCGGGCATGCGGGGAATTAGCCGCCGAGGTTCGCGACGTCGGCAAAGGCTCGTTTGAGCTCGTCGTAAGTATAGGCCACGCGGAACTGCGGGAATTCTCCGACAATGTGCTCCGGTGGCCGGAACAGGATTCCGTGATCGGCCTCGGCG
The DNA here is from genome assembly GCA_002898795.1 of bacterium HR30. GTDB lineage: Bacteria > Desulfobacterota > Binatia > HRBIN30 > HRBIN30 > HRBIN30. The sequence goes on along the minus strand of BEIG01000021.1, from coordinate 37,635 downwards.
AGCATGGAAATGTCGTTGTAAGAATCCCCCGCTGCAACCACGTCGAAGTTCAGCAGTTTAAGAGCCATCACCGCCTTGCGTTTTCCGTCACGGATGCGGATGCGGTAGTCGCGCACCCTCCCTTGCTCGTCGACAACGAGCGAGTTGCAAAACAACGTCGGATACCCCAGTTGCGCCAGCAACGGACGGGCGAACTGATCGAATGTGTCGGACAAAATGATCACGGCAAAGTGCGCACGCAGCCAGTCGAGAAACTCGGTGGCGCCCTCGAGGGGACGCATCGTTCCGATCACGGACTGGATGTCCCCCAGCTTTAACCCATGTTCGTCGAGAATCTCCAGGCGGCGACGCATCAGCTTGTCGTAGTCGGGCTCGTCGCGAGTTGTCCGTCGGAGTTCGGCAATCCCGGTACGTTCCGCGACGTTGATCCAAATCTCGGGGACGAGCACTCCTTCGAGGTCGAGGCATGCGATCATACAGGCGGCCGTTAAGAACATCCCGCTCGTAGATGCAAGACACGTCATTCCGGCACTTGTTCGGCCATTTCCGGATGCTCCGGTAGCAGCGGGTGGCCGCGCGTGCGTTCGAGAAGCGCTCCGAGCACGCGAATCGTCGCTGGTACGTCGTTTTCCACCCAGCGTTCAGGATCGGGGGGATTCGCCCAGGAAAAGAAGTGGAGCCAACGCTGAGGGCGCAAGGCCAAGGCGAAACGAGGCCGACTGACCTCCACCGTTGCGCTCGGTGTGCCAAACGCGTGCAACAAAAACAAATCGAGTTGCCCACACAGGGCAGACACGGGTTCCGGCACTGGCCGGTACCGATGATGGCGTTGTGCGGCGGGAAACACGTCGCGGAACACATCGAGCACGTGAGCAACTTGTGGGTTCGCGCTAGCGGGGAAAAACGTCACGCCTCCGAAGCTGTGCAAGTGCACTGCCGCGCAAAACCGTGCGCGCTTACAGAGCCGCGCAAGTGCCAAGCACTCGGGCTCGCTCAACGGATGGGGGCCGCGATAATAGGGCGACCAGGGGCGACTGCTACTGGAATTCCATGCTCGGCGTCCGGGAATCGAGACGAACGGGAAGTTACGATTGGGGTCGACACCATTGGCCGTTGCCCGCGCACCTTTGAAACCAACCCAACCTCGGCGTTGCCACACGAAGTGCGCGCCATCGGGGTTAAGCAAGGGTACAACCGTAACTGTAGCGCGCCGCAACAATGTGGAGACGGTGGGGTCACGCTCGTACTCCTCCAACAAAGTGCGCACCAACGCGCGCGCCACGTATCCAGCAACGTACTCTCCCGCGTGGATTTGTGCCGTGACGAGCAGACGTGCCGTCGGCTCATGCAGTGCGCGGCTGGCAAGATGGAAGGCAACCAACTCCCGACCCAGTGAAGAAGTTCCGATCACTTCCGTGTGGCAAAGCTGCGGGAAGCCGCTCACGTGGGCCACGAGCTCCTCGACCGCTCTTACGGGATGCGGGTAAGGGGCCAGCCAGCCTCGATCGGAAGTCACGGCAACGACTGCCTTAAGCTTTGGCTGGCACGCTCACTGCAGCAGCCCAGGAACGGCCAGGGTAAAGGGAGCGATGCGGATGTCGAACGTCTCCCCGTTCTCCGCAATCATCCGGTACGACCCGTGCATGCTACCCACGGGCGTCGGCAATGGGCAACCCGACGTGTAGGAGAATTCCTCGCCTGGGCGCAGTAGGGGTTGTTCGCCCACTACGCCGAGGCCGCGTACTTCCTGCACCTCTCCCTGCGCGTCGGTAACGATCCAGTGGCGGCTCACAAGTTGGGCCGTAGTGTCGCTCTCGTTGATGATGGTGACGTGATAGGCGAAGAACCAGCGCCCCTGCTCGGGAGCCGAATGCTCCGGTAAGAACTGCGACCGTACGCGCACCCGAAAACCGCGAGTGCACGCCTCCGAACCGTAAGTTTCCTCCATACCGAAACCGCCGCATAGTCGGCGTGCGGCGCTCATTCAACCGGAGCCAGCGCGGGTCGTGGTGGAGAAGCGTCGTTCCCATGATGCTTAGCAACTGATGGCTGCAATCGTGGTAGGGGGTGCATGCGCTAATGAGCTGTGGCCCCGGTGTGGGACCACTTGGCGTGGCGGACACCGTGCCTAGAGACTCGCGCGGCCTTCATGGCCGGCCTCAGTTTTTCGGCGGGTTGACTTCTGCCGGCGCTGTGCGATTGCGTGTTTCCGCTTCGGAAAATTCTTGGGAGGAGAGTTTATGCCGCAGCGGCCATTTCGTGTGTTGGGCATCCAGCAGGTGGCTATTGGCCATGAGGACAAGAGTCGTCTCCGGCGTTTGTGGGTCGACACGCTTGGCTTGGAGCTGACGGGGAGCTTCCGCAGCGAGAGGGAAAATGTCGACGAAGACATTTGTGCTCTTGGAAAGGGGCCGCTGCGGGTGGAAGTAGACCTGATGCAGCCGCTCGACCCGGAAAAAAAACCGAAGGTTCACGAACCTCCGTTGAATCACATTGGCCTCTGGGTGGATGACCTCAAAGCTGCGGTCGAGTGGCTCACGCAGCAGGGTGTGCGGTTCGCTCCCGGTGGAATTCGCAAAGGTGCTGCCGGTTACGACGTGTGTTTTATCCACCCCAAAGGAAGCGAGGAGTTTCCCCTGAGTGGGGAGGGTGTGCTGATCGAGCTTGTCCAAGCGCCACCGGAAGTGATTGCAGCGCTGGGATAGGCGATCCACCCTAGGTCTGCGGCAGCAACCGGATCTGGCGTACTTGGCCGGATCCAAGCGAGTGGGACAATCGTCGGGCCTCTTGGCCGAACGTCGCCCGTATCGTTGCCGCCAAAAGCGCTGGCTAGAAAGCAACGCGACCACCTCAAACGGGTCCAAAGAGGTCCCGCGAAGGATTCAGAGGCAAATAAAATCGATCCGCGAGCTTTTACTTCGCCCGAGCGCCGCTGAGTTTGCGGCCCACAAAACGCGCTGCGCGACTCACGGCGCTATGCAGCACTCTCAGGCCGCGGCGCTGAAAACCTCGAATCCACGATTCCACTTGGTCGAGGTTGATCCCTAAACTCGTGGCAATGTCTTCTTCGTCCTTGCCCTCAGCGGCAGCAAGTAACACCTGGGCAAGCAGACGCCGACCGGGGTTGGGCCCACTGGCCCACGTCGCCAGTATACGTTCCATTGCCGGGGTCAGGCGAATGCGCAATTCACGACCGCGGCGCCAGTAACGCTCTGGAAGGTCGTGGCCGCGCAAAATTTGCCTCAGCCCTTCCACGCTCACGTCCTCGATCATCCCAGCGTCGCACAAGTATGCGCGCAAGCGCCGCAGCGACCAGCGCGGATGCGGCAGGCCGAGGGAATGCGGTGGCGTTTGTGCAATTTCCACGATCTTGGCCCGTACCTCTTCACTAAAAACGATGGGGCGTGTCGTGCCGGTGGCCGCGTGCGTTAAGCCGGCCACGCCGTGCTCGTAAAAGCGAAGTAAACGGTTGCGGACCGTGTTTGGGTGTACGCCCAGACGCACGGCGACTGCCTTCAAAGGCAGTCCATTAGCGCGGGCCAAAACAATTTGCGCGTTACGCGCGACGACCTCGGGCCCGTTTTGTGCCAACCACTCGAGCTCTCGCCGAACCGACTCGGGGAGTTCGAGTGGTCGCCGAAGCGACCGTTTTCCCATTACTTCCCCTCCTGCGCGGAGTAAACTGGGCAACGCTCACCCCGCTACTTCAGATTCTCACGGTTGTCAACAAGATAAATAGGCAGGACCGGTCCGAAGCGCTTACGAGCCAACACCCTGACCATGTTGCTTTAGAGTGACTGGCCAACCGCCATCGCAGTGATTAGTAAGTTTTGTCGCTTCGCTTGGGCGAAGCTTGGTTGGTCATCCGTAGGTTTCTTCGCGCTTAACGCGCGTTTGCGAGAACCGTCGCAGGAACGAAAGGAGGAATCATGCGGATAGCCCAAGTTGCTCCACTGATCGAAAGCGTTCCGCCAAAGCTTTACGGTGGAACAGAACGGGTCGTTTCCTACCTCACCGAGGCCCTTGTCGACATGGGGCATGAGGTGACGTTGTTCGCCAGTGGCGACTCCGATACCCGCGCGCGCTTGGTGTCTACCTGCTCCCGAGCTCTGCGACTCGACCCCTCGGTGCGCGACCCGCTGCCCCACACCCTATTGTTAATCGAGCGGGTACGGCAAATGGCGGACGAATTCGATGTGTTGCACTTCCATGTCGATCTCTTGCACTTTCCGGTCTTTCGATCCTTACGAGAGCGCACACTCACCACCTTGCACGGGCGTTTGGACTTGCCTGACTTGGTCCCCCTTGCCCGGGAGTTTTCCGACATGCCGGTGGTTTCTATATCCGATGCACAACGGGCGCCGCTGCCTTGGATGCGCTGGGTGGCGACGGTGCCGCACGGGCTACCCAAGGACCTCCTTCGCTTCCAACCAAAGCCCGATGGCTACCTTGCCTTTCTCGGCCGCATTTCCCCAGAAAAAGGGCCAGACCGTGCCATTCGCATCGCGCGCCGGGCGGGGCTGCCGCTGAAGATTGCAGCAAAAGTGGATCGTGCGGACGAAGCGTATTTCGAGACCGTAATTCGCCCGATGTTGCGGCAACCGGGGGTAGAGTTTCTCGGTGAAATCACCGAAGCGGAAAAATCGCAGTTCTTGGGCGGCGCGATGGCACTTCTCTTCCCAGTGGATTGGCCCGAGCCATTTGGTCTTGTCATGATCGAAGCCATGGCCTGTGGCACACCGGTGATCGCCTTTCGACGTGGTTCGGTTCCCGAGGTTTTGGAGCACGGTGTGAGCGGCTTTATCGTTAACGACGAGGGCGAGGCTCTACGGGCGGTGGAGCGTTTGAACGAGTTAGACCGTCGGGAAATCCGATGCGCGTTCGAGCGGCGTTTTACCGCGCAACGGATGGCCCGTGATTATTTGGCGCTCTATGAAGCCCTTCTGGTTCACGAGCAAAACGGCAGATTGGTAGAAGCAGCATGAGTACGGAGCCGGAGGGCACGGGGCCAACGTTTTACATCCCCGCGCTCGGTTCAGGGGTAGAACGGAGCCGTATTTTAAAACACGGCGACACGTTTGCCGTGTTCGACCTTTTGGGTGACTTGCCCGGCGAACCCCGCGGTGTCGAAGGTGTGTATCATCGCGACACGCGGCACTTAAGCTTTTTGCGGCTGCGGCTTGACGGGCGGACCCCGCTCTTACTGAGCTCGCATGTGCAGCGCAATAACGCCCGCCTCAACGTCGACCTGACCAACCCGGACTACTGGCACGACGGCACGCTCGTGCTTCCACGTGATTCGGTACACCTCAGCCGAATGAAATTTCTGTGGGAAAACGGCGTGTACGAAAGCATCACCTTGCGCAATTTCGCTGATCGGCCATTGCAACTGGTGTTGGACCTCGAATTTGGCGCCGATTTTCACGACATCTTCGAGGTGCGCGGCCTCAAGCGTGAGCGGCGGGGGGCGATCGAACGAGCCGTAGAGGGACACTGCCGGGTGTGGCTTCGTTACACGGGGCTCGATCAGATCCGCCGATTTACCCGGATCGACTTTTCCCCCGCACCTGCGACGCTGTTCTCTGACCGTGCCCGTTACGTTTTCAACTTGGGGAAGGGGCAGCGCGCGCGCGTGGCCCTAACCATTCGTTGCGGCAACGCCGAGAGTAACGATCAACCCGACCTTCCTCTCGCTATCGGTGTGCGACGGGCGCACCGCGCTCGGATTATCGCAAGCCAACGCTTTCCTACCGTGACGACTGGAGACGAATTGTTCAACGAATGGCTGTGTCGCGCCACTGCGGATCTGGTCATGCTTACGACCGACACGCCCTACGGTCCCTACCCGTACGCGGGCATTCCGTGGTTTTCCACCGTGTTCGGACGGGATGGCCTCATCACGGCGCTGCAGGTGCTTTGGGCGAACCCCGAGTACGCCCGTGGAGTTCTCGGTTTTCTCGCAGCGCATCAGGCCGAGCAGACCGACCCCGCGCGTGCTGCGGAACCTGGAAAGATCCTCCACGAGCTCCGTCAAGGGGAAATGGCACACACGGGGGAAATTCCTTTTGGAGCTTACTACGGTAGTGTCGATGCCACACCCTTGTTCGTGTGGTTGGCTGCCGAATATTTCCGGCGGACGGGTGACTTGGGGACCATCCGTTCTTTGTATCCGCATATTCTGCGCGCTCTTCAGTGGTTCGATGTAGCGGTCGATCCTTTTGGATTTCTGCGGTACGAGGGCGAAACCAAGCGCGGCTTACGCAATCAAGGCTGGAAAGACTCCGAGGATGCCGTGTTCCATGCCACCGGCGAGTTAGCGCGCGGACCGATTGCCCTGTGCGAGGTGCAAGGATACCTTTATGCGGCGCGCCTCGGCGCCGCGACACTTGCCCGAGCGCTGGGCGACACGGAACTGGCACGGGTGCAGGAAGCAAAAGCAGCGGCGCTGCAACAGCACTTCGAAGCCCAGTTCTGGCTCGCGGGGAAGAACACCTACGCCTTGGCCATCGACGGCGAAGGGCGCCCGTGTGCGGTTGCGACGTCCAATGCGGGTCATTTACTCCTGACCGGTATCTGCCACCCCCATCGGGCCGACGCCGTGCGGAGTCTCCTCCTGTCGCCGCGGTTCTTCTCCGGTTGGGGCATACGCACTGTGGCGGCAGGCGAGGCGCGTTACAATCCTATGTCCTACCACAACGGCTCCGTTTGGCCCCATGATAACGCTTTGATCGCCATGGGCTTGGCCCGCCGCGGAGACGTGAGGGAGTTCTTGGAAATCTTTCAAGCCTTGTTCGATGCCGCGGTGCACATGGAGCTGCGCCGGCTGCCGGAGTTATACTGCGGTTTTAGCCGCCGCCGCGACGCTGGTCCGACACTGTACCCGGTTGCTTGCTCCCCACAGGCATGGTCGGCCGCTGTGCCATGGGCTCTTGTGGGTTCTGCCCTCGGCATCGAAGTGGATGTAAGCCGCTCTGCGGTGGTGCTGCGGCGGCCCATCTTGCCTCGCTTCCTCGACTGGGTACGCATCCGCGATCTCGAGGTGCTCGGCGGCCGGCTCACGCTGCACTTGCGCCGGGCCGACCGTACTGTTGCCGTCGAGGTCGAAGCTGCCAGCCCGGGGCTACGGGTCGAAGTTCAACCGCGCTAGCGGCGGCTACACCGGGCTCAGGCGTATGCGCGCATCGACCACGACCACACCTTCCCCTGGCTGCAAGACTTTGACGGGATTTAAGTCGAGCTCGCGCAACTCTGGGATCACTTCCACAAGGGCCGAAACGCGTCGAAGTAGCTGCACCAGCGCTTCCTTGTCTCCACGGGGCATGCCGCGATACCCTTCCAAAAGTGGGGCTGTGCGCAAACTTTCTACCATTTCGAGAGCGTCGATATCGGTCACCGGGGTGAGCCGAAAACGCACGTCGCGTAGGAGTTCCACGAGCACGCCTCCGAGCCCGCAAACCAGCAGCGGGCCAAATGTTGGGTCGGTCACGACACCGACGAAAGCTTCGTGCCCGCCCATGATTTGGCGTTGGAGCAGGACCCGTTCGAGTTTGTAACCGCGGCGAGAAAGCTGCTCTCGCATATCCTGCACGGCCGCCTCTACTTGCTCTGGTGCGAACAGGTTCAAAATCACCCCACCGACGTCGCTTTTGTGAAGCAAACCTGGCACCTGCGCCTTCATCACCAGCGGGTACCCAAGGCGCTCGGCCGCCTCGACAGCCTCTTCGCACGGCACGGTTTCTCCCGTGGCTACTTGAATGCCGGCAGCTCTGAGGATCAACGCGGTATCGTGGTCCCCTACCCACACAGGTTCTGTGACGTCGCGGAGTACCCGATCGACCACTGCGCGGATGGCGCTTTCGGCAAACCGATCCAAATGCAGTTCTTCACCCCTGGGGCGTTCGCGCCAGCGCCGATAACGCCACGCTTTAGCGAGGGCACGCGCGGCGTCCTCGGGAAAGCGAAAAGACGGCAGGGGCCCGCGCGGACCTTGTGCCAGAGCCCGCGGAATGCCGCGGGAGGAGAGAAAGACGTTGAGCACAGGTTTCTCTGCCGGAATGCGCCCTGCTCCGCGGGCGATTGCTGCGGCTGTTTCCTCCACTTGGGTTAAAAACAAGGGAATGTAAATCGCCACCACGGCATCGACTTCCGGATCGTTGCCAACCAGTTCTAGGCTGCGCTCGAACTGCTCGGGTGTGGCCGAAGCGATGATGTCCACCGGGTTGGCGACGCTTGCTTGCGGCGGTAGAAACTGCCGCAACTGCGCCCGCGTAGCCTCGGTCAGCTCGGGCAGCAGGAGCCCCTCTGCTTCGCACGCATCGGCCAGCAGGATTCCCGGGCCCCCAGCATTGGTCACTACGGCCACGCGGGGTCCTGGGGGTACCGGTTGCGTGGACAGTAACACAGCCACGTCGAACATTTCCTCGAGGGTGTTCGTCCGCATGACCCCAGCTTGTTCGAACAGCGCGTCAACGGCGACATCTAGGCTCGCAAGCGCTGCGGAGTGAGAAGCGGCGGCGCGACTGCCCGCGGCGGAACGGCCCGATTTCATGGCAATGATGGGCTTCTCGCGCGCGACCATGGGTGCAATCCGCGCAAACTTACGCGGGTTTCCAAAGCTTTCCAGGTACAAGAGAATGACCCGGGTCGAAGGATCCTCGAACCAGTAGCACAGGAGATCGTTACCCGAGACATCCGCCTTGTTCCCCACGGAGACGAACGTCGCAATGCCCACACCGAGCGTGCTCACGGTATCGAGGATGGCCAGACCCAACGCTCCGCTTTGGGACAACATGCTAATGTTGCCACGCGGCGGAAAGGTGGGGGCAAAGGTGGCGTTGAGGGAAACCTCCGGATCCGTGTTCAGGAGGCCAAGGCAGTTTGGGCCGACCATACGCATGCCGGAGTTGCGCACCAGTTGCCGCAAACGTAACTCGAGCTCGCGTCCCGCTGCCCCACTTTCGCCAAAGCCGGCAGAAAGCACCACGACCGCTCTCACTCCGGCATGCGCGCAGTCGGCCACCACTGCCTCCACCGCAGGTGCGGGGACCGCGACGAGGGCGAGGTCCACGGGTGCGCCAATTTCGCTAACGTTCTTGTAAGCTCGTAGTCCCTCGACTTGGGTGTAGCGGGGGTTGACCGGATAAATCGGCCCGCGAAAACCACAGTCCTTTAAGTTCTTCACCAGGGCGTTGCCAATGGTGTTGGGTTGCTGCGAGGCGCCCACCACGGCCACGGCACGTGGGTAAAAAAACGGCCGAATACTTTGGGCCACGGCGTAGCGCTCGCGGCTTTCTGCAGCGGTGCGGTACTCTTCGGTCTCTGCCGTGGGGAAGGAAACGTGAACGATTCCTCCCTCTACAGTTCGAGCGACCCGAAAACCGCTGCGGGCGAACACCTCGAGCATTTGGTTGTTTTCTCCGAGCACGTTCGCCTCGAACTCGGTAACACCAAGCTCCCGTGCGATGTTGGCCAGGTGTTCGAGCAGTGCCGTCCCAATTCCCCGGCCTTGGTATGCGTCGGCCACAGCGAACGCAACCTCGGCGCGGTGGGGGTCGCCACCGGGAGGAACAATGTAGCGCCCGACCCCGATAATCCGTTCCGTCCCCTGGTCCAGCAACGTGGCCACGAGCGCGACGTGCGTGACGAAGTTCGGCTCGGTAAAGCGGATCAGTTCCTCATCGGTCAGACGTTTCTTGGCGCTAAAGAAGCGAAAGTAGACCGAGCGTTCACTCAAGCGATTGAAGTGATCTAGCAAGCGTTGCTTGTCGTCGGGCCGAATCGCCCGGATCCGGATGGAGGTGCCGTCGCGTAGGACCACCGCCGTATCGTAGTTTCGCGCGTCAATCGCCATCACTTCTCCTTCCGCGGTGGGAACAAAGCACGAAGGCCGCTCGTGGGGAACCACTGGCTCCGCAAGGACCCGGGCCAATTGCGGGGCTTCCCCGGGGTGACAAATCCGTGCAATTCGGTAAATTGTCGCGACTTTGCGTTGTGCATGCGCCAAAGCAGGAGGGTCATTTCCAGATGCTCGTGATCGGAGTACCACGGGAAAGTTTTCCAGGGGAACAGCGAGTTGCCCTGATCCCTGCCTCGGTGCCGGTGTTGACCAAGGTTGGCTGTGAAGTGGTGGTCGAGCGCGGTGCTGGGGAGCGAGCGGGATTTCCAGATCGTGCATACGAAGAGAAAGGGGCGCACCTGGTTCCCGACCGAGCGACCGTGTTTGCCAAGGCGCAGGTCATCGTGCAAGTGTTGGGTATCGGAGCAAACCCGGCGCGGGGGCGGGAGGACTTGCCGTTGTTTCGCGCGGGCCAAGTCGTCGTCGGCTTCTTGCGACCTTTAGGGAGCCCCGAAGCGATCGAAGAGCTTGCCCGCACAGGGGTGAGCGCGTTCGCGATCGAAATGCTGCCGCGCATCACACGCGCGCAAGCCATGGACGCGCTAACTTCGATGGCCACCATTGCTGGCTATAAGGCCGTGCTGGTAGCGGCAAACGCTTTGCCGAAGCTGTTTCCGCTAATGATGACCGCGGCTGGCACGTTGCGTCCGGCAAAGGTTTTCATTCTCGGTGCCGGAGTGGCGGGCCTGCAGGCCATCGCGACGGCTCGGAAACTGGGTGGCGTCGTGTCAGCGTACGACATCCGGCCCGCGGCCAAAGAGCAAGTGTTGAGCCTAGGGGCACGTTTTGTAGAGCTGCCCCTAGAAACCCACGACGTCGAAGACAAGGGCGGTTACGCCAAACCACAGGACGAGCGCTTTTACGAGCGGCAGCGGGAACTGCTGTCGCGAGTGGTGGCGGAAAACGACGTGGTGATCACGACAGCGAACGTGCCGGGACGTAAAGCTCCGGTGCTGCTTACGGCGGAAATGGTTGCCGGCATGGCCCCGGGCTCGGTGGTGGTGGACTTAGCGGCGGAACGCGGTGGAAACTGCGCGGTGACGCGGGCCGGCGAGGAGGTGTCATACCACGGCGTGCGAGTATTTGGCCCAGTGAACATTGCCGGTACGGTTCCCTACCACGCGAGCCAAATGTACTCGAACAACATCGTGGCGTTCTTGCTGCACCTGTTTCCTAAAGGCGAGCTGCAATTCAACTGGGAAGACGAAATTACCGCGGGAACGCTGGTTGCCCACGAGGGCCGGGTGGTTCACCCCGCGGTGCAGCAAGCCCTGTCGGCATCACGATAACTGGGATCGAGGAGGCGCGCGGTATGAGCGACTTTGTCGACATTCTCACAATTTTCGTCCTCGCCATCTTGGTCGGCTTCGAGGTGATCAGCAAAGTGCCGCCCACGTTGCACACGCCTCTGATGTCGGGGTCGAATGCCATCTCCGGCATTACCATCGTGGGGGCCATTTTGTCGCTGGGAATGCAACACACGACCCTGACTGCGGTCCTAGGATTCCTGGCGGTCATTTTTGCCATGATCAACGTCGTTGGGGGATTTCTGGTCACGGACCGCATGCTGGGCATGTTCAAAAGAAAGGAATGATCCTGTGTCGTTGGCCATCATTAATATCGCGTATCTGGTAGCGGCACTGCTGTTCATCTGGGGGTTGAAGGAACTAGCCCACCCGCGTACGGCGCGCCGGGGAAACGGCATTGCTGCCGTTGGGATGTTGATCGCCATCGTTTTTACCCTGCTCGACCGACAAGTGTTGTCCTACGGCGCAATTTTTGTGGCGTTGCTCATTGGCTCCGCCATTGGTGTGGTGCTTGCCTACCGCATCCGCATGACGGCGATGCCGCAAATGGTTGCTTTGCTCAACGGCTTCGGCGGCGGTGCCTCCGTACTCGTGGCGGGAGCTGCGTTGATCGAGGCTGTCGGCATCGTCGAGCGGCCGGTGACCTTGCAACTCACTGTTTCTACCGCGGCCTCGGGTTTGATTGGCGCGGTAACCTTTTGGGGCTCGTTGGTTGCCTTCGCAAAATTGCAAGAAATCGTGCCAGGACAGCCAATCTTGCTACCGGGCCGGCACGCGATCAACGCGTTACTAGCCGTGGCCACTTTGGTGTTGGGCGCGGGCGTGGTGCTGCAACCGGATGCGGTCTGGCTTTACTGGCTCGTAGTGGCTGTGGCCTCTGCGCTGGGGGTGCTGACCGTGATCCCGATCGGCGGCGCGGATATGCCGGTGGTGATCTCGCTCCTGAACTCCTACTCGGGTCTGGCTGGCTGTGCGACGGGCTTTGTACTGAATAACAACATGCTCATCATTGCTGGGTCGCTAGTGGGGGCGAGCGGGATCATCCTCACCCAAATCATGTGCAAGGCAATGAACCGTTCCCTGCCTAACGTGCTCTTTGGTGGAGTGGGCGTGGTGGCAGCCGGCAGCAGCGCCGAAGCCGATGTTTATGCGGGCCGCATCAAAGCTGCCACGGCAGAAGAAGTGGCCATGCTGTTGGACGGCGCCCGCCGGGTGATGATCGTTCCGGGTTACGGGATGGCTGTCTCCCAAGCTCAGCACGCAGTGCGCGACCTGATGCGACTCCTCGAATCGCGGGGCACGGAAGTCGCGTTTGCGATTCACCCAGTCGCGGGGCGCATGCCCGGACACATGAACGTGCTCTTGGCCGAAGCGGATATTCCCTACGAGAAGATGCTGACCATGGAGGAGGCAAACCCGTTGTTCGAGCAAACGGACGTAGCCATTGTCATTGGTGCCAACGACGTCGTGAACCCGTTGGCGCGCGAGCAAGCGAGCGGCCCAATCGCGGGGATGCCCATCCTCGACGTGGACAAGGCTCGTACCGTGGTCGTGGTGAAACGCTCCTTGTCTCCGGGCTTCGCTGGGATTCCTAACCCGCTATTCGCTGCGGATAACACCCTCATGTACTTCGCGGACGGCAAGAAAGCCATTCTGGATTTGATCAACGCGGTGAAAGACTTGTAAAGGGAGATGCCTGGGTGCCGCACGCGCGTAGTCTCCCCGCGTGCCCCCTTCGGCAAAGAGCGAGGGCAATCTGACGTGGCCGCGGGAGACGGCTTGCGGGCGCGTGGCCACCGCAAGAGACGGCTCAAGTGCCGCGGTAAAGGTGCACGCGCTTCGTGTCTTTCGTTGTGGCGAGCAGTTCCGAGATACTCTTTTGCAACTGCGGATGGCGAAAACTCGGTGCCAGCTCGCTGAGCGGAAGGAGCACAAATTTGCGATTGGGCAACTCCGGGTGCGGTAGTTTCAGGTTGCGCTTGTTCAGGACGAGACCTTCGTAAAAGAGGATGTCGAGGTCGATCACGCGGTTGCCCCACTTCTTCCCTTTCACCCGCTTACGGCCCATATCCTCTTCGATCGCGAGTAGTTTGCGCAAAAGCTCCTCGGGCGAGAGTTCGGTTTGAACCTCGATCACAGAGTTCACGAACCACTCCGTCGCATCGCCGTGCGGTTCACTTTCGTAAAAGGAAGATTGCTTGACGACCCGCGTATGCGGGAGCTCCTGGATCCGGCGGATCGCCTCCAAGTGGTTGGCTTTGCGGTCGCCGAGGTTTGAGCCAATTGCGATGAACACTTGATGCGCCATCGTCGCTCTTCCTCCCCTCTGGCTTTCCCAGCCCCATCCTTCACCTCGCCATCCCGGCTGCCAGGCCACCGCACACTGGCTTACCGGATCTTGCCAACTGTGGACTCAACGCACTGCGCCACTCCATACCCTGCTTTGCGTTGGTTGACAACGTTCGCCACATTTTCGCCGCCTGCTGCGTGGCGCGTTCGGAGCCGCTTCCGTGCCGAGTCCTAGACGTTCGCCTCCCCGGCTTTCCCGAGCTCTTCTTGGCCTGGTGCTGCGTTGATCGAATGGGGTGTTTGGAGACGGAGCGCTCGATCAACACGCAGCGATCAACTGTGCAAGACAATTCGTGGGGGCTCTTCGTGTGGGTCATTTGCCGTTGTGACTCGAGAGCTACGGTGCTACGCGGCTTCGCCCTGATCACGAGGAGGACGTGTATGCGGGCAGCGGAACGACTGAGGAAGATTCCGCCATACTTGTTCATGGAATTGCGCCAAAAGATTGCCCGGGCTCGTGCCGAGGGTGTGGACGTCATCAGCTTAGCCATTGGTGACCCAGTGGAACCCACGCCGGAGCCCGTAGTCGAGGAGTTGGCGCGTGCGGCCCGCGACCCGGCCAATCATCGTTATCCGACGGATGAAGAGAAAGGCATGCTGGCCTTCCGAGAGGCGGTCTCCCGCTGGTATGCGCGCCGGTACGGCGTGGAGGTCGACCCAGCTACGGAGGTGATTGCCCTCATCGGATCGAAAGAAGGATGCCACCACTTCGTGCTCGCTCGGGTCAATCCGGGCGAGACGGTGCTGATGACGGACCCAGGATACCCGGCTTACCGGGCCAGCATCCTAATCGGAGGCGGTGAACCGTACAGCGTGCCGATTCGGTCGGAGGATGGCTACCTCCCCCAGTTCGCTGACATCCCCACCGAGGTCGCAAAGCGTGCGACCGCGATGTTCTTGAACTACCCGAACAATCCAACGGGCGCCACGGCCACGCGTAGGTTCTTGGCTGAACTCGTAGACTTTGCGCGCTCGTACGACATTGCCGTGTGCTACGACAATCCGTACAGCGAAATCGTTTTCGATGGCGAGCGCCCTTTGAGCTTCCTCTCCATTCCCGGGGCCAAAGACGTTGGTATCGAGCTCAACTCGCTTTCGAAGCCATTCAACATGACTGGTTGGCGCCTCGGGATGGCCCTCGGCAATCGCGATCTCATTGCCGCCATTTCGAAGGTCAAGGAAAACACTGATTCAGGAGTGTTCAATGCCATCCAGTACGCGGGCATTGTTGCCCTCGAGCAGTGCGGCGACAACATCGCGCGAATGCTGGAAATTTACCGGCGCCGGCGCAAGCTCGTGCTGGAAACGTTGACCGAAGTAGGCATTCGCTTCACCCCAGGCCGGGGCACGTTTTACCTCTGGGTGCCTGTGCCTGAGGGGATGACGAGCATCGAGTTTGCCACCTTCTTGTTCGAGAAGGCACACGTCGTGGTCGCTGCTGGCGCTGCCTACGGCCAGTATGGCGAGGGCTACGTGCGATTTTCGCTGACCGTGACGGACGACCGATTGGCGGAAGCCATGGAGCGGATTCGCAAAGCGCTCAAGTAGCCTCCCCGGCCTAGCGGACGCGCCGCAGTAGTTCCGCACTCCACGGGCAATACCGCCCCACGATGTCGAGCCAGTAGCTTCGCTCCGCTTCGACGAACGACGGGCAACCGTCGCAAAGTTCTATAGCGATATCAGCGAACGCCACGGTTGCGGGGTCCAAGTGCCAGCTCCATGGGCCGTTGAAGTTTCCCGACCCGCAGCGAAGCTCGCCCATCACGATTTTTCGCTGTTCCTCGCTGGCCAAAATACGCTCTGCTTGAGCAATCGCCCCCGGATCGACGAGCAAGACCCGGAAACGCTCGTCCTTGCACACACGCACTTCAAAAATGGCTCCGGTATCGAGTGGGCAGCTTTCTAACGCGGAGCGCACCGCGGCGATAATTTCGTCGAGGGTCACCTCCCCTCCCCCGTCGCGATCAATGTTGGGACAGGTCGTTAGCGGGGACAAGCCGAGAGCGATGGCAACCCCGGTGACGATTTCCTCGATCGTCACTTCGGCGTTCTGGTTGCAATCGCCGGTGCACGCCGCAATGGGCGCACCGCAACTGGGTGGCGAGCTTGTTCCCACGGGTCCACTGAGCACTCCGGCGTTCCGGCAACGATCACTGCCCGTCCCCATGGCGGACCCTCCGAGGTTGAAGAAGAGAAAAGCTACCAGACTTACCGCCGCTTGAATGCCGACGTCGCGGCAAAACATCTCTCACCTCTTGGAATTACGCTGGGGGTCGCCGAGCAATTCTTCCGGCGCGGACGCCCACCGCCTTCGTGCACTTGGTTCCATCGACTTCGACAGCGCGGTTGCGCTTGCGACGCAAATGTTTCTTGCATCGCTGCTTCTGTTCGTTATGCGTGCGGCGACCGAGGAGGCGTTATGGTTCGACAGCAAAGCTTCCCCCCTCCCCAACGATTGTTGCTTGGCCCCGGGCCGAGCATGGTGCATCCGCGGGTGCTGCAGGCCATGAGTACACCGCTTGTGGGTCACCTGGACCCAGCTTTCCTGACAATCATGGAGGAAAACAAGCGGCTGCTGCGTTGGCTGTTTGGTACGGCCAACGAAATTACCATCCCCATTTCCGGTACCGGCAGCGCAGGAATGGAGACGAGTTTGGTCAACCTTCTGGAGCCCGGCGACGAAGCGATCGTTTGTGTAAAAGGTTTGTTTGGGCAGCGCATGGCAGAAGTAGCGCGACGGTGTGGCGCTCAGGTGAAAGAGGTCCAGGCACCATGGGGTCGGATCGTGGATGCGGCTGACGTCCGCACAGCCTTGCGCGGTTGCCGGAAGCCAAAAGTACTCGCCGTCGTCCATGCGGAAACCTCCACAGGAGTGTTGCAGCCTCTGGCAGACCTCGCCACCTTGGCTCGCGAGCACGAAGCCTTGTTCGTGGTCGACACCGTGACGTCGCTCGGCGGTCACCCGGTGCGCGTGGATGACTGGGGGATCGACGTTGCGTACAGCGGCACGCAAAAGTGCTTGAGTGCCCCGCCGGGGCTTGCCCCGGTTACGGTTTCTCCGGCGGCGCTGTCGGTCATTCACCAGCGGCGCCAGCCAGTGCAAAGCTGGTACTTGGATGTTTCCTTGTTGTCGCAGTACTGGGGCACGGAGCGCGTGTACCATCACACAGCGCCGATTTCGATGAATTATGCGTTGCTCGAAGCGTTGAGGCTGATCGAAGCCGAAGGCTTGGAGGCGCGCTGGCAACGGCACAAGCGCAACCACGAAGCCCTTGCTGCTGGCCTGAACGCTTTGGGGATCGAGTTCGCATCCCAAGAAGGCCATCGGTTGTGGACCCTCAACTGTATTGGCGTGCCCGAAGGTGTGGACGAAACCGGGGTGCGACGGGCCTTGCTCGACGAGTTTGGTATCGAGATTGGCGCTGGCTTGGGTCCGTTCAAAGGGCGCACGTGGCGCATTGGTTTGATGGGAGAGTCGAGCACCGCGGCGAACGTGCTTGCTGTGCTTTCTGCTCTCGAGTGTGTTCTCCCTCGATTTGGTTTTCGCGTAGAAGCCGGCATTGCCGTTGCGGCTGCACAGCGCGTGCTCGCACAGGCAAAAGATTGACGGATCGGAGGTTACCTCAGGGAACCATGCGTAAGCTCTTCAGTTGGCTGCTGCTTGGGTGGTGGTTGTGCATGAACGGAGGCTGCGCGGAGCCGGCGAGGAGGCAGTCGCCTTCCGCGGTTGGCAGTTTGCAGAGTGCTCCCCGCGAAGGTCCGAAGTTGACGCCCTTAGACGATGCAACGTGTCGGCAGCGCCTCAGCGACGATGCAACACCAGATTCCCTTCTTCTGGCCGCCGAGCGCAACATGGATTATCTCTCTCGGCTGCCACTCGAGCGGCGCTTGACCCTTGTGGGGCAAGAGGTCACGGTGGCCCAGCTTCAGGCGGCGACCCGCGCAGTGCTGGAGTCTCGCGGGGCTCAGCGTGAACGGTTGTGTGACCGGCTGCGCCTTTACCAGGTGACCTTGGGCGAGACATTGTGGGTCACAGGGTATTACCAGCCAGAATTGCGCGCCAGTCGCCGGCGAACCGAGCGCTTTCGTTATCCGATCTACCGTACCCCCGATGACCTCGTGGACGTGGACCTCAAAGAGTTGTGTCCTGAGTGTCCCGCCCGCATCGTGCAAGGCCGAGTAAAAGACGGAAAACTCGTCCCCTACTACAGCCGTGCAGAGATCGAAGCGGGTGCCCTGAGCGGTCGCGGGTACGAACTGGCATGGCTCGACGACCCCGTGGAAGCGTACTTCCTCCATGTACAGGGGGCGGCGCTGCTCGAGCTGGAGGATGGCGTCCGCTTGCACGTGAGTTACGCCGCCAGCAATGGCCACCCCTACCGCAGCATTGCCAAAATCCTCAGCGAGCGCGGAAAGCTCAGCGGAACCAGACTGACTTTGCGTGGACTCAAGGATTATTTGCGCGCCCATCCCGAGGAGCAGTCGGAACTCTTTGCCCACAACCCGAGGTGGGTGTTCTTCCGCGGAGTACCGGCGGGGCCCGTAGGAAGCTGTGGTGTACCACTGACGGCTGGTCGGTCGGCAGCCGCAGATCCCGGCGCTTACCCCCACGGTGCTCTGGCCTTCATGGAAATCGAGCCACGAAACGACGGTGGAAAGGGGGGCCGGGCCTTCCGTCGCTTCGTGTTCTTGCAGGATACGGGAAGTACCACTGGTGGACCACACCGGGTCGACGTTTTTTGGGGCAGCGGGACGGTTGCCGAAGCCATTGCCGGTGAGCTGGAGAACCCCGCCCGCTTGTACTTCCTTCTCCCGAAGGAGTAGTGTCAAAAATAGAAGTGAAGAGTAGCCAGAACGAGGGTAGCGTCGGATGACGGTTGGAATTGCCGAAACAGTGATTGTCGGGAGCAAGGGCGAAGTGGTGTTGCCTCGCAAAGTCCGAGGCGAGCTTGGCTTGAAGCCAGGGGACGAGCTCGAGCTACGGCTCGAGGAAGATTGTATCGTTTTGCGAAAGAAGGCGGGCCGCTTTGCTGCTTACCTCGAGCGATTGGGTCGGCGCTAAGCGAGGTACAGGAGGAGCATGCTTGATTCAGCGCCCGACTCGGCCGCAACGCCGGGGCCCCCTTGGCTCCGAAGAGCAGGCTAGAGCGATGCAGCGGCTTTACACCAGCGAGGTCATGGCGATCGAGGACGTAGCCCCAGGCGTGCGTCGCATTGCTCTGGCGCGGCCTCCCGATCTTACCTGGCAGCCTGGGCAGGCTATGGCTGTGGAGACCCCGAACGAGGGGGTACGGTTGTGCCGCTTTTCCATTGCGCTCGCTCCGGAGGTTCCTGGGCCGATCGAGTTATTCGTCGATGTCAGAGGCGCGGGGCCCTGCTCGCGCTACATGGGCCAACTGGAACGTGGTCAAGTCTTGCGCTTTTGGGCTCCCGTTGGATCGTTTGTGTTCGAGGGAGCGCCGGCGGCTCCGCTTGCGTTCGTTGCCTGTGGGCTCGGGGTCGCTGCGTTGCGGCCAATGATGCAGCGCCTATTCCGACACCGTTTGCTGTACCCCGTACGCTTGCATCATTTCGTCGACAGCCCCGAGCAGCAGCTTTTTCGCAAAGAGTTCGTCCGCGAGGTCTTCTCTCGGGAGAACTTCGATTACGAGGTGCTGTTCGACATTCCAGTCACACACTACTTGTACGGCCGCTACGTGGGCGGCACGAGTGAGCGGAACTGGAATTTTTACCTGTGTGGCCCAGCGCCGGCGGTGAGCCAAGCAACAGAACTACTGCGCGACGCGGGCTACGCCCCGCACGCCTTGCACGCCGAGGAGTGGTAAACTCAACACTTACGGCTGCCGTGCACTCCCAGCCACGGTTGCCGCGGAGCTTCTTGGCACCATGCCGGTGAATCGCGGTGGCTAGGCTTAGCGGCTTCGCTACGCGGCTGTTACTTGCCCTCAGAAGTTTACGACGCAGTCGTTTCCCCAACTCGGCGGAAGGTTCGCAACCCGTTTGGGCACGTGACTGCCGAAAACGCGTCGCCGTAAGCGTGCGAGCGCCTTTGCCGACTGGCGTGAGCTGCATCGCGCGACTGGATGTTCGCACGTCGCTTTGCGTGTGTTCCGTTGCGGTGGGCAGCGCACCGTGCGGCACCGCACTCGATCCATCTGGGCGCGACGAGACCTCGCTGGGCTCAGTTGTCCGGGTGGGAACCGGCGTGGTGCGGGTGGCACAGGCCCCAGCTTATGCACACCGGCTGCACACGGGCCCTAGCTTGTTTGTGCCTGGCCGCGCCCAGTGGTTTGGCCCCCGACACGCCCGCTGCGAGGTGGCATGGACCAAGCCTTGGAGGTAGCCGAAGGGGTCTCGGGAAACTGTTGCCTTTCGTGCATCGCATCACGCGGTTCGTTGGCGAAACAACGTGCGGCCGCTGACGCGGGGCAATAGCAGCTACGTTGCCGGTGTTTTTAGCCGCGCACGGAAGAACGCCAGCACTCGCTGTAGCGCCGCCTTGGTCGGATGTCCTTCACGGTCAACCAGGTCGACCGTGAGTACCGAGTGCGCGCGGGGGGAGATCCCATGAGGGTTGCCTGGCGAGGAATCGATTTCGATCGACTCGAAACCATCGCCTAGTTCCTCGCGCAGTCGCTGAAAGCGCTCGGCGGGGCAGGCAAAGTCGTTCGTGAACCTGAGTCCGAGCACCGGGCAACCAGCCTGCACTCGTTGCTTGACCACCTCGAGCTGCTGCGGGGCTAAGTGCAAAGCCCGGCGGTGTGCCTTGGTGAGCGGCAGCGGCAGCGAAGGTTGGCTCAATACCGGCGCTTGCACGGCTGGGTCGATCATCATCGCCAGGGCAAAGTTTCCCGTCAGGCACATTCCTAAGGCACCAACGCCTGGGCCACCGCACTCCCGATGCGCTTCTCGGGCAAGCGCTCGGAGCCAATTGGTAACGGGGCTTGCTTCGTTTCGGGCAAGGACTTTGAATTCGCGGCTGATACACGCCCGCAGGAAGGAAGTGGCCACGTACGTGGCGGACACGGGTTTTTCGGGAACGCCAAACAAATGCGGCAAGTACACGCGAAAACCGGCTTCGCGCACGTAGGCGGCAAAGCGCAGCACTTCGGGGGTGAGTCCGGGAATTTCGTGGATCACGATCACGGCCGGACCCTGCCCGGCGCGGTACACGTCGTGCTCAATGCCGTCGAACCGAAAACGGAACCGCTCGTACTCCGAGAGCATCGTCGGCAGAAGCGATCAGGGCCAATCGGGCGGGAGATCGAGCGTAGCCTCGCGCGAACCTTCCAAGTATGGCTCGTTGCTGGACGTGGAAAGTGCTCCGGAACCAGGCACTTGAAAGCGGTCGATGACAAACCCGATGACGGGAACCTCGACACCGCGCACAATGAGGTGCGCGGTGTTCGTCCCAATGCTGGAAAACCGGAGAGCTGGAATCGTGCTGAAGTTACGCCGCTCCATGCAGCGGAACGAGCTCGCGCCGGAGAACGTTTGCTCGAGTTCGTTGATCACGGCGTACTGAAGGGTGACCGAGGAAAATACCTGTCCTTCGAGGTCTTGCGTGCAGGGGACCAAAATCAACTCGCTGTTCGAAGTGGCGCTTTGCGCAAGAACGTTGAAGTGCAGCCGATCCGGGCAAGCTTCGTAGTTGACCCCGTCGAGCGAAACGAAGCTCGTCGGAGCATCGTCTCGGAGTTTGCGAAACGCCACGGCCGAATACGCAATGCGCTGCCCCGTGTTGTCGGCGATCAAGGCTCGGCCAGTTAAGCTATTGCCACTGGCAAAGCACTTGAGTTCTCCATCCCCTTGAAACGGAGGGGCGATGCGACGTCCATTGCCGTCGAGTCCTGTGCTCACCATCCACGAAAGCGGCCGCGCGGCTGCACCGCCACCGCCCGAGGGAGCGATAGCCTGGAAACCAATTTCTACGCAGTTACCCGCGCTCACGTAAAAGCAACGTGCCGCGGGACCCGCCACGGTCGAAGAAGAGGCTATCTCGATTCGGGTGTCTGTCGTTGCCGACGATCGCACGAGGGGGAAAATTAACACCGCTGCGGCCAGTTTTTGTGCTGGTGGGTCGCCTTGGGCTTGAATGCCGAGCGGATCCACCTCGCCACCAACCCGCGTGGGCCGGGGCGTCGGTGAGTGCGTGGCGGTGAAGCTTGGTCGAGGGGTCCACGTGGGAGGCCGCGTGAAGGTCGCACTCGGCGTGCGCGAGGGCGAGGGGGTGAAGCTGTGCGTGGGTGTGAAGCTCGGAGTGAACGTGAGCGTGGGTGTGCGGGTGACGGTTATGGTGCGGGTGGCGGTTACGGTACGTGATGGCGTGGCCGTGAAGGAGGGAGAAGCAGTTCGCGTGGGGGAAGCACTTGCGGTGAAGGAACGGGTTGGCGTCACCGATCTCGTGGCGGTAAACGACCACGTGGCCGTGGGGCTACGACTTGCCGTTGCGCTGGGCCGAGGACTGTAGGTGAAGGTAGACGAGGGCAAGGGGGAGAACGTCCTTGTCGGTGTCGGAGGCCGACTGTTCGTCCAAGTGGCCGATGGGCGCGGCGACCATGTAGGTGTATGTGTCACACGAAGCGTTTGGGTCGGCGATGGCAACGGCACGGTGGCAGTGGGCGACTGCGGCGGCTCCGTAGGTGTCGTGGGTGCAACGAGAGTCCGCGTAGCGCTTGGAGTAGGCGAAGCAGAAGGACGTGGAGTTGCTGGCAAGACCCCGTGCTGCGCCAGGAGCTGGTACCAAGCAAAGAGAAAGGCTGCGAGTCCGCTGAGAATCTGGTTCATGGTGTCTACCGGGAACGCGGCACCGAGATCGTTGCCGTTCGGCCTCCGAGAAACATCGGCTCATTGCCGGCTAAACCAAAGGTCGAGCCAAACGGGATTCCGTCGATCACTAGACCGATGAGCGGCCCACCCACACCGCGCACAGAAATTTGCACGACATCCGAGCCACCAATGCTGCGCTGCAGCACGTCGGCAACGTCGCGGAGAAGTCGCCGCGAGTAGCAACGCACCTGGAAAGATGTGGACACGGTCTGCCCCAGTTCCGTGGTCAGGAGGAGCTGCGCCGTCACCGTGGCCGGCGACTGTAAGACCAGGTCTTGCGAGCACGGCAGAAGGATCAGCTCGCTGTTCCCTGCGGGCGTATCGGCAAGCACCGTAAACAGTAGCCGATCGGGACATTGCGCATATTCATTGCCGTCGAGCCGAAGCAGCCCGGTGTACTCACCCCCAACGAATCGTTGAAACCCGTAGGCGGTGTAGGATACCGTGGTTCCATCCAATCCGAAGACCGTCGCTCTCCCCTGCACCGTATTGTACAGCTCTAGTGCCGGCTCGGGAGGAACCACTGCACATTTGAGTTCCCCGAAACCCCAGAACGGGGGCGCTGCCGTGCCGTTGATGACATTGCTCATCCCCTCACTGGCCAGCCAAGCAAATGGCTGGTACGGCGTGAGCGCCAGCACGAACCCAACCTCGTTGCATGCCGGGTCCTCGCCGTTGACGAAGAAGCATTCGAGCTCGATCGGCACGCCACTCAAGTTCACGAGCTCGATCCTCGTGTCCCTACCGGCTCCGGCTTCGACGTAAGGGAACATGAGCAAAGCAGCTGGCACCCGCTGTGCGGGCGGACCAGCCGCGGCACCTCCACTGGACGGAGGTAAGCTGGAAGCGGCCAGAACCGCCATCGCCGCCAAGAACCTGCCCAACCGTGCCGCCATAAACCTCCTGGGTAGCCGCGTATCCTACGCCCGCCCGAAGGGCAATTCAATTGCGAAAATCCGTAGGGGTCGGCAGACGGTCGGGGAACTTGACGAGCTGGGGGAGAACCCCAGAGGGTGTTCTTGCAAGGCTTCGCCGACTCTCCGCAAACACACGCGCAAAGTTGCCGAGGGCCAGCACAAGGTTCCACGGCGGACCAGGTCTGGGGCACGCGCTGTGCAATGCTCCACAGCCTAACTCCGGTGCACTCGGCAACTCCGCTTCACGGGGCCGATGTCGCGGCGGGAGTGAACACGGCTTCGCCGTTGATCCGAAAGGCCGCGATCGCAGTTTGGCCGACCGGCGATACGAGCCATTCGACAAACTCGCGGGCGGCTCGCCAGGTGGCCTGCGGGCGCCGCTCTGGCCGGGCGAGCATTGCACGGTACACGTTCTTCAGCGGGGGATGGTTGCGAACCAGGATCTCGAGGCCCTTAAGGTTCCGATAGGTGAGGAAGGTGGCACGGTCGGTTAGGGTATACGCCTGCCGTTCAGCAGCCATCGTCAAGGTGGGGCCCATGCCGTGTCCGCCTTCCAAATACCAGGGGCCGTGCGGCCGTACGCCGGCTGCACGCCAGAGCTCCAGTTCGGTCATGTGCGTTCCCGAGTGGTCGCCGCGCGACACGAATAGCGCCTCGTGCCGGGCAATGGCCGCTAGGGCTTTGGCGATGTCGTTCGTGTTCCGAACCTGTGCCGGATCGCTCGGTGGGCCAACGAGAAGAAACTCGTTTTCCATGACCACCCGTGGCTCCACCACCGTACCCCGCGCCAGGGCCTCCTCTTCCAACGACGGTGCGTGGGTTAGGACAGCATCCACGTCACCGCGAGCGGCAAGTTCCAGGGCTTGTCCGCTTCCGACTGGGAGCACCGCCACGCGAATCCCGCGGTTCTGCTCGAATCGCGGGAGCAAATGGGCCAGAAGCCCCGAGTTTTCCACGCTGGTGGTGGTGGCAAGCCGGGCTTCGGTCGTGAAAGGGCCCGCCGCTGCAAGCCCCGCAAAAAGCAGACTGAGGAGGGCGGTCGTGCCCGAGGCCAGGCGAAGGGCCTTCATTTCCCATCGCGCTTCGCTTCCTCGGCTACCTCGTGAATGGCTGCGACCATGTCGGGCCACAACGGCCGGGGCAGGTCATGCGCCATGTCCTCGAACGCGAGCAGTCGGGCACGTGGAAGGGCGCGGGCAGTCGCCTCTCCCGCGGCAAATGGAACCAATGGATCGATCCGGCCGTGAATGACGAGCACGGGTTTCTGCACTTGGCGCAACGCCTCGGTACGGTTTCCCGAGGCCAAAATTGCCGCCAATTGGCGCATGACTCCAGCCGGGTTGATGCCGCGGTCGAACGACCGTGCGGCCAGCTCGCGGACTTCGGCTTCGTCGAAATACTTAGGACTGCCGATGGTCCGGAAGATGAACACACCTCGCTCGATTGCCTCTTCGCGAGAAGTTGGCTGCGGCGCGAGGAGTACACTGAGGGCTTCCGGCCGAGGTGGAGGAAGCGTTGGGTCGCCCGTTGTCGACATGATCGAGGTCAGGCTCAGGGTCCGTTCGGGGTACTGGATGGCGAAGGTTTGCGCGATCATCCCGCCCATGGATGCGCCGACAATGTGTGCTCTGCCGATGCCAAGGGCGTCGAGGAGCCCCGCGGTGTCTGCAGCCATGTCCGTGAGTTTGTAAGGGGCCTCCACGGGCTGACCCGAAGCGGCAGCGGCCATGAGCGCCATCACGTTAGGGAGACCCAAGTGGTCGAGCCAGGTGGACCGCCCCACGTCGCGGTTGTCGAAACGAATCACACGATAACCGCGCTCCACGAGCATGTGGCAAAAGTCGTCGCGCCACAAGATCATTTGGGCGCCCAGCCCCATGATGAGCACCAGGGGCTCGCCATGCTCGGAGCCGAAGATCTCGTACTCGAGTTCGATCCCGTTCGTTCGTACCCGTGCCATGCTCCCTGTGAAGCCCAACGCACCCGCAACGTCAACACGGGCTCTGGACGTTCAAGATTTTTTGATACGGGTTTGCCGGACGAGGCGCAACACTTCGGGCGGGAGCTTGATGTTGCCCACGAGAGCCCGAATGTGGGCTTCTTCTTCTGGGGTCAACTGTAGTTCGTCTTTGCGAGGATCATCGACGAGGGGTGCGTGAACTTCGGGGATAAACTCAGGGAATCCCACGGCAAAGATGATGCCGGGTCCTTGCGGGTCGCGAATGTCCAGATAGCCTCCGTGCTCCTCGGTGATCTGCAGGCACAAGGCTAGGCCAAGACCGGTGCCGTCCGCTTTGGTGGTAAAGAACGGTTGAAACACTTTTTCCCGTAATTCCTGCGGTAAGCCCGGCCCAGTGTCGCGCACGCTCACCTCGCCGTACATACGCCCGTTCTTGGACGCCCGCGCGACCGTGATCGTTACCGTGGTGCCCTCGGGTGCCGCTTCGATGGCGTTCATGCCGAGGTTGAACAGCACTTGGCGCACCCGATCGGCATCGGCGAATACCGTTACCGAGTCCGACAGAAACTTAGGTTCTAGCACGACGTGAGCTTGCTTTGCCGGCGGTTTGAGTAAGGCCGCCACGTCGCGGACACATTGACCGAGATCCACTTCGCCAAACTTTGGCGGGTTGCCACGCGTAGTGCGCAGGAGTTCATCGAGCAACCGCTGCACGCGGTCGAGCTCGCCTAGGATGACTGGAGCACTAGCCTCGATCAGTTCGGGCGAAGCTTTCTGTTGTCGGGCCAACTGCATGAAGGTGCTGAAGGCTACCAGTGGATTGCGCACTTCGTGCACAATGCCGGCGACCATCGTGCCAATGGCGCTGAGGCGTTCGATCCGCTCGAGAGTTTGCCGGGCGAGTGCTGCCTGCTGGTGCAACTGGATGTTGTCCAGGGCAAGGGCAAGCTCCTCTGCGAGGCGCTCTAAGGCTTCGAGCTCCGTGAGCATGTACCAGTCGCGGCCCTCTTTGAGGCCGAGAGCGAGAAATCCCGACAACTGCCGACTGGTTTTCACCGGAACACATACTGTCCACCCGAGTGTTTCCATGAGTTTGCCCACTTCCCGGCCGCGGTCACGCTTCGATTCCAAGAGTTCGCTTTGCAGCAGGGAAAGCGTGGCATCCTCGAGTTCAGCGACAAGTGGGCTCGTGAACGGGAAGCTACTTTCCGCAGGCGGTTCCCCGAGATGGTGGGCTAGCCGTAGAGCGGCAGCTTCCGGCTGGCGCGTGAAGATGGCGATGGTTGGAGGATGGAAAACCGCGTGCAGGCCCTTTGCCACTACGTCGACAAGCCGGCCAAGGTCCTGCTCGCGCAGCACCGCCCGGCGTAACATGTCCAAGGAGCTTTGCTGCTCGATCTTGTACGGAAAAGCTCGCTCCGCGAACTTCTTTTCCAGCTTGCGTTGAAGGATGGGGAAGATCGCGGCAACAACGACGAGAGACAGGAGAATCGCCATCGACAAGTCGACGTGCGCTGCACCGAATGCCTGGATTTGCAGCAGGACTAAAAGGACGTAAGCGGGTACGATGGTCACCATCCCCGCCGCCGCCACGGTGCCGAGGCGGGATATCCAAACTTCCACGTCGAGCAGCCGGTGCCGTACCACGGCGTAGGCAATAATCGCAGCCCACAAGGCACTACCCAGGTTCCCGAGGGGATAAATGGGCACGCCATACGCGGGTAAGAGATTGATGATTGCGGAAGGCACGCCGACTGCCGCGCTGATCAACCAAAACCGAGCAACAAGCCGATCGCGAGGGCTGGCCGCGTGACGCAGGTCGCTAATGCACAGGGCGATGGCGGCGATACCGGCAAGCACTGCGTTGGCCGTGTGAACGTGGTACAACGGTCCTGGCAACGAGTGACAGCCCCAGGCATACTTCTCTAAGCCTCGGACGACCAGGCCGAACGGATTCGCCAGGACAACCACCGTGGACATGCCAAAGCTGACGAAGGCGGTACAGCGCCACACGCGGGTTCTGGTGTGGCGGGGTACCACGAGAAAACCAATGACCGCGGCCGGCAGCAGCGCTACGCCGGTTGCCAGCGCCCGCAGCAGCGCTTGTGACCTCTCGTCGCAAGAACCCAGCCCCAAAATGAAGAAGTACACGTTCCAGCAGGCGATTAGGGTCGTCAGCAGTACGAAGGCGCGGCTTTCTGTATCTCGGCGTTGAGAGGCAACGAGGACCGCGAGAAACCCGGCTGCGATAGCGGCCACCAGCGAAGGAAGATTTTGGAAGGCCATTCCGGTACTCAGCGGCAGAACGTTCCGAGCAGTGGACCTTGCCAACTATCTCTAGATGCAAACGGGGCGCCCTGCGCAAAATGCTCAATACGTAGGTACATCGTCACAACGTGACCCCAGTGGGGATCCCAGTAATTGAGGTTGGGAAGCACCTTAAAGCCGAAGCCTGAATACCAGGGGCGAAGCCGTGGTACGGTTCGCATGATTATACCGCCACAGCCAAATCGAGAAGCCAGTTCAACCGATTTCTGGAATAGCCTCTTTACCGTGAGAGTATTGTCTCGGGTTACGCGGCGCATGGGCCCCTCTGCCCAAAACCCACCAATTTGCATGAGTCGGGCAGAGTCGAAAGGCGATCTCTCAAGGTTAATGAACCGCGAAAGCTCGACGGTCAAAGGGGTCGGCCCAACCAGCCTAAGCGCTGCGACCAGCAGCCCGCCGCGTAAGGCCACGATGTGCAGGGAAGTTCGGTCGTACTCATCTACTCCATGGTGACCGAGCATTTCCCGGTAGATCAACATCCTCTTTCTGAGACTTTCGGCGAGCTCACGTGCGTCCGCGACTCTGATGTTCAGCGACTCTCCGTCGGTCAACCCGGAGCAGTGAGTATTCGTTATCCGCCGACTGCTGTGTTCCATTGAAACGACCGCGTGCTTGTCTGTAGTTTGGGCTTGCGCCGAGGCCACAGTCAAGCGTATCACGGCAGCGGGACGCAAGCTAACGGAACGGGAGGTGCGAGCGAGGTGAGCGGGCAGTTGGCGTTAACACCTGAAACGGTGAGAAGAAGGGTGGCAAGTGTATTGCACGAAGTTGCTGGCATTCCCCTGGAACAAATCACCGACGATGCCAGCTTTGATACGACGTTGGCGATAGAGTCGGTGCAGCTCGTAGAGTTGCAGGTGGCGCTGGAAGAGGAGTTTCAGACTGAGCTCGACCCACTCTATATGATCGAGCTCAACCGGTTCGGGGACATCGTAGAGTACATTTACCGGCGTGCTCGTGGCGAGGAGGTGCCCTGATGGCGCTCTTTCGGGAAGAGCACGAGAGGTTTCGTCGCGAAGTTCGCGAACTGATCGAGAAGAAGTTGGCCCCGCGGGCTGCGGAGTTCGAAGACCCTCAGAAGGTGCGCGCGTTGTTCCGCCAGTTTGGCTCTTGGGGCTGGTTGGGGTTGTCAGTGCCGGCGGAGTACGGTGGCCGAGGTGGCGATTTCGCCTACGATGTGGTCTTGGCCGAAGAAATGCCCCGAGCACGTAGCTTGGGCCTAGGGACGAGCCTGGGCGTGCATTCGCAGGTCGTGACTCACCTCCTTCTAAAACACGGCACGGAAGCGCACCGGCGGGAGATCGTGCCGGCGTTGGTCCGGGGCGAGAAGATCGCCGGGGTCGCTGGCACCGAGCCGAGCGGAGGCACGGACTTGGTGCGCTCCGTACAGTGCACTGCGGTGAGCGATGGGGACTTTTGGGTGATTTCCGGAGAGAAGAAATTTATCACCAACGGCCCGATTGCGGACTACGTGCTTGCCTTGGTGCGTACCTCGCCCAATGTTGCAACCACCAGCTTTGCCTTGGTGTTGGTTCCCACCGACGTACCTGGCTTCGAGGCCTCCCCCTTGCGCACCATGGGCATCAAGGCTTCGCCCACAGGGTGGCTCAAGTTTCGCGAGTGTCGCGTGCCAAAATCGATGACGGTCGGCAAGCCTAACCTCGGTACCATGTATCTTATGAACGGGCTCCTGCGCGAACGCCTGGTTCTTGCAGTGTGCGCCGTGGCTCTTGCCGATTTGGTACTGCAGGAGACGATTGCGCGGGTGCGGGCACGGATGATCTTTGGTCATCCGTTGGCGGAACTGCAGACGGTGCGCCACCGCATTGCAGAGATGGCGGCGGAAATCGAGGCAAATCGGCGGTTCGTGCGTTCCGTAGCCGAGTCGTACCGCGATGGGCGGGTGGAAGGAAAAGAAATTTGCATGATCAAGTTCCACGTGATGGAGAGCGTCCAGCGGGTCGTTGGGCAGTGCCTGCAGTTGCACGGCGCAGAGGGCTTTTTGGAAGACAACTGGATTTCCCGGGTCTTTCGTGACACGAGGGTTTTGACTATTGGCGGTGGAGTGTCCGAAGCCATGAAAGACTTGGTGGCCGGCTACTTGCGACTGTAAAGAGGCACGGAGGCCGTTGGATCGTCGCGTCGTTATTACTGGCATCGGTTTCGTCAGCCCGTGTGGATCGAACTTTGACGGCTTTTGGTCTGCGCTGGTCGAAGGGCGTTCTGGCTTGCGGATTGTGGATCGTTTCGATCCATCTCTATTTGCTTGCCGCGTTGGCGGCCAGGTGGACGATGCACAGTTGGAGTCGCTCGACCCGCGATACTTTCGCACCGTGAGCCACGCCACACAGCTCGGTTTGGTGGCGATTGGCCGCGCCCTGGAAGATGCCGGGCTTGCTGCCAACTCGTGGGAAACCCCTACCGCAGTGGCCCTGCTGGTCGGCACCGCCGTGGCGGGTTTGAGAGCGGGCGAGCAGCAGTTCGCCATTTTGCTCGAGCGCGGAGCGCGGCGAGTCAATCCGTTTCTCGCAAACGGCTCGCTGCCTTTTGCTACCGCTGCAGAGATGGCTGCCTTCGCTCGAGCGCAAGGACCGCAGCTCACGATCACCACCGGCTGCACGGCAAGTACCCAGGCCATCGCGCTTGGGCGGCAGTTGATCGCCGCTGGCGAAGCCGAGGTGGTCATTGCGGGCGGCGCGGAAAGCCCGCTCACCGTATTCGTGTTCGCCTCGATGGGTCGCACGATGGAGCTGGCGCGGGACAGTGCCGACCCTGCGCGCGCCTCGCGCCCATTCGACCGTAGGCACAACGGCATCGTGTTGAGCGAAGGAGCTTGCATGCTGGTGCTCGAGCCACGCGAGCGAGCCTTGGCCCGGGGTGCGCATGTGTACGCCGAAGTGCTCGGAGGCACGAGTTCGTGCGATGCCCGCGGGCTGTTTCAAACCGATCCGACCGGAGAAACGGGGGCGAGTGCACTTCGCGCGCTGTTACGTCGGTGTGGCTTGGCGCCGGGCAACGTGCAGTGGCTGTGCGCTCATGCCAACGCTTCGCCCGCGTTCGACAGCAAGGAAACCAAAGTGGCCAAAGCCGCCTTCGGGGAATGGGCAGCAAAGTTGCCGGTAAGTTCCATCAAAGCAGTGCTTGGCCATCCGTTCGGGGCCTCGGGCGCGTTTCAAACCGCGGCGGCCTGTTTAGCGTTTCGCCATCAACTCATTCCGCCCACACACTTCCTCGATGAGCCAGCGGACGATTGCGATCTGGACTACGTGCCCAATGTTGCCCGTGCTGCCACCCTAGAGCACATTTTGGTGAGCAGTTACGGCTATGGTGGTGCCAATGCGTATCTCCTGTTGCGGCATCCGCAGGCCTAAACCGATTCCCATCCAACTTGCCGCCTTTCCGCGCCGACACAGCGTGCTGACGAGTTCCTGCACCGAACCAGGTGATCCCGCAACACCTCCCGGTGGCGACTTGTGTTGCGCCGGGTCTCAGGGAAGGGTTGGCACCGCGTGACTTCCACCGCGCGCCCGCCAAGGAAAAGGCGGCTTTTGCCCCGTGGTCATGCGGTGTACGAGCTGACCCCGCAGCTCTTGCTCGTCTTTAAGCCGGCTGGCCACACGGAACCAGAACACACGCATCCTCTTGCGCAAACACTGCACGTTCTTGCCGGTACCCTCGAGGTCCGCGTGGGGAGGGAAGTCGCGCTCCTGACCCCCGATTCGAGTCCGCTCCGCATCGATTCGGGAGTACCGCATGCCACCAAGGCTTTGGCGGACACTTGGTTGGTCGTTCGACGCGAAGGGGAATGTTAAGCGACGGCAACCAGGCACTCGCCTACGCTGCGGCTTCCTCCTGCGCTTGCTTCCCGTATTCCTTGGCAAAGTGCTCGGCGCAAAGGCCGCGTCGCTCGCGAGGTTTCCGGCAGCCCTCGGCGTTGCACGTTTTGTAGCGCGGCTTCGGCATCTTTCCCTTCCGCCACAATCGGTAGTGCTTGGCGCAGTAACGCTTGCCTTGCACCACGCCATCGCAGCCTTCTACTCGGCATATTCCCTTTCCCATAGGTCTCTCTCCTAGCTCCAAAATTCTGGTTTGGCCTCTCGGCGTAGCAAGTCGTTCAATACCTGAAGTGCAGGCTTCTTTTCGTGCAACAACAAGCGCACCTGCTCGGCAATGGGCATTTCGACGCCGGCGTTGCGTGCAAGTTCCGACACGCTGATGCTGTTGCGTACCCCTTCGGCAACCTCGCGCATGCTACCCAGGATCTCTTCCAAAGGCTCGCCGCGGCCGAGGCGAAGGCCCAGGGTTCGATTGCGACTCAAGTCGCCAGTGCAGGTGAGAACCAAATCGCCAACGCCGGAAAGACCAGAAACTGTTTGGGCGTTGCCGCCAAGCCGAACGACCAAACGCGCAATTTCTGCCACGCCGCGGGTAATCAGGGCAGCTCGGCTGCTGTGTCCGAGGCCGAGTCCATCGCTAACCCCCGCGGCGATAGCAATCACGTTTTTGCTGGCACCACCAATCTCCACGCCAATCACGTCGTCGTGGGTATATACGCGGAAGGTGCTGCCTTGAAACGTGGCCTGGGTTGCTTTCGCAGCGGCGGGGTTCGAGCTTGCTGCGGTAACAGCGGTGGGCTTACCGGCAGCCACTTCCTTGGCGAAGCTCGGGCCAGAGAGCACGGCAATTCGACTGGAGCAGTCACGCCCGAGCACTTGCTCCAGTACCTGGGACATACGAAGGAGCGTCGCCTCTTCCACGCCCTTGGCTGCGCTCACGATCCAGGTGCAGTGTCGCAGCCACGGTCGTGCGTCTTCGACGACCGAGCGGACGACATGTGATGGGACAGCAACAACTGCCATTTCTGCGCCTTCGGTGGCTTCTTCAAGATTGGGGGTGGCAGCAATCGTTGGCGGCAAGGGGATGCCCGGTAGATACAAGGTGTTCTCGTGCCGGCTCTGAATCTCGCGTGCCAGCTCCACCCCGCGGCACCATAAGCGCACAGCGTGGCCGTTTTCGCACAACAATTTGGCCAAGGCTGTACCAAAGCTTCCGGCGCCCAGAACGGTCACCCGCATGATCGTGGCATCAGCGCTTTACACAACCGCACCACAACCGCAAGACGACGCCGCTTTACGGTACGCGAATGATGATCTTTGCCGGGCGGCCGTAGTAGCCGTTGCGATCCCGCCAGCGAACGATCAGCGTGGTGCTGCCCGAAGGGAAGCGCATTTCTGTTCCGATGACACCATCGCTGCAAACTTGGGTGGTCGTGTCCGAAGCCACGTAAGCGGGTCGTTCGCGGTCGTCGAGGGTGCAGGGATCGATGGTGTTGTTGGCAAGCCGACAAGCAAAATCGTTGAGTGCGTCCGTAACGGCTTGAGAAGGATCGTCAAGGTTCAGAGACGGAAATCCGGGCACACCTCCGAGAGGAAATGGCGGTGGTCCTTTGTCGCACACTTCCGGGCTACCGTTTCCTAGGGGCCGCGAGGACAAGATTTGCACATCGGGACGCGAGCTTGGGTCGGAGGGGTTGTAAAGATTGCGCGTGTCGGGCGCGCTGTTGCTGGTGCCAGGCTTAGCCTCGATCACGAGGAAGAAGCCAGCGCCAAACGACCTCTCGAAGATAGGCACTCCGTTTTCATCTGTACCGCTGGGTGGGATCACATGATTGTCGGCCGTCGTGATGCCGAAGTACGTAATCACCGGACCCGCCAAGGGAGGCAACGTAGGGGTCGGTGTGCGGGTGACGGTCGGGGTGCGGGTGGGCGTGCCGGTTTGTGTGATTGTAGGCGTGTTCGTTGGGGTGCGTGTTTGCGTCGGGGTGCGAGTCACGGTGTGCGTAGCCGTGTCCGTAGGCGTGAATGTGGCCGTACCGGTGGCCGTTGGTGTTCGCGTGTTCGTGCGCGTGCGTGTGGGCGTGGTCGTAGGGGTGGCCGTGGCGGTCGAGGTCGGGGTGGGCGTGGACGACGGAGTGCGCGTAAGTGACGGCGTGCGGGTGAACATTAGGGTTTGGGTGGCTGTGGGGGAAGCAGTGGCTGTTTGGGTGGGTGTAGAGGTGCGGGTTCGCGAGGGCGTAGTGGTTCGGGAGGGTGTAATCGAGGGAGTCTCTGTTGCCGTGCTGGTGGGGGAACGAGTGGCGCTGAACGTCCGGGTGGGGGACAAAGCAATCGTGAAGGTTGCCGTAGCTGTCACGGTTGCCGTTGGGGTGAAACTCGAAGTTCGAGTTGGGGTCAGTGTTGGGCTCGGCGCTGTCGTGAGCGTGCTTGTGCCACTGGGAGTTGCGGTAGCCGAGGTGCCTAGCGGAGGAGTTTGTGAAGGTGAGGCCGTCGCTGTCGCCGAGGGTGAAAAGCTGTGGGTGCTCGTTGGGGTGGCGGAGGGTGTGGGGCTTTCCGCTCGAAAGGTGGGCGTATTCGAAGGAGTGAGGGATGGTGGTATCGACGGGCTTGGGCTTGGCGATGCCGTGAAGGTGTGCGTGGGCGTGGCTGTACCCCTTGGTGTCGGTGTGGGGCTTCCGGTCGAGATGGAAGTGGGAGACACCGTAGGAGACGACGAGGCCGTAGGTGACGCGCTCGGCGTTTCGGTGGCACTCGGCGTGGGTGTCGGGGATAGCAAGGGAGTCTCGGTGGGTGTCTCACTAGGAGCTGGCGGCAAGCCCAGAATGGTCAGGAGAGCCACCAGATCAGCCGTCGTGACACTGCCGTCGTTGTTCGCATCGACGCCAACGCACGAGGGCCAAGGGGAAAACAACTCCGCGACCAAAGCGCCCAAATCCTCACGACCGACGCGGCCGTCGCAGTTGGCATCTCCCGGTAACACCGAGCCACCCGCTGTGCCATGCTGCTGGAGCACAGAGCGATGGAAGGGGGCGCCGTTCTCGGGAAGCGCACGCCCCTCAGCCAGCGCGGCCGCAGACCAAAATGCGAGCACAGCCGCCGCCGCCAAAAGTTCCCTAGCCACACTCCGCGAAGCCGCTGCCATGCGTGGGCAGCTTCCATACAACGATTTCCCGCAGTGCGCCACTAACGAATTGCCGGAACAGTGCCTGGCACCGCTGACGTTCCGCTCGCGACAGGTCCACGCGGGCGAGACACCCGCGTTGCAAGGAACTCTTGGGGGTTGCCGATGTCAGGCTGAGAGCGGAAGGAAGGCAAGGATAAGGGGGCCGCGGCGGACCAATTCCGCCCACCTCAGAGAGGAAAGTGAACGCTCGATCGCCGCTTAGCGGCCACAGAAGCGAAATTCGGTCACCAAATCCGCTCCCTGGAAGGCGTGAAGCACCGGTGCGGCGAGCACGAAGCAGCCAGGGCCGTTGGGATTTTGCCAATCCTGGCAAGAAAAGTTCTCTCCTCTGACTTCATGGATCAATTGATGGCCGCACACGCCGCGGCCCACGCCGTCGACGTGGTCGCAGTCACTGTCCTGCGTGCAGCGGGAATTGTCGCTGCAAACGCCAAATTCGTTGCTCACATTTTGCACGATCGCTCTCGCCGTTCCGGTCGTGAAGGCAAAAGATTGGCTAAACCCAGGGGCCGTTGGTTCGTCTCCACAAGGCAAAGATTGTTCGAATGACAGCTCCACCGGCAGCCCATTGAGCCCGAGCACCGGCGCCAGTACGGCCGATCCAGGCCCACTGTCTTCGCCAATCGAGGTTACCGTGAGAGGGCCATTGCAAACGCCCGGGTGAATGGCGCGGCCGCCGCACTGGCCATCGCCGCTGCCGGCTTCGGTATCGCACTCGGCATCGTTGCGACACGGCGAGCCGGTCCGCCCTGCAGCGCAGGAAGCTTGTACGCTGCAACGCCCCTCGGCTTCGGGAGTCCGGCAATCGTCGTCGCTAGAACAGGCCTCACCGAGACGACCCGAAGTGCAGTACCGCCCTAGGCCGCATCGCCCATCGCCTGAACCCGAGGTCGAATCGCAGTCTGCGTCGGTTCGGCAAATTTCGCCAACAGCGCCGGCTGCGCAAATTTGGGTGGCACCTTCCACTTGTCCACACACAGAACCGTTGCAGGTTGTCAGGCAATCCAACAAAGAAAAGCCATTGGTGCCGAGTTGCCCCACATGGTGATTAGTTTGGAGAACGATGCTGTAATCTTCCCCGCCGTTGCACTGCACAACGCCGGCACTGGTTACCGGAATCAGGGGCCGGATGCACACGAGCAGATTGGCGATTGCTTGCACGAAGAAGTAATCGGAGCCATCCACGATGTCGATCGTGGCGATGCCGTTGGAGTCGGGCTCTCCTGCTCGGAACACGAGGTATGCGTCGCCGGTTTGCCCGTTGTTTTGGCCGCGGAACGATCCCAATGGGAGACGGAATCCGCTGTTCAACACGGCGCTGAATTGGCTGCGCTGACTGAACGTGAAGCGGCGGTCTCCGAGGGAACCACCGATGGGGCCGCTGGTCGGTGTCGGTGTCGCGCTGGGGGTTGGGGTCCCACCGGCAGGGCAAGCAGCGAGTAAATTGTTTACCGCTGCGACAATTTCATCGACCGTGATCCCACCGTCGCCGTCGCGGTCGCCCGCGGGGCAAGCCTGAGCGGGTTGGTTGCCGAGCGCGACGTTGACCATGGTCACGATTTCGTCCACGGTCACTTCGCCATCGGCATTGCAGTCTCCGATGCACTGCCCCAGCGATGCTGCAGACCCTCCCAGAACCCAAGCCGTGATGACGACGAATAACCAACGTTGCATGGTGGTACCCCTCACGCTGTCTAGAATGTGAGGCTGCTACACGCTTGCGCACACTAGCGCAACCATCCAACCCGCGAGTGGCCTCAAGGGTGGCGTAAAATGCCGAAACCGCGCTCCGTGGGTTACCAATGCATGCGCGAGCGTAGCAGCCGTGTTTGTGCCCGACTCAATTCGAGCTCGGAGCCCTTTTGGTCTTTCATGACCAGTTTGTACCGGCCCGCGAACCAAGGCACGATGGCCTTCACGTAGTGAAGGTTGACCAGTCGCGACTTGTGCGCCCGAAAGAAGACATTTGGGTCGAGCCTTTCCTCGAGCTCGCGCAAGGTGAAGTTCGTCATAAATCGGTCGCCGTCGATGTATGCGAAGACAATGCGGTCCTCCACTTCGAACCAAAGGATTTGCTCCGTCGGCAAAACTAAAATGTTGCGGCCACGTTGCACTGGGACTTGCCGGAGATAGCGGCGTTCTCGGGCCTCCAGTGCATCGAGGATATCTTCGATGGCGGGCGGCGCGGTTTGGTTGGCTAGGCGGTCGCGTACTCGGCGCATGGTTTCGGACAGTCGCTCTCTGGAGATGGGCTTCAGCAAATAGTCGACAGCGCAAACTTCAAAGGCGCGAATCGCATACTGGTCGAACGCCGTGGCAAACACGATTTGCGGCCGGTGGTGAATTGCCTTCAGTACTCCAAAGCCATCCACCCCAGGCATCTGGACGTCGAGGAACACCACGTCGGGCTTGAGTGTGTCGATAGCTTGGATCGCCTGAGGGCCGTTTTTCGCGGTTCCGACCACCTCTACTTCCGCGAAATCGCGCAGGAACGTTTGCAAGCGTTCGCGTGCGAGTTTCTCGTCGTCCACAATCAGCGCACGGATCATGCTCGTTTCCCAACCTCTTGTTGGTCCAGTGGAATACACAACCGCACCGCCGTACCCTGGCCAGGAGTCGACTCCACTTGGGGGGCGTGGGCCTCCCCGTAAAGGCGAACTAAGCGGTCCCGAACGCTGCGTAATCCCAGGCCTCGATCGTACAGTTGGCTATGATCGGTAAAGCCAACACCGGTGTCTTTCACTTCCACCAAAAGCTGGCCGTTACGGATACAGGCTTGCACGGAAAGGGTGCCACCGTCGATTTTCTTCGAAATGCCATGTTTGACGGCATTCTCCACGAGCGGTTGGAGAATCAAGCTTGGCACTAAGCGGTGCCTTGCCGCGGGCTCGATGTCCCATTCCACCGTAAGCTCATCGCCGAATCGCGCTTTTTCAATCTCCAAATAGGCGTGGGCAAAGCGCAGCTCTTCTTCCAGTGGAACGAATTCCTTTCCCGAGCGCGACAGCCGATAGCGAAATACTTCGGCCA
>BEIG01000020.1 GCA_002898795.1 bacterium HR30 | reverse complement strand
GCGTCAGCCCGGAGGTCGCGGCAACCTCGGTGTTACCACTTGGCATACTGCCACTCGGCATAACCGAGCTGGCGGTCTACGAGCTGGGTGCGGCCCGATGACTCCACAAGTTCCCCGGTGTAACGGCCAATAATCTGGTAAAAATTGAGCCCGAGAAAACCGAGGCGCATTCGTTCGCGGTGGCATGCCTCGGGCTCGAATCGTAAACGGCAACGGCCGTCCGTCGAGGACATTTCCCAGGGCCGCATTAAATTGGTGCGCTCGAAGGCGAAGTGAACGAGCCCGAGACTTTCTCGTCTGCCATCGACCCAAAAACAGTTTTCCGTGAAGCTCGTTTCGTTGACGCCGCAGGAAATGTTGAGCCCGAGCGCTTGGCCACCCACAGCTCTTCCCGCCAAACAGCCCCACAACCAATGAGTTTCTCGCCGCATGTAGCCCGCGCTCCAATCACGATGGCCTAAGGTGCCTGCACGCTCTAGGTCCACGTAACCGAGGTTTGTTTGCAGGCTACCCCGCACGCGCTGGCCGGCTGTTTTTCGAGCAAACACCCAGCCCGCGGCCCCAGCCCGAGTGCACAGCCGCAGCGGGGTCGTCGGCGGGTCGGCCTCGTCCCACTCCGCGTCGATGTGGAGCCGTGCTGGCAGCTCCGCCACTAAGCGACGCGAGTGTGTCCGCGTTCCGGGCTCGAGGCGGATCCTCGCGCCACGAGCAGCGAATTCGGCAATACCGTCTTCTGGGCGCTGATCCATTTTCATGCCCCAGGCAAGCGGCCGAACAAAGCTGAATTCCTCGATAACCCTTCGCGCCGGCCAATAGGCATACACGAAAGCCGACGCCGCGTAGCGAATGTTCACCAAGGCACAGCCAAACACCACCTCCTCGCTCAAACCACCGAGGAACTCGAACTGCTTGAAGGCAAAGTAACGCCGCCAACGGCCTGCTGACCGGTCGAACTCATCGATCAGTCGGCATCGCCAATAGTCGACCTCTTCGATCGCCTCTTCGAATAAGCCGAAACACACCTCGCCCCGTTCGTTGCAAAGGGAACGCATCGCGGCTCAACGAATGTAGGGCCAAACCTCGCGCTCGAAGAGGTGTAAGCTCTCCCATCCGAGCTCGGGATCGATCCCTCCCATGAGCGGGTGAAGTACGAGCCGCCCCTGCTCCCGGGCCAACGCGATACATTGCTCCGGGTTAAGCACTCGGTAAACGCCTGACGACCGCACGTCTTCGATGGTGCTGCCTTGCACGTGCACTTTCGACCGTTGATCCGGGGTCTGCCACGCGGCGTAGGTGGTCGCGTCGTACAAAGCGTGAGGTGCAATCCTCTGCCAATCGCGCTCGGGATCCCGTGACACATGCACGAACCCAGGACCGCCTGGCATCATCACGAAACCATGCTCGAAGCCCACCCGCTGGCACTCCTCGTGATACACCCGCTCCAGTTCCGGATCCGCTATGGCTGGTAGGAAAGCCGTGTGCAAGCGTGCCGCGCGGCGCGCCGCCGCGGCCGTCGACCCACCGAGGAAAATGGGAATGGGATGGGCAGGGCGCGGCGTAACGCGCACGGTGCGGCCGCGGAAAGTAAAAGGCTCACCCGTCCAGGCTTGGCGCAACACCCGGATTCCTTCTTCCAGAAGCTTGCCACGTTCGCCCCGATTGACTCCAGCCATCTCGAACTCTTCCTGGCGATAACCCAACCCGGCGACGATGCTAATTCGCCCGCCGCTCACCAAATCCAAGATCGCAAGCTCCTCAGCCAACCGGATTGGGTCGTGCAACGGCACGAGCAGCGCTGCAACGTTAATGGGTAACCGCTTCGTAGCGCCAGCAATCGCGGCAGCCAACGTCAGCGGTGCTGGCAGGAAGCCATCGTCGACACCGTGATGCTCGGAGAGCACGCACATGTCGATGCCCAGCGCGTCTGCCCAGCGGCACATCTCCAGGCACGCCGCGTATTGCCGCGCATGGGTCGTCGACGCGAATGGAGGAACCCGCAGGTCGAAACGCATTACCACAATGGCCATGTTGCCCTCCCTCGCCAGCGTCGGACCCCACGCGTCGTTGCCGGGCCCTTGCCTATACCATGGTCACCGGTCGAGCAACTCGAGCTTCTCTCGCGCAGCGAACTCCCGACGTAGCTCCTCGTAATCCTGACGAGTGAACGGGCGGAACGTCGAGTCGCCCCGGCGCCGCCAGTAAATTCTGGCGTCTGGGATACGGTTTAGATCGAAATGGACCTTCTTATAATTCCGCACCAAGACTTTCTGCGTTTGCGTGTACTCGAAATCTTCGACGATGCGCACGAAGTCCGGAAACCACTTTCGGTCCATGCTTCCGTGAGTCACCTGCTCTTCGCACCAGTCGAAAAAACCTTTGGGATCGAACTCCGCCCCGTCACGCATCTTGAGTGCAGCCATCACCAGCTCGTCGGAAACCGCACACGGCACACCATAGGCAACCGCCAGTTGTACGTCCGGGTGTTCGCTGAGCAACCGACCTACCTGGGCTGCAGAAAAGTTTTCCCCGTCCTTACGAATCCAGTCGTCCGTTCGCCCATCGAAGTACAGGTAACGACGACCATTCACGATAAGAACGTGGCCAAGATCGCCAGAGTGGTACACCCCGTTCCGGTACTTCTCTTGATTCGCTTGCGGATTGTCGTAGTAGCCTTGGAACAACGCGGTATCGGGGGCAACGCGACAAATTTCGCCCACGGCCCGATCGTAGTTGAGCAGCTTTCCGTCCGGACCAATCTGCGCTGGCTCGCACTCGGTCCCGTCCGGGGCCAAAATTTTCACCGTCGGGTCGGTAATTTCTCCCACACACCCACGAGGATCCCCCTTGCGCCGGAAGGTACTGATGGCCGCCTCGGTGGAGCCATAAAGTTCGAACATGTCCTCCAAGCCGAACCATTTCATGAACTTGTCGATGTCCGGAGGTGCCGCACCGTTGCCGACGGCGTAACGCAGCTTGTTGCGAGGATTGTGGGTTACCTCGCGGGCAATCACTTCTTCGTCGCCACCGAAGCGCTTTTCGATCGCAGCCAGGACGTAGTGCACCGGTTCCCCGACGTAGTTCCAGAATGTGGAGCCGTAAGTGAAAATGTCGTCGAGGAATTGACTGGCACTAAATCTCTCCCGCAAACCCATGCTGCCGCCAACCCAGAACGCTGGCATGAAACCGACGAACATGGAGTTCGAGTGGAACAGTGGCATGCAACCGTAGCCGACGTCTTCGTGGGTGAGACCCATGTTGGACGACACACCAAAGCCCACCGCACATAGCTTCATGTGGTTGTTCAAAATCCCCTTGGGGAGGCCGGTTGTCCCAGAGGTGTAGATGACCATCAACGTCGTATCCGGCGTCACACTGACGTCAGGCGGTGCAAGCTGCTCGCTCGGGGGGCCCACCTCGCGATCGAGACAAGTCACGTAGTCCCTCGCAGCGGGTATTTCCCCACCCTGAGTGCGCAACACGAGAATGTTTTCCTCGCCAAGGTAACGAAGCTGGGCTTGAATCCGCGTTACTTCGGGTAAGAATTTTTCGTCCACCACCAGCACCCGCGCCCGCGCATGGTTCAGCACCCCGGCCAAAACTTCTCCACGGAGCCCCGTATTGACACCGAACAAGGTCAACCCGGCGTACGCACAGCCTCCGTAAAGGGAAAGCAGCTCCATGTGGTTTTCCAACAGCATCGCCACGTGGCCAGGATGATCGCTGTCAATTTTTCCTAGGCGCTTCAGCAAGAAATGAGCAGTGCGCACGCTTTCGTTACGAAAGTCCAAATAGGTCCACCGACGGTTCCGGTGCATAAGCAACACCTTGTTCCGGGTCACGGGGTGACGAGCGCGTGCCTCAATATGAGCGCTCACAGTAAAATTCGGTGCGTCGAACATCAGCGGTTCTGCCATCGATTGGTCCCCTCTTTCGAAGCGTAACTCGAACTTGCGCTTTTAGTGGCGGAAGCATTCCCCAGTCAATCCGGCACAGTGAATTCTCCCCCTGCACCGCTCCCTGGCTTACCCGCCCCGTGCCGTAAGTAAGCCGGCCAGCAGAGGCTTGGGTGCACGAGTAAAACGGCAACCGGAGCCGCCAGAATTCCGCGCCAACCTTTCCCCAGGGTTACGTTGGGGCTTTTCAGAAAAGGGTCCAAGCCCAACGTTCGTGCACTCTCCCTCGCATCCTACCTCGACGTGCGCGGCAGCGAGTTCAGCCAATGAGAGGATGCCCGCGTATCTGTGAGATCGTCTCTCCGCACATGCGAAAGCTAGCCTTGCACGCCCGTGCCCCTCGGCCCGCAACGCGCCTGGAGCCCACCCCCAGGATCAGGTCAAAGCCTCTAAGTGGCGCCGCAGGTTCGTTGCTCGTTGCCGGAGGCTCAACGCTTTCTCTTTTTCCTTTTCCACGATGTCTCGAGGCGCACGTGCCAGGAAATCCTCTCGTGCCAGCTTGCCCTCTACTTGCTCGAGGTCCTTTCCCACCTTGTCCAGCTCGCGCTGCAAACGCTGCCGCACTTCGGTGGTGTCAACGATTCCTCGCACGGGCACGAACAATTCCCCCACCCCTTCGACGAGCACGGAGGGCTCTCCAACTGGGTGCTCACCCTCGGTCAAGCGTTCCACCGCACCGGCTCGGGCAAGAAGCGGTAGGTAACTCCGCAAAAGTTGCTCAAGCTCCGGGGAAACCGCAGAAGGAATCCGTACCGTCACTGCCTGCACAGGCGGCAACCCCAAGTCGGCACGCAAGTTCCTGACACCTCGCACCGCAGCCAGAAGCTGCCCCACACATTGCTCCACTTCCACGCTGCGCCACGCTTCGTCAGCGCGGGGAAACGGCCCGGTCATAATGCTTTGCGACCGACGTTCGATCGGGAGATGCTGCCAGATCTCCTCCGTCACAAAGGGCATCATCGGGTGCAGCAGGCGTAGTGCCTGCTCCAGTACGTGCACGAGCACAGCCACCGTTCGCTCTACCGCCCGAACGTCTGATGCCCCCAAGGGCAACTTGCTCATTTCGATGTACCAGTCGCAGTACTCGTGCCAGAGGAACTGGTAAATGCCGAGCGCAGCATCGTTGAAGCGGAATTCCTCCAACGCAGCGCGGGTGCTGTGGATCACGTGTTGGAGCCGCGAAAGGATCCAACGGTCCACCAGGGAAAACTCACTCGTACTAAAGGCACCGAGGGGCTTCACTCGCTGGTCACTTTGCACTTGCCGCAATACGAAGCGGGCAGCGTTCCAAATTTTGTTGGCAAAGTGCCGGCCAAGGTCGGTTTTCTCCTTCGCGTAGCGCACATCCTCGCCAGGTGGGGCCAGGGCAACAATGGTAAAGCGCAGCGCGTCTGCCCCGTATTCTTGGATGACTCCAAAGGGTCGGGAGAGTTTCCCAACGACTTCGACATCTTTCGCCCCTGAAGGTCCCGCACGATGCTGTTGAAGTACACCGTGCGGAAGGGCACTTCGCCCATGAACTCGTACCCGGCCATCACCATGCGCGCCACCCAAAAAAAGATGATGTCGGCTCCGGTCACGAGCACATCCGTAGGGTAAAAACGCTCGAGCGTACGGGTCCGCTCCGGCCAACCCATGGTGGAAAACGGCCAAAGCCACGAGCTGAACCAAGTGTCCAACACATCGGGATCTTGCTGGATGTCAGAGGAACCGCAGTGAGCGC
Organism: bacterium HR30; assembly: GCA_002898795.1. Taxonomy (GTDB): domain Bacteria; phylum Desulfobacterota; class Binatia; order HRBIN30; family HRBIN30; genus HRBIN30. Next base: position 34,423 of record BEIG01000020.1, on the reverse strand, counting down.
AGGCATTGGGGTCTACTCGCGCCACAGTTTCCTTGCCACAACTCCCACAGTACCACACGGGGATGCGATGCCCCCACCAAAGCTGGCGGCTAATGCACCAGTCGCGGATGTTCTCCAGCCAGTGCAAGTACACACCCACCCACCGCTCCGGGATGAGCCGGAGCTTTCCCGTGCGCACGGCCTCGATGGCCGGGCCCGCTAGCGGTTTCATCCGCACGAACCACTGGGTGGATAAATACGGCTCGATCACCGTTTGGCAGCGCTCGCAACGACGCACGGGCACACGATACGGCTCCACTTTCACCAAAAGCCCGCGTGCTTCCAGGTCGGCCACGACCTTCTGGCGAGCGGCGAATCGGTCCAAACCGCGGTACGGTCCGCCATTCTCGTTGATCTTCCCCGCCGTATCCATGACCACCAGCGCGGGCAGGTTGTGGCGCTGCGCCATTTCGAAATCCGCGGCGTCATGAGCTGGCGTGACCTTCACCGCGCCCGTGCCAAAGGCCGGATCCACCGCTTCGTCAGCCACGACCGGGATCGGCCGATCGAGGAGCGGTAGCACGACACGCTGGCCAACGAGACGCCGGTAGCGGCTGTCATCCGGATGCACAGCCACGCCGGTGTCGCCCAGCATGGTCTCCGGCCGCGTCGTCGCCACGACCACCCCGTCGCTTCCGTCCTCGGCCGGGTAGCGAATGTACCAAAGCGACCCAGCTTCGCCGCCTTCGACCGTAATCGCTTCTTCATCCGACAAGGCGGTGTGGCAGCGCACGCACCAGTGGATGATCCGCTGCCCGCGGTAGACCAGGCCCTTTTCGTACAGTCGGACGAACACTTCTCGAACCGCAGCCGAGAGGCCAGGGTCCATCGTAAAACGCTCACGACGCCAGTCGCACGAAGCCCCGAGTTTGCGCAATTGAAGAAGAATTGTTCGGCCGTACTTCTCTTTCCACTCCCACACGCGCTGCAAAAAAGCCTCACGGCCAAGCCGGTGACGGTCGAGCCCTTCTTTGGCCAACTGCTTTTCCACGGCGTTTTGCGTGGCGATGCCAGCGTGGTCCGTTCCTGGAAGCCAAAGCGTGACGAAGCCATCCATCCGCTTGTAACGCACCAAAATGTCCTGCAGCGTGTTGTTCAGAACGTGCCCCATGGTCAGGACGCCGGTTACGTTCGGCGGCGGGATCACAATGCTAAACCGCGGCCCGGGTTGGTCCTCGTCCGCGTAAAAATATCCCTGCCGCTCCCAGAAGGCGTACCACTTATCCTCGACTTGCGAGGGGTCATACGTTTTCGGTAGCTCGTTCATCGACGACACCCCTACGTGCAGGCCCCTCAAAGGAACCGCGACGGAACGGACTCGCTAACGCAAAGGCACAACCCACGCAACGCCACACGTTCTCCTGCCGTCTTTCCACTGCCAGGACCAACTGGACTGAGTGCCTCCCACCGCACCTCTTGCCCGCAAAAGCCCGAAGCAATTGCCCTTGCACTACACTGGCCCCTGGCGCCTGTCCCTTCCCCGCCCCACACGCGCGGCCAGGGCAAGCCGAACACGGCACGGAACTCCCCACACCGGCGTCAGGCGCTCGACAGCGCCCGGCCATGACGCGAGAACTTGCACCAGAGTGTAACCTTCGACATAGCCTTGGAGCGTATCGCGAACGAAATTTTTCTCAGGGCTGGAATTGCTCGCGACAGGTTCCTCGAGGGTAGACGCATCAAGCGAACGGAAGAACGGGTTTTCCCGAGCCACTTGTTGCGTCGCTAACCAGTGGGGCACATGGAACTTCAGAGCCCTGCTCAGCGTTTTTGCGGCCGGAACCGTTCTCGTTTTGCACCTTCTCCGGGTTGCAGACTCGCCGCTCTATTTTGACGAGGCTTTTAATCTACAGGTGCCCCTGAATCTTGCCCTCGCGGGCAAGTACCAAACCTGGTACGGCGAGCCGAAGCCGTTCAACTATCACATCACCACCGGCCCGACGGTGTTGCTTCCGGTTGCAGGCATGTTCCTCCTGTTTGGGCCAAACCCCATCGCTGCCCGCCTCGTTATGACGGGCTATTTCTTGCTCTTCCTGTACGTGTGCTGGAAATTCTGTTGCCGCCTCTTACAAGAGTCAGCGCACAGGCTCTTCGCCCTTGCCTGCGCCTTCTTGGTCATTATCCCAGAACTCCTGCTTTATTCCGCTCGAGTCTTGGGGGAGCTTCCGGCAGTCGCACTTTTTCTCGCCGGCACGTTGGTGGTCGAACGCCAACGGGATCACGGGTCACGGTGGCACGCCTTTGCTGGCGGCGTGCTCCTTGGTCTGGCAGTGCTCACGAAACTCGTGCTCGCGTTAATGGTACCGGTCGCGCTCCTTGCCGTTCTCGCTAGCAGGCAAAAGGGCGCCGCAATCCGCGAGCGAATTGTGGCGGGGTTCGTACTCGTTGTCGGAGCCGGACTTCCTCTCCTTGCCTGGGAGGGGTTGCAAGTGGCGCACTTCGGAGTGGCAGGATGGCTTCAGCTCCTCGAGCGCAGATGGTTTTTTCTGCTCTTTGCCGGCAGCGGCCTCAACTGGATGGCGCTGACGCAGCCCGAGCGAGGACCTTGGGCCCACGTGGTCCAGCTTGCGACCACGTTTGGGCGTAGTCCTCAGCTCATTGCTCTCGGCTTGTCATTGCTCTGGGTGGCGTATGGAGCGTTCCTGAAAAGGTCGAATTTTTGCGGCCGCGTTCTTTTCGCTGCCACCATGGTGCACTTTGCGTGGTGGGTTTTCCTGAGTTCTTGGGTTGTTTACCACCACCTCGTCGTGGGGCTGTTCTTTCACACGCTGGCAGGTGCCTACCTGCTATTACGAACCATGAGCGCATCGTGGCGCTCCCGCTACCGAGGCATGATGTTTCGCTTGGCGGTTGCAGCCGGCCTACTGTGTTCCATGCCCTGGCCCCAACGGAATACCTCCACGCTCCCATACAGCTTCCGAGAACAGCAATACGTCGCAAACAGGCTCATCGAACTGCTTCACGCGAGCAACTCTCGCTCGGTTTGGGCATTTGGGTGGTCGCAAGTGCCCGCTGTCTCTTTCCTTGCCCAAGTACCTTTCGGCAATATCGCCGCGCGTAGCGCACCACTGGGTGAAGGCAACCATTTCTTCATCGTCGAGGCAAAGGCTTCGAGTGAAGCTCTGGCTTACGCACACGACCACTGCGCGGAGTGGCTCGTCCAATCGCCAGCGGGGTCCATCTGCCGCCTACGGCCCAACGCTCCACCGGGAAAAGAAAGCTTCCCCGTTCCGTAATTGCCTCGCACCCCGGGGCGTTCTGCGTGCGCTCCTGTCTCCCTTCCTGTTCCCCGGGTCCACGCCAACACAGCATCGCCCTGGGGGCGAGACTTCCCCTAGGGCACCAACTCGAATCGGTACTCGATGATCCCTGCCGCCGTCCCACTCCACTCCGGTGGCAGGCGAAAACGGCTCCGGCGCGCCGCAGCGAGCGCCTCACGGTCGAGCACCTCGTACCCCGAGGAACGATCCACTCGGGCCGCACGCACCGTGCCATCCTGCGCAAGCTCCAACCACACCCGCACCACGCCGCTCCAACTGCGCTGACGCGCAATGGCCGGATAAACCGGCGGCGGGCAGTGCGCGCAGTACGCACGGGCATCGCCAACCCCTCCGCCACCTCCCTCGCCTCCGTAGCCCTTCCCCACTGATCCTACCCCCTGGTTTGGGCCCGTAGCATTCCCGCCCGTGCCGCCGTCGTTGGCTAGCCCGGCGTCACCCGTTTCCCCACTCGAATCGGCCGCAGTTCTACCTTCCCGAAGCATCGCTCCTTCCCCTTCGGCTAGAACCCCCTGCGGCAATTCCGTTCGCTCACGCGGAACCTCCCGTTTCCGGCTTGGGCGCGCCGCTTTGACCTGTTGTGCGCTCCTCTGAGCCTTCTTTTCGTGCTGGACGCGAGGAGCCATCTCCAAAGCTTCTTCACGCCGGGGTTGCCCTTGTTGCTCGTCACCCGCCGGAGCCGCTCCTTGCTCTGGCCCGCTGGCAGCACCCGACCCGACGATTGCGATCCGCACTGGCACCATCGTTGGCGGTTCCAATGACTGCCACATCGTTGCCCCCAGCAACCACAGAAGCAGCCCGTGAATAGCGGAGGCCGCTACCAACCAGGGCAAGTAACGGCGCATGCCTTGCTGCCACGGGAACTCCATCTCGTTCTGCAGCCAATTTCGCACCGGCGTCATCCGTTACTCTCCGCTGCCTAACGGCGCTCGTTCCGAGGGGTCAATACCAACGCAAGTCGCCCCTATCTTGTAAAAGAGGAACATAAATGCCCAACACGTAGCACCGGGGTTGCAAGGTCACTCCTCTGCCAGTCGAAGCGGCCTTCTCACCTTGGCCCTTGCAAGCGTGGCAGCAATCTCGGCAGCGGTGAGTGGGTGTGGCCACGATCGGCGCCTATCAACCCGTTCGCTGCCGTTTCCGTCCGCCAGGCTCGGCGCCTTTACGGTTGAAGGGTTGGTTCGAATTGACAAGAGACGCCCTTGCGCATTGTCCATCCGGAGCACGACGATCCCGTTTGGGAGACGATATCAGGCCAAGCATTCTCACGCCGGCATGGATCGTCCCCAGGTGCGGAACCACCGCGGCATGTTTTCCGTTCAGGCGGATCGGTAGGACCCGTGTACCAACCAATCTGTCGACTTGGTGCTCCAACGTGGTGACGAGTGCACGATCCAGGGCGTGCTCCAGGGCGAGAAGAGGGCGCTGCCGTACCCGCTGCGCTTGTACGCAATGGGGCATGCGATTCTTCCGTTCGAAGTTCGCGTGTGAAGAATGCAGCGTACAATCGGACCGGTCTTTGGTTTCGATCTGACCCGAAGGAGCGGCTCTTCGGTCACGGCGCGCAGTTCACGCATTTCGACCTCAAGGGCCGCCTGGTCCCCATCCGCGTGCGCGAGCAGGGCACCGGCCGTGGCGCACAACCGCTGACCGCCATTGTCAACCTAGTGGCCAGGGCTGGCGGACGCTGGCACACCACCGATGCGCCAATACCTTATTTTACATGACTTCGCGCTTGCGCTCGCTCGCACCAGAAAACAGTGACTACGCAACCTTCGACTTTCGGCAGCGCGACGCTGTGGCGATCGAAGTATGGTTGCCTAACTTAGGGGAGCAGCGGAAAGTATAAAAAAATCCGGAGCTAGACGCATGAAAACAGGCTGGTGGCAGACGTTCCGCGCCCGCGGCGGGGGCTGGGTTCTCGTGCAGCTGCCGGTGCTCCTTGCGCTAATAGTCACGCCACTAAAGACCGGTGCGGCGCTCGTGCTGTGGCCTGCAACGCATCCACTGCAGATCGCCGGCATGCTGGCCGTGCTGGTAGGGATCGGGCTCGGCCTGGCCAGTGCGTTGACGCTGCGGCGCGCGCTCACGCCCTTCCCGCGACCGTTGGCGGGCGCGCCGCTCAAGCAAAGCGGGGTGTACGCCTGGGTGCGCCACCCCATGTACGCTGGCGTCCTCCTCGCGGCACTCGGTTGGTCGGCATGGTGCCTAAGCACGGCGGGGGTGCTCGTCACGCTCGGCGCGGCTGTGTTCTTCGACCGCAAGGCCTCGCGCGAAGAGGCCTGGCTCACCGCGCACCATCCCGAGTACCGCGCGTACTGCAAGCGGGTAAAGAAATTCCTCCCCGGAATTTACTGACCGCGCCGAACTCGGCCCGGAGCTGGGCACGCAAGGGCAAGGCGGGTTGCCGTGTAGCTGCCCGACGGATCTTGGGTCCGCTTGGGGGCGGGCACGCGTCACGTTGGGTCCAAGGACCTTCAGGTGGACGCGCCGATTGCTCAACCCGCAGTGTTTTGCCGCGATGGTTCCGAGGTGGGCACAGAGCTCTAGCGCTTCGTTATTGAAAACCTCCGAACGACCAGCACCTCGTACCACACGTGGCGCACCACGCGCCCGCGCCTTAGCCGACGACGTGGCCACCAACGTTCGCCGATTCGGCAAAACCAAGGACAGGCCAAGCCGCGATGCAATCCACTACGCGCTGGCGATGAGAGCCTCCCGTCACCGCTCCGCCCGAGAGGTCACCACCGGTGAGCTTACGGGTGCCAAGGCAACCGCGGGCTCGGTCACCGTCGCCCCCAACTCCTTCGTTCCGTCAGACAGTGAAAATGTGGATGGTGCAGGCCGAACCCAAGCCAATCACGTGAGCCAGCCCCACCTTTGCACCCTCCACTTGCCGCTCTCCTGCCTCGCCTCGCAAGTGGGTAACGATTTCGTAAATGTTCGCCACACCGGTCGCCCCCAGTGGGTGACCTTTCGACAGCAGCCCACCGCTGACGTTGACCGGCTGCCGTCCGCCCCATTCGAACCAACCCTCGTCAACGGCACGAGCGGCCTCGCCTTCCGGGCATAAGCCGAGGTTTTCGTAGTGCAACAGTTCGGCAGTAGCGAAGCAATCATGGAGCTCGATAAGATCGAGGTCTTTCGGTCCCACCCCCGCCTTCTCGTATGCCTTTTGTGCCGCGTTGCGCGTTAGGGTGTTCACGTCGGGCAGGGTTAGATCGCGCTCCGTCCAAGGGTCGGAAGTCAGCACCGAGCACGCCACTTTCACTGCTTTGCGATTGGACTTCTTCTTCACCTCTTCCGAAACCACCACTGCCGCAGCCGCCCCATCGCCCGTTGGGCAGCACATGTACAAGGTATTCGGGTAAGCAACCATCCGCGCCTTGAGCACGTCCTCCAAAGTCACTTCCACCTGATATTGCGACAGCGGGTTTTTCACCGAGTGCTTGTGATTCTTCACGGAAATCTTGGCAAAATGTTCAATCTTCGTGCCGTATTTCCTCATGTGCTCGACTCCAGCTTGGCCGAACACGGCGGGCATCAAGCCGCTGCCCAGGATTCCCTCTACGCTTTCTCGCCGCTCGCCGGCACCGAGTAACCCAGCCTTGCCCATCTGCTCGGATCCCACGGCCAGCGCGATGTCGTACTCGCCGCTAGCGACCGCGAGGTACGCTTCGCGAAAGGCAGTGGAGCCAGTAGCGCAAGCATTGGCCACATTGATTACGGGAATTCCCGTTTGCCCAATTTGCTGCAAAATTCGTTGCCCCACCATGGCGTGGGCCTGAAACAAATTACCCGATGCCAGGAGTTGAACGTCGTCGATCGTGAGGTCGGCATCTTTTAGCGCTAGCATCGCGGCCTCTGCGGCCAGCTCCGCCACGTCCCGCTCGGGGTAACGCCCAAACTTGATCATACCGACACCAAGCACGTACACGTCCCGCATGGCTCTAGTCTCCTCTTGTGTCTCGCTTCCGCCAACTCAGCTCGTTGCCGCCGGGCGGAAGAAAAATGCAATCACCTCGTTTCCGTCTTTATCCTCGCGCACCTTGCGCGTCACCATCTCCACAGGCATTCCAAAAGGAAGCTTCGCGGGATCCGGCTCGACGTCCACCAGGGTACAGCGCACGGAAATGCCTTCTGGCAAATCGACGATGGCCGCCACGTACGGCACCGGAATACCCGGCATCGACTGGTGGACGATCGAATAAGTCCACAGCGTGCCCCGGTCGCTGACGCGCACCTCTTCGAAACCCGATTGCTGCCGGCAACGGGCGCACGCCACGCGGTTGCCCCAGTACAAGGCGCCACAATTTTTGCACTTGCGGGCGACTAAGTATGGTTTCTCGCCGCCTTCGCCCAGCCGCAGAAACGGCACAATTGGCCGCTGTCGTGGTTGCGAGCGTTCCGCAGTTTCGTTGGTCATCGATCCCATTGTCCTCCGGTTGCGTTCTAGCTGCATTTGCGCTGGCCGCATTGTTCACGACCGCAGGCTTGAATCAAGTGCGGCTTCGGATACCCGCAAAGGGAACCTCGCTCTGCGATGGAGGACCCTCATCGTGCAAGCCCGGGCTAAAAGCGATGGGCCGTGCCTCCACCCTAAACGGCAATCGTTGCCGGCACAGATGTCTTGTCAGCAGGATTCACACCGCGATAGCATGGCGCAGCCGCCCTGAGGCCGGCACGAGGAGGACAGACCATGGCTACAGCTCGCGTCACGGAAATCGTGGCTTCTGCCAAAACGATCGAGAAAGCCATCGAAGAAGGGGTCAAACGGGCAACCAAAACCTTACGCGGAGTTACCGCGGCGGAGGTAACTCGAATTCAAGCCAAGATCGAAAAGAACAAAATCAAGGAGTACCGCGTAGCCATGAACCTCACGTTTATCTTGGACACGTAACGGGTTCCAAGCCGCAGACGAGTCCGGCTTCCACCCACTCCGCAATCCACACCGCCAGTTGCTGCGCCGCCGCTGCCTCTCCCAGCTTGGCCGCTAGTTCTTCGGCAAGCAAACCAAGCGCACCGCCGAACCCAAGGGCCTGCCCTTCTTGGGGGCATACCGGTACAACGAAAACCCGTTCCGCTCGGCGCCACACCCTCAGCCACGTTTCCCCCGCAGAGAGTGCACCAAGGCTGTCCCCGTTTTGGTACCGCTGCCATGGTCCGTGTACGGGAAATTCGCTGCGAAGTACCCTGAGCGACGGATGCCACACCACCCGCCGGCTACCCCATTCTTCCGCTGGAACCGTTGCTACCCGAGCTGCATTCCACGGCTCGGAATCGGCTGCGTCGAACGCCTCCACAACCGCCCACTCCAGCGTCGCCAAGTCACCAAGCCACGGCCAATCTTGCAAAAGGATGTGCCTGCGAACAAAGCCAGGCAAGGATGCGCCCACATCGCGCAAGGTAAAGGAACGGGAAGGGTGCGCGAGAAGATAGTCGGTCACCAAATTGTGAAAGCGCTCAGGACCAATGGTGGCTCGAAGCACCGGGAAGTCATCCGCCAGGGCATCGCGGATGCGGAAGAAATACATGTTGGCATAAATGTCGAGCCGGGCCACTGGGTCGAGTGTGCCGTGCGGGCGAATCAGTCCCTCCCAAAGCGAACGTTCCTCGCCTGCGAGCTCCGGCAGCGCTGGGGCAACTCCCTCGGGAGCGCGAATGAGTTTACTGAGCAGGCGCTGTACCCGCTCCAAGTTCTTGTCGCCCATAAAGGACGTCCTCGGCGATGGCCCGCGCCTTGTTCGCCTCGGCAAGCACTTCGTCCAGCGGGGGGATGGCAGCGTCCCATTCGATCAACGTCGAAACCCACCCGAAGCGCTGGATTGCTGCGCGGTAAAGCTGCCAAACCGGGGGCCACACTGGGTGATCGTGCGTGTCGTGCAGGAAAGTGCCGCGGTCGGCATACCCAGCCAAGTGAATTTGCCCGATCCGCTCGACCGGCAAGGCGGCCAAGTACTGAAGCGGATCGAAGCCGTGATTCGTGGCGTTGACGTACAGGTTATTCACGTCCAGCAGAATCCCTGCATCTGCGCCCTCCGCGACCGCACCCAAAAACTCCCCCTCGGGGATGGTCGAGTGCGCATATTCGAAGTACGAGGAAACGTTTTCCAGCAAGATTTGCCGGCCCAGAAAGTCCTGCACGCGGCGCACGCGCTCGATCACGTAACGCAAGGTCTCTTCGGTAAACGGCAGCGGCAGTAGGTCGTGCAGGTTCACGCCGCCCACTCCGGTCCAACACAAATGATCCGAAACCCACGCGGGCTCCACCCAGTCGATCAACGCGCGGACACGCCGGAGGTAATCGAAATTGAGTGGGTCCGCCGAACCTACGGACAACGACACGCCATGGAGCACCACGGGGTAACGAGCTCGTACGGCCTCCAACACGCGCAGTGGCCTGCCCCCTGCAACCAGGAAATTCTCCGTGATCACCTCGAACCAATCGACCCGTGGCCAATGGCCAAGGATTTCCGGATAATGCTTCGGACGCAGACCAATGCCGAAGCCCAAAAATTTCCTTGCGCCCCCGGAGTTCGCAGCGTCCGTTCCGCTCAATTTTCCTTGATCTTCCCGCCCTTGGCTTTGCATTCCTCAGCCGAGATCTCGACCCAGCCCTTTCCCTTGCATTCGTTCTTCCCCGCACAGTCGTGCGTAGCGCCGCCACATTCCCCCTTACCCCTGCACTCGTTGACTCCTTCGCACTTGACCTTTTTTGCTTCGGCCGTGCCCTCATGACTGCCGGCGCTCACAGCCTTCGAAACGAACAAGGCCGCCGCCGCCGCAGCAATCGCGAAACCTTTCGCACCTTTCATCAGAGCCTCCTCCCTTCAGTCAAAAAGCGGCCCGAGACTATCCGAGCGAACGCCCCGAGGCAATCCACTTTCCACCTGCATCCCCCTGTGGCTCTCGATCGACTGCCTTCCCGCCGTATGCGCCACGGCCCCAACTGGGTACTGCTCCAAAAGCGATGGCCGCGTCGTTTGGCGAGACTCCGGCTTGGCAGCCACGGCATCATCGACGGCAAATGGGCTACGATAGCAACCGTGGCACACCTGCGATTCTGCTTGCCCTCTTTCTGGCTGGAGCCGTGGTTAAACTGGGGCCCTAACGGGAAGAGGAACCGCAGAGGCAACGGCAATGGCGGAACATGGCAATCGTTCACCTGGCTGAGGTGCTGCTGTGCTTCCGGTTGTTCGACGCATCGTTCGGGGTGGTTCGAACCAAGGGTTCCCGTGTCGGTGCGGTTGAGCTGGACGAGTCCGGTGCTTTGGTTTTCGCTGGATTTCGGCCTTGGAGGCCGACGGCCCGACCTGCAGCACGGACGCGTCCGCGCAGCGTTGGTCACTGCCCTGCAAAATGCCGGGGCAATCGTGGTGGAGCCAGGCACGAGTGCGCAGAAGCATCTGGAGCTGGCCGCAACCCTGCGCCGAACTGGATATCCTTCAGCCGCCGGTGCGCTTGCAAACGCAACGTTCGCCAGTCTCACGCTTGGTCTCGTGCCGCTCCGGCAGCCGGTGACGGTGGAACTTACTGTATCAAGCGCGCACTCCAACCGGTGCACAGCAAATGCGCCCGTATCGCGAGCGGGTGAACCTGTGGCCGTGGTTGCCCTGGCCCGAACCCGTTGACAACCGACGAACGCGTGATCGAAGAACGGGCGGCTACTGTCGTGGCGGAGCTGCAAAACGACGGCTTTCTGCCGTCGGCTGTTGCCCCCAGGCTATCCTTGCGACTAAGCTCAGACAAAAACTTCGATCGAATTGGAGGACGCGCTGGATGAGCCAAGCAGAGCGAGCGGACATTGATCGCAAAGTAGCTGGCCAAACCGTTTGCACCTTGTTTCAGGATGCAGTGGAGAAGTATCCCGACCTCGACGCCCTCAAGTGGAAGACAGCAGATGGGTGGCAATCGTCGACTTGGCGTCAATACCGCGAGCGAGTGCATGCGCTGGCCGCGGGCTTGGTCAAGCTCGGAATCCAGCCTGGCGAGTTTGTGGCAATCTTGGCCTCGAACCGGCCGGAGCACTATCTGGTCGACTTAGCTGCATTGCACGCCGGCGCTGTGCCGGTAACGATTTACAGCACCCTCGCGCCACCGCAAATCGAGTACATTTTGAACCACTGCGAGGCGGCCTTGTTCGTAGCCGAAAATCCGGACGTGTATGGCAAACTCGCCTCGATTCGCTCTCAGCTTTCCAAGCTGCGCCACATCGTGGTCATCGACGATGCCGAGCGAATCACGGGCGACCCGACTGTCCACAGCCTCGCTGCAGTGGAAGCGCAAGGCGACGATGCCGCTCGTAAAGAAGTGGACCGGCGCTGGAAGGCCGTAAAGCCTGAGGACCTGGCAACATTGATTTACACCTCCGGAACCACCGGCCCACCCAAGGGGGTCATGGTCACCCACTACAACGTGTGTTGGACGGCGGAGTCGCTGGATCGGCTTTTCCCCCGCTCCCCAGGAATGCGTCACATTTCTTACTTACCCCTCGCCCACATCGCGGAACGCATGGCCGGCTATTACCTGCACCTCAAAGGCGCTACTACTTGCTACTTTTGCCCCAACCCACAGCAGCTTGGCGATTATTTGCGGGAAGTGCGACCCGAATTCTTCTTTGCGGTACCGCGCATCTGGGAGAAGCTTCATGCTGGGCTCGTGGCTGCAATCGAGAAACTCGACGAGCCCCAGCGCTCGATGGTGAAGCACGCAATCGAGGTGAGCTTACAGAAAGTCCGCTTGGAGCAGCGCGGGGAGCCCGTGCCCCCGGAGATCGAGGAGCAAGCGCAAAACGCGGCATTCATCACCGCCATGATTCGGGAACGAGTCGGGCTCGATGCAATCAAGGTCGCGTCGAGTGGCGCCGCACCCATCGCACCCGAACTCATCGAATGGTTTTGCGCCATTGGGGTACCGATTGCCGAGGTGTACGGTCAGTCGGAAGACACCGGTCCGACTTCGTGGAACCGGCCCGGCGCGATCAAAATTGGCACTGTGGGCCAGGCGATCCCTGGGGTGGAAGTGAAGCTTGCAGAGGACGGGGAACTCCTGGTCCGCGGCGGCAATGTCACCGCCGGATACTACAAGGAACCCGAGCTCACCCGAGAGACCTTTGATGCCGATGGCTGGCTCCACTCCGGCGATATCGCCACCATCGACGAAGAGGGCTACATTCGCATCGTCGATCGCAAAAAGGAAATCATCATTACGGCGGGGGGCAAAAACATCGCGCCGTCCAACATCGAAAACATGCTCAAGCAAAAGCCCTTGATCGGGCAGGCGTGTGTTATCGGCGATCGGCGACCGTTTGTGTCCGCTCTCATCGTGCTCGACCCAGAAACGACCTTGGCATGGGCACAGCAGCAGGATTTGCCGGCAGACTTGAGTGTTCTTGCCCAGCACCCCAAGGTGCAAAGCGTCGTGCAAGGCTACATCGAAGAAGTCAACCAGAACTTGAGCCAAGTCGAGCGCATCAAGAAGTTCGTTATCGTTCCGCAAGAGTGGACCATAGACTCCGGGGAACTGACCCCGACGATGAAGATGAAGCGGCGAGTTATCCATGAGAAGTACGCTCACCTCATCGAACAGATGTACCAGGGCTAGCGCATTGCCCACGACCTTCCGGCGTTGGGCTGGCTGGAGCGTCTTGTGCGGGAGCTTGGTAGCAGTGGCCGGCTGTTCCGATGGCTCTTACGCGGCACGGGCCGAGCGTCACTTGGGTGCAGTGACCACGGCCGCTGTGGAGAGCTTGCGGAGTCTCGAAGAAAATGGCGATCTCGATCAGGCCCTCGACCGTTATGCCCGTGAGATCCGCGAGGCCGAACTTTTTCTACATGGTCAGTCAGGGTACGCTCAGCAAGCTTCCTATCAAAAGTTTGCCGCACTCGTTGCGAGTCACAAGGAATTGCTGGCCACCCTACGAGAGGGTGACGCTTCTGGCCGCGCTGCGGCAAAGGTAGAAGCTGAGGATGGCTCACAAGCTGCCAATGCGCCGGCGCCCTGGGTGCAGAGGATGAATCAGTTACTGCGGGAAACCAGCGAGGTGCGGTCGCTCTTGCGTCAGGGGAGTTGAGATCGGCTCGCCGTGTCTCCCCGAGTCGTGAGTTCTGCGGCCAACGTACTGACTGTAAGCCGCCTTCTGGCTGCACCAGCGTTCTCCTGGTGCGTGTGGCAAGCCGGGCATGGTCGCCCCACTGCAGGGCTCGTAGCCGCTAGCCTATTTGCCTTTGCGGTTTGGAGTGATGTGATCGACGGACGCTGGGCGCGCCGCGTTCGCGAAGACTCCAGCTACGGACGCTGGCTCGACCATGGCGCGGACATCGCCTTCCTCACCACTGGCTTCGGGACCTACGTCGTCATGGGTGTAGCCCCTTGGTGGGTCCCAGCAAGCATCTTGTTCGCGTTTTCAGCTTACGTCCTCCGCACATGCCGGGGCCAGCCCATCCAAGTCCGAGCCACCTTGGCCGACCGCATCGGACACTGGGGCGGCGTCGGCAACTACGTGCTGCTCGGAGTCCTCGTAGCCAACTTCTCTCTGGCTCTCGGCTGGCTGCCAACGAGCGTGGTTCACATGCTCTTTGTTGCCGTGCCCGTCTATTCCACGGCTCCCCTGTGGATGATGGGGTGGGTCGGTCGCAGCTCAGTCGCCCAGGGCCCGAGCCGCTGAGCCCTCGGCCGCTTGGCTGGCTCCGACCCATTGGCTGGCCCGACGCACGTCGCTCCAGCTCAGGCCCAACAGCAACGCACCAACGATGCCTTGCCCCACGATCGTAAACACTTGCAGGGCATTGAGGAGGAGCCCGAACACAAGCGCTGCATCTTGTTCAACTCCGTAAATGCCAAGCGCCAAGATACAGGCGTACTGGAACGGTCCCACCATCGCCGGTGGGTTGGGTAGCGCCGTCGCTACACCAATGAAGACGAACACCAACAACGCGGCAGAAAACGGAACCGGAAACCCGAAGCCCTTCATGACAATCCAGCTCGACACGATGGGTAAAGACCACAGCACCAGCGACACGAAAAACACGCGCGACAGTAAACGCCCATCGGGCAGCACCTGCATGCCTTCCAACACTGCGTGTAGCGCGCGCTGCACTGCCAGCCCCATGCGGTGCGGCAGCCACGAAACGAGGCGCCGCTGAACGAACTGCTCCCCCCGCCAATAGGCCAACCCCACAATGACCGCGAACAAAGCGGTAAACACAGCGGGAAACACGGCGGCCCTTCGTGCCCAAGCCGGAAGCTGCTCCACGAGTAGCAGCGCGGCCAGCATGTAGGTCACGATACAAAACGAATCCATGAGCTTCTCGACCACTAAACTGCCAATGGCCTGCGACATCCTCACGCCAGAGAACTGGGCCACGAGCCAAGGGCGCACCACTTCCCCGAGCCGTGCAGGGATCAAGTTGATGGCACTGTAGGCTACCGAGGTGACCGCCCACATTCGCCCGAACGGCACATGCTCCAACGGGCGCAACTCGAGCTGCCAACGCCAAGCCCGCAACAGCATCAGGAGAAAGCTCACCACCACGGCGGCAATGAGCCATGGCCAGCGAAAGTTCCGCAGCGTTTCGAGCAAGTTCTGGGCAGAAACATTGCGAAACGCTAGCGCCAAAAACACGGCGCCAACGACCAAACTGACCACAACCTGGCCTGCCATCCGTCGCTTCATAGGCACCACCTTATCAGGTCGCCGGCACGGTACCATCACCATGGTGCAGTTTCGCAGGCTGGGGCGAAACTAGGCCGTGCTCGTGCGGGAAACCAGGCTAAAGAACCCAGCTCTCCTCCGAGACACCGGATTGCCCACCCTCACGAAGAGCACCACTCCGGCGTGGGGATCACGTGCTCACATGGGAACAGCCCTTCGTAGCCCCCGTGCCACCGAAACAAAAGCGGTCTAGCCGTGAAGTTCAGCCAAACCCATCGCCCAATGGCCTCCGTGGCAACGATCCCCGCAAAAACCGCATTGCTGGGCGCGCTGGCGGCTGCAAACGCTAAAGGCAGCGGTGTTGCCATCGATCGGTGACTGCGCCCAGCGGTCCCTGAAGAAAAAACGTCCGGAGCCGTGGCGACGAGGCCAGTAACACCAAAAGGCCCGCGGAGGGAGCCCCACAAAACGAATGGAATGGCCGACCAAGGCAACGCTTGCACCCCTCGAAGCGATGCCGTGCTCGTTACCCCGGCCCGAGGGTCGACAAACGAGCGCAGACTTGCAACCAGGTCGCTCAGCGAGGGAATTCGATACTCTCCGTGGACCACGCGACCGGGCAGCAATCGCCACTGGACGGGTTGCCGCACATACCAAGGCAGCACGACGAGCGTAAGGAACAAAGGCACGCTGAACAGCCCGTACACAACCAATGCCCTCTTTGGCTGTCGCCACAGAAACAGCAGAGGAAAAACGTAAACCACACGGATGGGAAGATAAGCCCAGGACAAGTAGCTAAGACAGCCGACAGCGCCCAACGCCGCCTTCCAACTAAAGGACCGCCGCAGCGCCATCAGGCATCCGATCAAGCCCAGTTCCCCTAGCAGCAGCGAGGTTCCCTGCATATGGCGCGAAGGCCACAGGAATGCAGGCCACACCGCAACCAAGGCCAGACCGACCAAGAACCCGCGACGTGGCAACAACGCACTAGCGCCCAGTACCAACAAAAGGTGGGACAGGAGCCCCACGACCCGTTCTCCGTAAAAGTTTTTGAAGACCAGATTCAAAAAGTAAATAGGGAGAAAATCGAAGCCTTGTCCCATCGGGGCACGACTTTCGAGAAACAAAAACGACCAGTGGAAGTTCTCGGTGCGGTAAAAGAGCCGCATGTTTTCCGCTGTGTCCATGCAACACACCCCGGCAGGGAACGAGGAAAACCTCCAGAGACTCATACTCAACGTCAAGACACACGCCAGCAGCCCCACCTGACACGGCTGCGCTCGCTGCGAAGGAACAACACAACTGGCCAGGCAAACATCGCCAAGTAACCCACCACCGCCAAGAACAAAAACCCATCCAGAGGAATTTCTCCTGGCTGCCGCACTGAGTCGAGGCACTCATCACAATAGGCGTGCGACGTCAATCACTGCACCCAAAGACCTCACACGGGTCTGCTCCTTCACCCGTCAAGGCTCGCCCCAATGCCAGCGGCCGCCAGCAAACCCACGCGGCTAACGCCGCGATCACGTGGCTACGACTAGTCGCCGGGTCGCGAACCCCTGGGGCACCCTTAGTGTGCGTTTCGACCGCGCAAGGCAAGGCCCACGGGCACCATAACGGCCACCGTCCACTCAGTATCGTCGTTTGAATCAGGAAAGACACTGCCCTCTGGCAACTCTGCTTGCGTCCACCCTGGTACAACGATTGCCTCTGTGGCACACGAATGGCCGTGTCGCGCCATGACGAACGCCATCCACGAGACCAGCTTCACCGCCAGCTCGGGCTTTTCGATACCACCATGCTGTGCGTGTCGTCGATCATCGGCGCCGGCATCTTTCTCACGCCGGGTCATGTCGCGGCCACGTTGCCTGACCCCGCTTTCTTCCTTGCCGCTTGGCTCGTTGGCGGCTTGCTTTCGCTAGCCGGCGCCTTGGCCAATGCCGAGCTCGGGGCCATGTTTCCACGCGCCGGCGGGGATTACGTGTACTTGCGCGAGGCCTACCACCCGTTTGCCGGCTTCCTCGTGGGTTGGCTCTCTTTCTTCGTGATTTACGCAGGCACAGTGGCGACCCTGGCGATGGGCTTTGCCGAAGGGGTCGGCCGCTTTGTTCCCATGGAACGCTCTGGCCTCATTTTGCTCGCCTGCGTCACCGTGGCCGCGGTGTCCGGTGTGAACTACGTGGGTCTCCGGCGCGGTGCCAACCTGAACAACGTAACTGCGCTGCTGAAGCTTCTAGCCATTGCCGTGCTTGCAAGTTGGGGCCTGGCGACGGGCAACGGAAATTGGGATCACTTGTTCGCATCTCGCACTGCGACCGATGACACCCTCGCGGCAAAGTTCGGCCTCGCCTTGTCTCCCGTGTTGTTCAGTTATCTCGGCTGGAACGCTCCCGTGTATGTCGCCAGCGAAATCCGGGAGCCGGGAAGCATTATCCCCCGCGCCCTCTTTCTCGGCCTCGGTTTGTGCATTGCCGCGTACTTGCTGCTCAATGTGGTCTACCTTTATGCCCTGCCCCTGGGCGAACTGGCACAGCAGGGGAACGTCGGCGAAGCCACAGCGCGGGTATTGCTGGGCAACGCGGGTGCGGCCGCAGTGGCTTTGTTGGTGCTAGCTTCGGTGCTCGGCTGCTTGAACGCCACGGTTCTGGTCGGTCCGCGCATCGCTTACGCGATGGCTCTCGATGGATATTTTTTTCCGGCCGTCGACCGCGTGCACAACCACTACCGGACCCCCCACGCGGCCATTGTCGCGCAAGCCCTGACCGCTGTGGGCCTGATTCTCCTCCTGCAAGGGTTTCCGCGCATTCTCGACTACACCACGTTTGCCATTGTGCTGGCCACCATGGCCGACACGTGTGCGCTCTATGCGTTGCGCAAGCGCCAACCCCATCGCCCGCGCCCATACCGTGCGTGGGGCTACCCTTGGCTGCCGGCGTTGTACTTAGTCGCGAACGGAGGGATTGCCCTGGCCATGCTTTGGGGCCGCCCGGCGGAATGTGCTGCAGGTCTCGCCATCACGGCGACGGCCGTGCCCTTTTACTGGCGCTTCACGCAGCGAGCGCGCTTGCACCACCTAGAGCCAGCCTCGCCCAGCACGGAGACCTCGCTCAACGAGCCACCCGCACCCGTTGAGCCTCGCGCAAGGCCACGTTGCTGACGACAACACGCTCGCTGCCTTCCAGGCCAGCTAGCACTTGCACGCGGCCCCCGGTTGTCATCCCCGCCTCGATGGTTCGCGCACGCACGCGGTCGCCTTCCAACACCCACACGAAGGTTTCGCCCCGCTCGTTCCGGCGAACTGCCGCAGCGGGAACGAACACCATCGGCGCATCGCCGTCCTCGGCTCGGGGCTGGGAGAGGAACGTCACGCGGGCACTCATGTCCGGAAGCAGTTTTTCGTCCGGAGCGAGCAACCGCACCTCGATCCGCAGCGTGCCTTTCGAGCGGTCCACCTGGGGATAGAACTTCACCACCTCGGCCTCGTATTTCGCATCAGGGTACGCATCGGGCGTGACCACCGCCTTTTGGCCCATGAAAACGCGGTTCAAGTCGGCTTCGTTTACGTCCACTTGGGCCCGCATGTCAGACAAGTTTGCCATGCGGATGAGATCGCCCGAGCCCGCAAAGCCACCGGGCACAGCAATTTCCCCAACTTCCTTGGTTTTCGCCAAAATCACCCCATCCGTCGGGGCGCGCAAGATCGTGTAATCGAGGTTCACTCGTGCCTGGCGCAAGTCGGCCTCTGCCTGCTGCACTGCTGCTCGGGCTACGCGTGCCCGGCTCTCCTGAATGTCCAGCTCTTGCTGCGAGGCGACACCCTGCCGGTGCAACGTGCGCACGCGCGCCAGCTCCGCTTCCGCCAATTCCCACTGCGCTTTTGCCAGTGCGAGTTGCGCCTCGGCGCGGGCCACCTGTGCGCGATAGTCGCGGTCGTCAAGCTGAACCAGCGGATCGCCTCTTCGCACACTTTGCCCTTCCTCGACGAAGTAACGCTCGATCCGGCCTGGTACCCGCACCCCAATGGAGACATAACGCTCCCCGGTCACGATGTAGCCAGAGCCCGAAAGCACGGGCAGCGGCCCAGCTTCTGCCGCACGAACGCGCACTGCTTCGGCCACGCCGACTTCCACGGCTGCCCCCACGCCCCACCATAAGGCAAAACCCAGCACCACCGCCGCTACTACCAATGCCCACGGCCAGCGGCGCCGGCGGCGCGGCTGCCATGCCTTCTCGCGCGGAAGGCGCAGCGCCGCAAGATCCTCGCTCAGCGATTGGCCCGATTTGGAAGAACCCGTCACGATTTTTTCTTAACAAGGACCGTCACCGGCGACGAGTCTACTTCCCGCCTCCAACTCATCCTCGACGCAAAGCTTCGATCGGGGGCATCCGCGCCGCACGAGCGGCTGGGCCCAAACCAGCTAGCAAGCCGATCGCAAGAGTTAGAAGAAGGCTTGCCGCCAAATCGCCGATACCGATCTGAAGTTGCACCACGTTGGTGGTGAACGTTGCTGCTCCAAACCCGATGCCGCGCAGCCACTGGCCCAAGGAAGCCGCCAAAAGCAGAACAGCCACCGCACCCACAGCGAACCCGAGCAGCGCCAGGAACACAGCTTCCAACTGAAAAGCAACCAGAATACTCCGCCGCGAAAAACCCAACGCACGCAACGTACCAATTTCCGCCACGCGGCTTTGCACCGCCGCATACATGGTATTCGCTGCTCCAAAGCCCGCGCCGATGCCAGAAAACAAAGCAATCGCCACCACCAGTACGTAAAGGGAGTTGGCCGACTCCGACTGCTTTGCGTAGTAATCGCTTTCCCGCTCGGCTTGCAAAGCGTAACGCGGATCAGCTTCGATGCGCTGCTTCAAAGACCACAACTCCGCCTCCGAGTTCGCACGGAGACGGATTCCAGAGTATGGCAACGGCCGCTTCGCATCGTTGGCCAATTCCCGCACGTCTACCCACACCTCACTCTCGAACGACGACCCCCCAGCCTCGAAGACGCCGACTACCGTCCACCGGCCTCGTCCGAACTTGAGCGTACCTCCCAAGTTCGCACCTTCGTACCGGCCCACCAACGACTTGCCGACAATGGCTTCCGACGAGCTTGGCCGGAACATGCGGCCGCTAACGATTTTCACTTGCTCGTGTACCTCCAAGGCCACCGGTTCCACGCCACGCACCAAAACGTTTTCGCGATTTCCCTCGGGGGTCCAGAAAAACGGCTGCACGACCAGTTCGGGGGACACTAGAGGTTGGTCGGAAGCGTTGCGCGCAATCCCATCGTAAAACCGAATGGCCTGATAGGCCGCCTGTGAAAGGGCACTGGCCCCGTCGTTGTCCGAACCCTTGCGTAAAACCACAAGATTGAGCGGGTGTCCGGTACTCACCAGCGTTCGCTTCAGGCTCGAGATCAGCCCGAGAAACAAACTCGAAGCCACAACCACCAAGGCCACGACGGTTACGGTCATTGTGGTTCGCACGGGTCGGCTCCACAAATTTTTCCAGCTGTAAGCCAGCGGCAACATCGGTCGTCAAAAGAGTTCGTGAAACGCCTCGGCCACGGGCTTTCGAGCGGCGCCCCATGCGGGGACCAAACCAGAGAACACCCCAACGACCACCGCTAGCAACAGTCCCTGAGCTGCCACGCCGGGAGTAACCAAGAAACTACCCAACGGGCCTAGCGAGGGGATCACGGCAGCAAAGCTGCGTAGCCCATGCGTAAAAACGTAGGCCAAGGCAACTCCGACAATACCCGCACTGGTGCACAGCAAAGCGGACTCGGCGAGCAGGGTGGCGAACACCACGCGCCTGGGAAAACCCAACGCCTTCAATACCGCGATTTCCCGACCGCGCTCGCGAATGGACATCGACGCGGTGTTGGCGGCAATCACCACCACGCAGGCAGCAACCAAAACGGTGACGAGCAACACGACCGTGATAAACCCCTTCAGCGAGGCAAAGAAGTTTCCGAAAAAACTCTTTTCTGTCTCCGAAGCCGTTTCGGCTTCGCTATTGCGAAACAGGTCGTCGATGGTGCGCATGACTTCCTCGACCCGATTCGGGTCCTCCAACCGCACCCAAATGACGTGCACGATCCCCAGCCCGTGGCCGCGCTGCGCGACGAGGGCTTCGTCCAAGTAATCGCGCTGAATCCACACGACTGGCGAGCGCTCCAGTGGAATCTCGCCGACAATGCGGAGGTCCAGATTCACCGCCCAGACCGTACTTTTCAGCGTGATCCGGTCCCCGATCTTCCACCCATAACGTTTCATCGTTTGCCGGCCCACCAGTGCGCCGTCACGATAGCGGCGAAAGTCATCCAAGTGTTGCGGTGCGATCCCATAGTCTGGGTAAACCGCACCTACGTGCTCGGCCTCTACAGCAAAGTTGGGGAAGGTCACTCGGCCGTCTTCCTCGTACGCACCACCAAACCACGTGGTGCCTACCGCCGCGGCCACACCGCCAACAAGACGAACCTTGCGCACGTATGCGTAAGGCAGGGAGTACACGATGCCGGCTTTGTTGTGGACCGACACGCGCGTGTTGCTGGCAATGGAATTCAGCAAGGCGTCAAGACCCGCGGGCATGGTCAGTAAAAACACGACCAGCATGACGGCCAGGCTGACCGCACCGAAGGTCAGCACTGTACGCAGCTTATTCCGCATCAAGTTCGCGTACACGAGACTCGGGTAATTCATGGAGAGATCCTCCGGTCATCCCTCCCCCAGCCGCCACCAAGATCGCTTCGTGGGCACGAGTGGCTTCTTCGCCCTCGAGCAACGTCCCTTTGTCCAAGTGGAAAGCCATGTCCACGAAGCGCAACGCACGCGGATCGTGGGTCACCATGATGATGGTTTTACCAAAGTCCGCCCGTAGCCGGCGCAGCAAGGCGAGAATCGCTTCGGCGTTTCGCGCATCCAGATCACCGGTGGGCTCATCGGCCACGATGAGGTCAGGATCGGTCACCAGCGCCCGTGCGATCGCCACGCGTTGTTGTTCTCCGCCGGAGAGCGTCCGGGGGTAGTGACTCGCCCGGTCCTCCAAGCCAACGATACGTAGGGCAATTTCGGCCCGCCGCAGTCGCTCCCGTTTGTCCAAATGGGTTAGCAAAAGCGGCAAGGCTACGTTGTCCCGCGCGTTCAGCACCGGGATCAAATTGAAGAACTGAAAGATCAAGCCCACATGGCGCGCTCGCCAGGCTGCAAGTTCCTCCTCGTCCAAAGTGTCCAGTCGCTGGCCAGCAACCCAAACCTCGCCTTCGCTTGGTCGATCGAGCCCCGCCAGCAGGTTCATCAGCGTCGATTTGCCCGAGCCCGAAGGGCCCATGAATGCCACGAAGCGGCCCGGAGGGATTGCCAGAGAAACTCGGTCCAGGGCGCGAATTTCATCCACGCCTCGGCGATAAATGCGGGAGACCGCCACCGTTCGTACCAACGGTTCTTCCTGACTCGGCAGCCAAGACATGGTCGTAACAGTGTATCTTTTGCCCCGGACGCAAACGAGCCGCTAGATGTCAATTGCTTTGCCCTCATTTTCTCTGCACACTAAAGGCGGAGGTTGGCCCCAGAAGGGTACAACGATCATGGAAAGCCAGAGCCGGAGTTCCCCCACGCATGCGCGCGAATGGGTGGTGTACGACGAGTACAGTCCTTGCCCCTACTTACCTGGCCAAGTGGCGCGGATGCCGCTGAGGCTGCCGATGAGGCCACTGTCGCGGGCCGCGCTGTCCGAACGACTGGCTGCGGGCGACCGTCGTCAAGGAGCGCTGCTCTACCGGCCTCGTTGCCCTGGATGCCAAGCGTGCCAAGCCATCCGGCTCCCCGTGGCTTTGTTCCAGCCAAATCGCACCCAGCGCCGCATCTTTCGCCGCGGCTCAGCGCTTTTAGAAACGCGGATTGGCCCTCCGCGGGTCGATGTGGAGCGGGTGCGGCTTTACAACCGGCACAAAATTGAGCGCCGCTTGCTCACTGCCGACGGCTTGATCGATCGCCAACTGTACGAGGAGTTTTTGGTCGACACTTGCGCAGAAACATTCGAGTTGAGTTACTGGCTCAACGGCCGCCTAGTCGGCGTTGCGATTACCGACCGAGCCGAAGATTCACTCTCGGCGGTGTACTGTTACTACGATCCGTCGTTGAGCCGCTTGAGCCTCGGAACGTACTCGATCCTGAAGCAGTTGGAGCTTTGTCGGTCCTGGGGTCTGACCTACTTGTACCTTGGGCTCTACGTGGAAGGCTGTGAGACGATGGCTTACAAGGCGCGGTTTTTCCCACATGAGCGTCTCATTCATGGACGGTGGCGGCGCTTTCACGCCCCGGAAGCACCGTCACCGAACCCGCGCTAGCGCGCGATCTCGCAGAACCGGTGCGCCCGCTCCCCGCAAGCCATTTTGCACCGCATGACTTCCATCGGTAAAACTTAGAGCAATACCACGGCCTGCTTTACCGCTCGAAAGAGCAAAGCGGTGGAGGCAAAGGGAAATGCCCCTGTTCGAATATCGCTGTTCGAGTTGCGGAAAAACGTTCGAAGATTTGGTGTCTGGCGACCAACGCGACCGCGCGGTGTGCCGCCATTGCGGTAGCGTGCGGGTGGAGCGCCTGTTGTCGACCTTTTCCGTAGCGCGTGAGGCAAGCGCTCTGGCGGCCGCTGAGCCCGGACCCTGCGGCGCATGTGGTGCGCCGCAGCGAGGTGCTTGCGCGATGGAAAGTGGCGAGTGGTAGCATCCGCTCGGAGCACGGTACCGGTCGTTGTCGGCATTGACACGGGCGGTACGTTTACCGACCTCGTCGCCGTCATCGACGGCAAGCTCTACGTGCACAAAGTGCCGTCGACGCCAGCAAACCCTGCGTTCGCTGTGCTCCGCGGCTTGCGGGAACTCCTAGGAGAACACCGCGGCTACGCGGTAATGTACAGTTCCACGGTCGCCACCAATGCGCTGCTGGAACGCCGGGGTGCACGCGTTGCCCTGCTCACGACGGCTGGCTTCGAAGACGTGATCGAAATTGGCCGGCAGAATCGGCCTCACCTGTACGATCCGGAGCCGCAACGCCCGGAGCCTCTGGTGCCACGACGGATGCGCATTGGCGTGCAGGAGCGGATGCTACACACCGGGCAGCCACTTGTACGCCTGAGCAAACAGGCTGTGGCCGTAGCACTCGCACAGTTGCAACGCACCCATCCCGAGGCGGTGGCTGTTTGTTTCCTGCACTCCTACGCCAACTCGGCACACGAGCGGAAGATGGGACAAGCCTTACGACGAAAGGGGTTTTCGTTCGTATCGCTTTCGCACGAGCTGGCGAACGAGCATCGCGAATTCGAGCGCTTTAGCACGACCGTATTGAACGCGTACGTACAGCCGGTGATGCAACGCCACCTCGAGGAGCTGGAGAAAGGGCTGCGGGAGTATGGCGCGCGAGTGCGAGTGCTTCAGTCGACCGGCGGAGCGATTTCGCCGCGGGTCGCAGGCAGGGAAGCTGTCCGGACTTGTCTCTCCGGGCCAGCCGCCGGCGTAAGTGGCGCGTGGGCTGTGGCCCGATCCCTCGGACTGCAGCAAGTCATCAGCTTCGACATGGGTGGGACGTCGACCGATGTGAGCCTTTTTCTCGGCGGCATCGCCACATCCACGGAATGGTCCATTGCCGGCTTTCCGTTAAAGGTGCCTGCTGTTGACGTTCACACCGTCGGTGCTGGCGGTGGTTCGATTGCGTACGTGGACGAAGGTGGCCTTTTGAAGGTGGGGCCACAAAGTGCCGGCGCTGACCCTGGGCCTGCTTGTTACGGGCGCGGCACTGAGCCGACCGTGACCGATGCCAATTTGCTGCTCGGGCGCCTGATCCCTCAGTTTTTTCTTGGGGGCCGAATGCCCCTTTTTCCCGAACGCGCCCACCGAGCGGTCGAGGCTTTGGCCCGGAGGCTGAAAAAAAGCGTCGAGGCCACCGCCGCCGGGATTATTGCCGTGGTCAACGCTGGCATGGAGCGCGCCATCCGGGCTGTCACTGTCGAACGTGGGCACGACCCGCGGCGCTGCGCACTCATTGCGTTCGGCGGCGCAGCCGGGCAACACGCCTGCGCGTTGGCTGAAGCTTTGGGTGTACCGGTGGTCGTGATCCCGCGCTTACCTGGCCTGCTCTCCGCATGGGGTGCCTTGAGCGCACCAGTCGAGCGAAACACAGTGCGCTCCTTGCGTTGGCAAGAGCCGAGTTTTGCCCGCCTGGAACGGGCCGCTCGACCCCTGGTCGCGCACATCCGTCGCGAACTCGAGCGAGAAGGTGTGCCGCCCCCAAAGCAACGGATTCACACGCAACTCGAGGTGCGATATATCGGGCAATCCTACGAACTTCCTGTGCCTCTTACACCCGATTACCGCAAACAGTTCGAGCGCGCGCACCGCCGCTGGTATGGCCACCATCACCCCGACCGAGCCGTGGAAGTGGTCAACATCCGGGTTTTCGGGCACGAGTATGTTCCTCCCCGGCAACTTGCCGCGCCGGAAGGGCGCCAGAACGGAACTTTCGAGATGGTGCAAAAAGTCTTTCACAGCAACCGTTGGTACACCGTGCCGGTGCGTGACCGGGAACAAATGCGAGCGGGCGAAACCTGCCGGGGCCCGGCAATTCTCGTGGAACTCAGCGGTACCACGTGGCTCCCACCGGGATGGATCGCTACTTGCCGAGCAAACGGTCACCTGGTGCTCACCCTAAGCCGCCCCTCAGCCCGCAAACAACGCTAGCTCGGTCAGCTACAGCAAAGGGAGCCACCAGCCCACTGAGTCCTTTTCGTCGCTGCAGTGGCTCTCAGCGAGAGCCGAGATTCACGCCCTGGTTCGGCCCCAAGCCCTGGTGGAGAGGCAGCAACCACAAGTACGCAAACAAAAGGTGTGAGGGACGGGCAGCTCCGGCGTTGCGAGCGCGCTTGAGCGGCGTCTCAACAAGCCGACTGAGGGAGAGGGTGCCGCCCGGCCCTCACCTCGTCAAACACAGTTGCATGTAAGCCTAAGTTGTGCTGCAAAGTCATGGGCAGATGCTGTTGCAAAAACCTCACAAGAAATTAGGTCTTGACCCATTGACAGGCTCCTCCACTGCGTTCAATGGTGCGCACTGTGCTTTTTCGAGCACACGAAGGCGGTACGTTTGCCAGAGGCATTCCTTCCGTGGCGGTAGCAGCGAGTTCCGTCCACGAGCAGAAATAGCCGTCTTGGTTTTTCGTCGAGTTGATCCGGTTTGCCAACCCACGAAGGGGGGACGATGTCACAAGAGCATCGTTTGTCACTGACGAACCACGAGCTCGTGGAGGTTGGCCGGCGCGTTGCCTGGCTTCGCAGACGGCGCGGCTGGTCGCAGCAGGAGCTGGCCGAGCGCTGCCGGGAGCTGCGACCGTCACTCTTTCCCCAAAAGCAACTCAGTGAGGTACCGCAAATCCGGCGTGACCGCATTGCGAAAATCGAAATGGCGGCAGTCAAAAACGGCGGAAGCACCGCGCGCTGCCTGTACCCTCACGAGTTACGCCTGCTTGCCGCGGCCTTCGAGGTGACGGAAAGCTGGCTGCGGGGAAGTAACGGTGGCGAGACCCTCCATCTGTGGGAACTCTCGAATCTGGGCAACAACGCCCGACAGTTCGCTGAACTCATTGCCTTTCACGAAGAATTCAGCAGCAGCCGCTGGGCATGGACGGTACCGTTGCCGTGCACCCTGCAACCACCGGCGTTCACCGAGCAATGGTTGAAGGCTCGCGTGGACCAGTGGAGCGCGTACCTACCCTGTTCCGTCTCTCGTCCGAGCATTGTCGATGCGTTGAACACCGTCGCCTGCGCTAACCGAGAGCGTACCCTGCATCGGCTCGAGCAGGGCACCCTCCAGTTCTTCGTCATCATGCCCACGGAGACCTTTGAAGCGCTGACCACTGGAAGAGACCTCTACGCGAACATATCCCGAGAACTCCGCGCCGAGTGCTTAGAATGGGCGATCGAGAAGCTCTTGCGTTTCCCTGAGCACCTAAAGCTGCACCTGGCCACTGGCGACGATCTGGCACCCTACCGCTCGTGGACCTCTTCGTTCGAGAACGTGTACGTCAGTGGCGGCTTGATGGCGCGCCAAGATTTCACCGGCGCCACTTACTTTGCCGAGAACGAAACCCTCGTTCAGCGGGGGCGTGAGATCGTCCAAGCCATCTACCATCGGGCTACCTTGTCGCACCGCGGTAAGGTGCTGAATTTTTTGCGCGAGTGCCTGGCGACACTCCGCCGGCAAGAGAAAAGGTTTCGGCCTCGAGGCCCGGCCAGGTTCCTGGCAACGGCACGCCATCGTAGGCGTGGCCGACATCGGGCCCGCCGCGCGTTGTGAGCTTGCGGAATCGAACCTTATTGGAAGGGTTGTCGCCCGCAGCCGCTCGGTTCTCGCTCGAACACATTTTCCTACGAGAGCCGGCGCATCGCCTTGCGACGAAAGGGGTTGCATCGACTTGCAAGTCTGCCCTACGGGCCCGTTCCACTCCGCGGGAACGACAAAGGCACCGTTCGGCTCGTTCACCGCGCAAGTTTGCATCGGGTGCGGAGTGGTCTGGGCTTCAAGTGAGCCCAAGCTGTTGAACGGAAGCCCCCAACGCGGAACCCTAGCGAGTTCCTACATCCACTAGGGCAGTGCCGTTTACCCATTCGCTCCCCTGCAATTGATACGGTAGGCTTGGTTGCCGCCAGACCCACGTTCCAACAGAGGAACGCAGCCCCCGTTTGTCAAGACCTGAACTGGCCCACAGGCACAGAGGAGCACGCGAACTTCCTTCGAGCCCCTACCAAGACCCGTGCACCCGCGGTAAACGGAGTGCACCACACGCAGGCCGTTGCGGGAGGGTACAATGAGCGAATCGAGGTCCCATGCTTTCGACGCAACATCGCCACAACAAGGAGCCAACGTGATCGAGCCCCTGCTGGTGCTGGTGTACCGTGTGCTCGCGTGGACTTTTGGAATCGTCGGGGGTCTCTTCTTCCTCTTCCCCGACGGCACCATCGACGCTCTCAACGCGGTCGGAAGGCTGCTGGGATTTGCCCCCGCACCGCATTTGGCCCACCGTTTTTGGCTCAGCTTGGGCGTGGCCTACATGGCGGTGGTAACGTCTCTCGCCGCACTCATCGCTCGGGGTCCCGTGGCGCACCGTATATTGATGCTGCCTTTGGCTATTGGCAAAGCGACGAGCAGCCTGACCTGTCTTTGGTTCTTTCTCCTTTACGACCGCTACTTCATCTACCTTGCGAACTTTCTCGTCGATGCCTCGCTCGCGCTTCTCGCGTGGGCCACGTACGTGGCCACAGCCCCAACGCTTCCTGGTACGTTACCGCCCCGCGCGCGGCGCACTCTGGAAGCCGTGGCCGAGGCATTGTTCCCGCAAGAAGGTGCAACCTCCCCACGGGTTCGCATCCAAGAATTGGCCGACGCGGTAGAACGACAGTTAGCCGAGCGTGGCCCTCTGGTAATCCGAGCCTTCAGTGGACTTCTGACGTTTGTCGACTGGAATCCGCGCCTGTTTCATTTGCGCTGGCAGCGACTGAGTGAATTGCCCTGGGTTGAACGGGTTTCCGTGCTCGAGAGCATGGAACAAAGCCGATGGCTCGTGCGCCGCCAGGCGGCCCACACGATGAAACTTTTGCTCGGCCTTCACGGATACAGCCAGCCCGCACTCCGGGTCGACCTCCACGTAGACGACCACTGGCTCGCCTCGCGTCTGGAACAAGCGCGAGCGCGGCGAGAGCGAGGGGAAAAGGGTCCTTACCCGATCCCGGCTCCGGTCGAGTGATACGTCATGCCAGTATTCGATGGCAGCACGCTCCGACGGCACCATCGAACGACTGCGGATGCCGTCGTAATCGGCACCGGCGCTGGTGGCGCTGTGGCAGCCGCAGAACTTGCCGCCGCGGGTTGGAACGTCGTCATGCTCGAAGAGGGTGGCTACTTCACCGGCCAGCACTTGAGCGGCAGCGTTGGCTTTGCGTTCTCGCACCTTTATCGAGACGGCGGCCTGGTCACCACGATTGGCCGGCCCCCGATTATCGTACCCCTGGGCCGTTGTGTGGGAGGAACGACCACCATTAACAGCGGCACTTGCTACCGGTCACCCGACTTCGTGCTCCAACAATGGGAGCGGGATTTCGGCCTGGAGGGGGCCACCGACCTGGCAGAGCACTACGCCGCGATCGAGCGCGACTTGCACATCAAGCCGGTACCGGACACGTTGTACGGCCCGGCCAATGGGCGGATTCAAGAAGCCGTGGAGCGCGTTCTGGGGTGGCGCGGCTCGCGCATCCCACGGAATGAGGATGGGTGTCTCGCTACGGGGCGGTGTGCTTTTGGTTGCCCTAGTGACGGCAAGCTCGCCATGAACGTGAGCAAGGTGCCAGAGGCAATTGCCTCCGGTGCCACGTTGTGGGTCCACACTCGCGTTCGCCGCATCCTGCTCGACCGCAAACGAGCGGTGGGGGTCGTGGCCGATGCGCTCACCCCGGAGGGGCGTTCCACAGGGGTGCAGTTAGATGTCACCGCGGCACTCGTTGTCGTCGCAGCCGGCGCGTTCCACAGCCCCGCATTGCTGTTGGCGTCTGGCGTGCGGCACCCGTGGCTTGGGCGCAACTTGCACTTGCATCCGGCCACGCGGGTGGTGGCCGTGTTCCCTGAGCCCATCCGCGGCTGGCGGGAAGTGCCGCAGGCGTACAACATCGACGAGTTCATTCCGCAGGGCGTGTTCATTCAGGGCCAATTTGTACCCCCCGAGGTGCAGGCCGCAGCCGTTCCGGGCTTCGGCCACACGTACGTGGAGCGGATGCGCGCCTTCGAACGCATGGCCAGTTTTGGTGCCCTCATTAGCGACGAGTCGAGTGGGCGCGTGTGGAGTCTCGGCACGTCGGCCAGGCCCGTGGCCTGGTACCGGTTAGGTCGCCGCGACTTGCGCAAACTTGTCTTTGCCATCGCCCGCACTGCCGAAGCATTTTTCGCTGCTGGTGCGGTGGAGGTTTATTCGGGCGTGGGTGCCTTGCCGGTGTTGCGGCATCGGGGGGAAATCGCCCAACTGGAGTCTGCCCGCGTGCGGCCGAGCCAACTCGACATCATGGCCTTCCATCCCATGGGAACCGCACGTTCCGGCAGCGCTCACTTCTCGGTATGCGATCCGTGGGGACGCGTACACGGTTACCGAGGGCTTGCCGTGGCCGACGCCAGCTTGTTCCCCACCTCCAATCGGATCAATCCCCAACTCACCATCATGGCTTTAGTGCGCCGCAATGCGCGTGAGTGGATTGCCCGTGGGGGCTGAGCCTCGTGCGATCCCGTGTTTCTTCGGACCTCGGCACGTGGTAGCCGAGGTTCCAACGAGGAAGGTACGATGGACCGAGATCGAAGCGTGCGGGTGGAGCAACGGGGCCCGGTGTGGACGGTGATTTTGTCACGCCCCGAACGTCGTAACGCGGTGGATCGCGCGACTGCGGCACAACTGGCCGAAGCGTTTCGCGCCTTCGAGGCAGCGGAAGATGCCAGCGTGGCCGTGCTGTGGGGCGAAGGCGGCACGTTCTGCGCCGGTGCCGACCTCAAGGCCGTAGCGGAGGGACAAGGAAACATCGTGCGCGAAGAGGGTGATGGCCCAATGGGCCCCACGAGGATGCTGCTCAGCAAGCCCGTGATTGCCGCAGTCGCAGGCTATGCTGTCGCTGGCGGGCTCGAGCTCGCTTTGTGGTGTGATTTGCGGGTAGCCGAGGAGTCGGCCGTCTTTGGTGTGTTTTGCCGCCGCTGGGGTGTGCCACTGGTGGATGGCGGCACGGTGCGCTTGCCGCGCTTGATTGGTCTCAGTCGCGCACTGGACATGATTCTCACGGGCCGCGCGGTCTCGGCCCGCGAGGCGCTCGAAATGGGGTTGGTCAATCGGGTCGTCGCCGACGGAACCAGCCGGGAGCACGCCGAAGCTCTGGCTCGGGAGCTGGCGCGGTTTCCCCAGACCTGCTTGCGTCACGACCGGCTCTCGGCATACGAACAAGACGGCCTGACGGTCGAAGCAGCCTTGCGCAACGAGTTCCGCCACGGCTGGATAAGTCTCGAAAGCGGAGAGGCCGTGGCCGGAGCGCAGCGATTCGCCTCGGGGGAAGGGCGTCACGGAAAATTCGATTGACGTCACCTCGAGCCGGCTGTCAGATCCAGGCACGATAACACGGAGGAGAACAGGATGAAAATTTACGACTCGCAGGTTGCACCGAACCCACGGCGCGTACGCATTTTCTTGGCGGAAAAAGGGGTGCAGGTACCGTACGAGCAGGTCGACATCGTTAGCGGCGCCAATCGCTCGCCCGAATTCCGCAAAAAGAACCCGCTAGCGACGGTCCCCGTACTGGAACTGGACGACGGTACATGCATTGCCGAGAGCGTTGCCATTTGCCGCTACTTTGAAGAGCTGTATCCAGAGCCTCCACTCTTCGGCCGCAACCCGCGCGAGCGTGCGATCGTGGAGATGTGGCAGCGCCGGATGGAGTTTCACGTGTTCCTTCCGATCGTGATGGTCTTTCGCAATTGCCATCCCTTCTTTGCCGGACGGATCCGGCAGGTGCCAGAATGGGGCGAGGTCAACCGCGAATGGGCAATGGAGGGGCTGAGCTGGCTCGATCGAGAGCTGGCTGAGCGTCGTTTCATTGCTGGCGACTCCTTCACGATTGCCGATATCACGGCGCTTTGCGGCATCGATTTTGGGCGGGTCTCCAACATTCGTATTCAGCCCGAGCAGAAAAACTTGAAACGCTGGTACGACGAGGTGTCGTCCCGTCCCAGCGCGAAGGCTTAGTGTGGGTGGGGGAAAACGATGAAGTTCGGCGTGGCTTTCAGCAATGCTGGTCCGCTCGCCTATCCTGAGCCGTTTGCGGCGCTCGTGCAAACGGCCGAGGAATGTGGATTCGAGTCGATTTGGACGGTGGAACACGTCGTTGTGCCGGTGGGTTACCGATCACGCTACCCGTACAGTCCCGACGGTAGGATGCCCGGGCCAGACAACGTGCCCCTTTCCGACCCGCTCATCCCTTTGGCTTACGCAGCTGCCATCACGCGCAAGTTGCGGCTGGGTACTGGTATTCTCATCTTGCCCCAACGGCACCCGGTGTACGTGGCCAAAGAAGTTGCCACGCTCGATGTGCTTTCCGGAGGGCGCGCCATTCTCGGCATTGGCTCCGGGTGGCTTGCCGAGGAGTTTGCCACCGTGGGGGTACCATTTGAGGAGCGTGGCGCACGCACCGACGAAGCCATCCGGGCAATTCGAACATTGTGGCAACCCGGACCGCAAAGTTTCGAAGGCAAATTTTTCCGCTGGGGGCCTGTGGAATCGAACCCTAAGCCGATCCAGCAGCCAGGAGTCCCGATCGTGATTGGCGGGCACTCCGCGCCAGCGGCTCGGCGTGCTGCCCGATTGGGCGATGGCTTCTTTCCCGCTTTTAGCGATCCGTCGAGCCTCGCCTCGCTCCTCGACGTGATGCGTGCCGAGTGCCAGCGTGTGGGGCGCAACCCTGCTGACATTGAAATTACCACCGGGGCCTTCACCGTCGATGCCGAACTCGTCAAGCGCTACGCCGAACTCGGGGTGCACCGCGTGGTTATCGGCCCTCCCGGTTTCGACCCCGACAGCATCAAAGACGGCCTCCGCCGTTTCGCCGACACGGTGATGCGCGCGACGTAGCACGTAAGGTTTTTCTCTCGCTGCGCCGGCTCGTGGCCGATGCTGCGCAGAGTGCGGAAGTCGGCCTTCCACGCAAGTTCGGCTGGTACGGGCGGAGAAAGCCTGCTTCCGCACTCCAAGGGTCGTCGCTTCCCCGAGTAAACCCGCGGAGAGTCCGGCCGATTTTTGGGGGAATCCACGGCCAGACAAAATGGTTGACTTGGAACCGTGGCATCCTGCAGAGAGTAGGCCTATGGGCTCGTTCGACAGGCAGGGCAGGAGTCAAAAGTCAGCGGTGTCTCCTCGGGAATTGCCTTCCGGTGCATCGACGGGAGCGTCTGGGTCGCCAACCCTGTTCGCACCCATTGCGATCGACTTGGGGGCGAAACACACGGGCTGTTTTTTTCCCGGCATCATCGGGCCACCGAACCAAACCGACCCAGCCGAAGGCAGCCGCGGGTTGGTCGTAGAAGTTGATCAAAATGCCTTTACCTTGATGATGACCGAGCGCCGGGCAAGGCGCCACCAACGGCGGGCTTACAAGCGACGGAGGCTCGCCAAGCGCCTCCTTTGTTTGCACCTCTAGTTGCAAGCAAGCCGGTACTGAATCCTCCAGCACCCGCAGTGTGAGTGTGCTGCCACGGGAACTGGCCCGTTTTATCGGAGACGTCCCGAGAGTGAGGCGGTAACGTTTCCAGACGCTCCGATGGTCGGGCGGCGTTAGAAAGCTAGATCGAGCAAGAGCTTCCACATCTGGGCACACGACCTTCGTGAACGCGACACGCTTCGTTTCCGCACTGCAAAACCGCGATCACGTCTTGTTCTCGCTGCGGTAGAGCCGGGTTGGAACCCGAGTTGACCGGCAAGCTCTGCCGAGCGGGATCCCGAAACTGTGCGCTGCCGGAAGAATCGCGGTGCCCGTAGCACGGCAAGCACACCAAGCTTGGAGGCCATTTCCTCATCGGACGTTGGTTTCCACGACCCGCCAGCGATGGCGGAGACATCATCCCTCGCCTTCCGAGCGTGCGAGCGCGGCGCCTGCGGGCAAGTGTCGCGCGGGCTGGCGGTTAGGGTAGCGAGGGTGCTGCGGCATTTGCGGCGCGCAGGCGCCGCGACATGGCAATCCGCGAATACCCAGACCGCGACGTTGGCGGTCGGAGTCCGCAGACGATCGATGTTTTCCCGAACGCACAGCATGTGCGTGTTACAAATTTTGACGGAGGTGTGCTCATCGCGAGACAGAGGCAGCAGTCCGCTCCATGAGAAGCACAACCAACCCGTTGCGCTGAGCCACAGGCTCCTTGGTGCAAACTTTGCTGCCAGCAAGTCAGGAGTCGAGCCTCTGTGCACATTCTTCCACGCAGACAAAATCGCAAAGCAAGTCACCCTCGATCTGGAACGCTCTGGTGGGCCGTTTTGCTCTGCATTGTTTGGAGCAGCGGTCCAAGTCACGCCACCACGTTCGTGCCGGGCGAACCAGAGGAACTTTTCGCAGCAGCCGATGCAGTGATCGTCGGCCGGGTGGAAGCCATCGAATCGGTCACGAACGACGAGGGCACCTTCACGAACATCACCGTGAACGTGGAGCGTGCGCTCGGTGCCGACATGCCGCAACAACTCGTGCTGGTCGAACCTGGCGGAGACACCGCCGCGCAGCGCCGCTGGGTTTTTGGCTTGCCCACGTTTTATCTCGGTGAACGTGTGCTGGTTTTCGTGGACCGCTCGCGCCGCGGCTTCGCTCGCTCGCTGTACCTCGGGCTCGGCAAGTTCCGCATCGTTCCGATC
>BEIG01000019.1 GCA_002898795.1 bacterium HR30 | reverse complement strand
ACGGCTTGAAAGAGCGATGCAAGCCGCTGGGCATGTTCAAGATTGCGCACTTTCGCGCTGGGCCCCACCGGAATGTCTATAAGCACATGTGTTGCCCCCGCAGTTTTCTTCTTCGACAGGATTGATGCCACCATTTGGGCTTCCGTGTCGATTTCCATGGGCCGCTCGACCGTGATGAGAATGTCGTCAGCCGGAGCAAGACCGAGTGCTCCACCCCAGGCGATACAAGCTCCGGCGCGTTCGATGATGCGGTAAAGCTCCGGCGGGTCGAAGGCCACGTTGGCAAGCACAGCCATGGTATCGGCAGTACCTGCGGGGCTGGTAATTGCCCGGGACGAGGTTTTTGGCACGGTGAGACCAAGCGCGGCAAGAATGGGGACTACGATCATGGTCGTGCGGTTGCCAGGAATCCCACCGATACAGTGCTTGTCGGCAATGGGCGCGTGAGAAAACTTCAACGCGGTGCCGGTGCAGATCATACTTTTCGTGAGCGCCACCAGTTCGTCGAGCTGCATGGGTCGTAACGCACAAGCCAGAACGAACATCGAGAGCTCGACTTTCGAGTAACGGTGCTCGACGACGTCGCGCAGAATCTCGGTGAACGATGACTCGTCTAGGGGATTCCCCCACAGCTTGCTTCGTACCAAGTCGACACTTTTCGGTGCTGGAGCATGGGTTGCCGCAACCGAAGTCCCTTCAGGCAAACCGAGGTCGCGGAAAGCAATCTCCGAGAGCCCAATTTCGTCAGATTTCACGAGTTGATTCGTGCAGAAGTTCAGCACGCCGATGATCTCGTGAGTCTTTTCGGTTCCAGGGTCGTGTCCCCAAACCCGGACACGGTCCAACGGGCGAAACCCTAAGTTTCCGTCCACCACAGCTTGTTCGTGAATGAACACGACGTGCTCACTCAGTGTGTCAACACCGACGCGGCGCAGCTTGAACATGGCTCCCTCTTCCAGCTTTTGAGAACATATCCTACTTGCGGGGGAGTTTGCAGGGTAGGTTACGCAAAGGTACAAGCCGCGTGGTGTCACGGGTGCGCCAAACGCCAAGGGGGGAATTGGACCCCTTCGAGATCGAAGTCTTTCGTCACCGTCTGGCTGCGGTCGCAGAAGAAATGGGGGTTGTGCTCCGGCGCAGCGGCTTCTCTGCCAACGTAAAGGAGCGGCGCGACTATTCCTGTGCCGTGTTCGACGCGAGGGGCCAACTCGTTGCTCAGGCTGCCCATATTCCCGTGCACGTGGGCTCGATGCAGCTCGCGGTCGAGGCTGCTCTTGCCCGCCGCAAGCCTGGACGGGGTGACGTGATCCTACTCAACGATCCCTTCGCCGGGGGAACGCATCTGCCCGACGTGACCTTGGTGGCACCGGTGTATCTCCCGCGCGGTAGACTGCCCCTAGGGTTCGTAGCGGCGCGCGCGCACCACGCAGATATGGGTGGCAACTTTCCTGGATCCATGGGCTTGGCGCAGGAAATCTACCAGGAAGGCTTGCGCCTGCCTCCGGTCCACCTCGTTCGCGCTGGCCGCCTGTGCGAGGACATCTTGACCTTGTTCGAAGCGAACACGAGGGTGGCGCACGAGCGTCGAGGCGATGTCTTTGCCCAGCTCGCAGCTTTACGGATTGGTGCAGTGCGCCTTCGGGAGCTCGCATCGGCTGTGGGCATGGCACGCCTCCGCTCCGCAATGGCGGCATTGCAGGACTACTCGGAGCGGCGCTTGCGCTCCGTGCTGCAGAGCTTGCCCGATGGCGTGTATCGCGCTCGTGATTTCCTGGACGATGACGGAATGGGCAATGTTGATCTACGCATTTGTGTGGCGGTCATCGTGAGGGGAGATTCGATCACGTTCGACTTTTCTGGTTCGGCGCCGCAGACTCGTGGGGGCGTGAATGCCAACCTGGCGATAACCTGGGCCGCTGCACTGTATTGCCTTCAGTTGCTGGCACGGGGAGAGATCCCCGCGAACGCGGGGCTCATGCGCCCGGTGCGGCTTCTGGCCCCCGAAGGAACCGTGGTCAATGCAACATTTCCCGCCGCCGTTGCGGCGGGAAACGTCGAGACCTCGCAACGGATTGTGGACACAATCTTGCGGGCGCTCGCTCGAGCCGCGCCTGACACCGTACCGGCGGCAAGCTGCGGGTCAATGAATAACCTTGCAATCGGAGGGGTGGTGCCAGGTCCGAACACGCAGTTCGCGTACTACGAGACGATTGGTGGGGGCGCCGGCGGCGGGCCCCACCTGCCGGGAGCTTCTGGCGTGCACACCCACATGACCAACACCATGAACACCCCCATCGAGGCCGTAGAGGCGCAGTTTCCTTTGCGGGTGACCCGTTACTCCATTCGGCGGCGTTCGGGTGGGAAAGGGCGCCATCCCGGCGGCGACGGCATCGTGCGAGAGATCGAAGCGCTAGCGCCCGTTACCGCTTCTATTCTCACGGAAAGACGGCGCCACCCGCCTTGGGGACTGTGGGGCGGCGGCGCAGCGCGACGCGGCCGGAACTGGTTACGCCGGCATGCCCAGAAAGGGCGAGACGGCGAGCGACTTCTTCCCGCAAAGGCGAGCGTGATGCTGGGTGTTGGCGATCGCCTCCGTATAGAGACCCCCGGAGGCGGAGGCTGGGGAAAATCTCAAGGGTAGGGAGCACGAGGGGAATGGCCCGAGGGGTCGTGCGGAACCACCCCCCTCGTGCGGGGTCGGGAGGGAAGGGAGGGGCCAGGAAGCTCTTACGCTGCTGGCGGAATGTTCGTCGGTACCGCGCGCAGCGCCTTTTCCTTTCGCGGCTTCGCAAGCCGGCTGAGCTGTTTTTCCAACTCGGAAAGCCGACGCCGTAGCTGCTCTACCTCTTTACGCGGGGCCACCTCGAGTTGATCGACCAAGATCCGATGCGCTCCGCGACGCGCGGCTTTCTCTAGTTCCTCCGTGCGCTTGCGCAAGGCCACGATCGCTCGCTGTGCGTTTTTTTCCAACGGCTGTAGCCACGGCTGGGTTTGAGCTCGAACGTCTCGGACCCGCCGGCGAAGCTCTTTTTGCACATCACGAGAAAAAGCCGCACTTTCACGCCGAAGCCCCGTGGCAAGCCGCTGCCATCGTTCGCGAAATGTCTTCCAGGCGCGAAGAGCCTCGTCGCCCAAGCTTATCCCCGATTGCACGCGGCGCACGATCGTGCTCGCCTCGGCGATCCACCCTTGGCCGTGCTGTGGTGCCCGCTTGACTGCCGCTTTCGTTGCCATGGACCGTCCTCCCGCGCCACCTTTTAACGCTCTGCGTCATAAGTGTCAATGCATTGCGTTACGCTTCCGCGCATCTGGCGAGCAGGCCCGAAAGTGGATAACGCGGCCGACCACTTTTGCCAGGTGATCGGGCGAAGTTTTCACGTGAGGTCGAGGTCGTAACTGTGAGCGAGGGAAGGTTTTCCTGCGGGAGACTTGCCAGTTCAACGGAAAGTCCAAGTTGGGGGCGCGTGTGGCCACACCCTTGCGCTGGCAGGCCTTTCACTCTCCGGCAGTAGCAAAGGGTGGACAGGACGAGTATGGACGTTCCTATGCCGATCAGGAAGGTCCGTCCCCTCAAGGCGCTCCGGGCGCTTCGATACGCATGGGAGGTTGTCAATTGGACCGATGTGTTTCGGGCCTACTGGGTCGACGGGGATGTCCAGCGCTTGGTGTTGCGAAATGGCGTGGAGTTCCGTGCTCACGGCAGTGTGCCATTGATGGGGTTGTACAATGAGGTTTGGCGGCACGACTGCTACCGGGTTCGCCGGCCACCTCTTCAGCCGGAAGCGACAGTGCTGGACATTGGGGCGAACGTGGGAGTGTTCGCTTTGTACGTGGCAAAAGAGTTTAGGCCGCGTGTGGTGTACTGCTTTGAGCCTAGCCCGGTAGCGGCTGCGGATCTGTGGCAAAACGCTCGCGCCAGCGAGCTTGCCGGGCGAGTGCAGGTGTTCCCGCTTGCGGTTGCAGCTCGTGAGGGTGAACAACGGCTAGCACTGACCCGTGCAGAGGTGTTGAACCGATTGGTTCCCGCTACCACCAGCGACGAACAGACGATCTGGGTGCGTTGCACAACGTTGGAGCAGATCTTCACGCGAAACTCCATCGAGCGATGCGATTTGCTGAAAATCGATTGCGAGGGCGCGGAGTACGACATTGTACTGACCGCTTCGGAATCGGTGTTGCGGCGCGTACGCCGAATGGCGATCGAGTGGCACGCGGTACCAGGGCATTCGCCGCAGGAACTCGTTGAAAGGCTGCAGAGCATTGGGTTCCGGGTACAACAGGAGGGTGACCCTGGCGGGAAATTGGGCTACGTCTACGCCCATCTCCCAGAATAAAAGGGGGCGGGCGGTGGATCGTCGGCCGAGAAACGATGTGGGCCTAGCCGCCTGTGGGTAGGCCGGGGGAGCTCGTGACTAAGGCAGGCGATGGTAATCGCTTCTGTCCCGACGTTAGGGAGCGAATCGTTTGGGAAGCTGCCTAAGTCCTCGCGCTCCGTCTCGGCTCCCGCCCTAGTACAACATGTTCGCGGGCGGGTCCGTGAAATGACGAGAGCGTGCTGAGCTGGGGCGAGCTGGGCAGGGAGGCACGGCGTGGGCGGGTGGGACCACGCGGACCAGACGACAATTTGTCGCTCGACAGTGCCACTCGTTTTTTCGTTCCCCCACGAAAGCTCTTGTTTCGACAAAGCGCGGACCTGAGGTGATGAAGGTCACTCTCTCCCCGGCGACGCGTTCTGTGCCGACGTGGGGCGCAAAACGAGACGGGCAAAACTACACGGGTTCAGTTGTCCCGATGTTTGGTGTTGGCTTGCCGTAAGTGGAAAGCGAAGAAAAACACGTGAGCGATGTTAACTGAGGCTGGCCCAACGATGTGGCCGAGCTCGGGGGGGAAAAGCTCAGCGATGAGAACGATGGCCAGCGTAAGTACC
The DNA here is from genome assembly GCA_002898795.1 of bacterium HR30. GTDB lineage: Bacteria > Desulfobacterota > Binatia > HRBIN30 > HRBIN30 > HRBIN30. The sequence goes on along the minus strand of BEIG01000019.1, from coordinate 35,257 downwards.
AATGGATTGAATGCTCGTTCTCGCCAGTTCCGACAGAGGCATACCTCAGCTAGAGTCGCCGCCAGAAAAGCGAGCGCTGCGATCCCCCAGAGGCTCAGCAGAATAGGACCGGATTCCAGGATGCCCTGATATGGATCTACTGCATGCCCCCGCCTGGGAACCAGGGAGAGAAATAGCCCCGTTGCCCCGTGCACCGCACAACCGAATGCTGCAAACAAGTGTCCCCCATGGATGGTGACCAGTTTCCAGCGGCGCCGATTGCTAAGGGCAAGTGCAGCCCTTGCCGAATAGCCATAGGCGTACTGCGGGATTCCCAAAACGCCGAGCACTGTTCCGACAAGGAGGAGGCTGCCTAGCAGCCTCTCTGGAAGCCGAAGGATCTCCGTTGCAATGGAGAGTTGTAAGAGGTCGCCGGCGGTCGCAGCAATGGCGCCGCCGAGTGCGACTCGCAACAACGTTCCAACCGAGGGCATGAGCGCCTTTCTATTCGATGAAGGGACTCTTACATAGGGTGCGACGGGTCACGGCGCTAGCAGAGTGCCACAGGCACGGAAGCAACGGGTAGTTGGCTCTGGCTTTTTGGTGACCATTTTCACGGCAGTAGCTTGCTCTGGAGCGAGCCGTGCCGAGCAAGAGTGCATTTGGGGCTTCGTGTGGCTGGTTTCGCAGCAAACCGCAAGAGGACCGTTGCGTTGCGATTGCTCTAGGAGTGTCGGCAGCGGTTCAGTGCGGGCGCGCCCTGTTCGGGGTCGTTATCGGATAGGAGCTGCGTGGGGGTTTGGCGGTACTCTGAATGACATTAATGGGTGATACTGGCAGGCACGCTTCGTGACCAGTCACGGTCGGCGCGGGTTCAACTGTGGGGCCTACACCTGGGCCTTCCAAACAGCGAGTGCCTGATGAGCCGCCTCAAGGTCGGCTTCTGCATTCTTTCTCACGCCGCCGTGATCATGAGACCATGGGCTTCTCTCTCTCGGGGCCAACTTGGGCACTGCCTGGATCACTGCCTGGATCACTGCCTCTCCTGCGTCGTGCGGGTTGGCTTGGCGTGCGCGGCAAATGGAGCACGCTTGCCATCCCGTCTCCGGTTGCGAGCCGCCGTGTCGCGAGCCGCTTGGACGGCCTTGCGCCCGCCCCCATCGCCAGGCTTGGCTTCGAGCGCCGTGGGCCGGACCGACTGCGCAGTGTCAAGCAAAGGGAGTGGCCACGGGCTTTTTATGCTGGGGTTGTGGTTGGTGGCTTCTCGGGGTACAGGTTCTAGAGGTCGGTCCAGTGCGGAAGTTGCTCATCGTTGTTGTTGCTTTGTTTGCGGCGCTGTTCGCTGCGTCCGTTTGGTTGCTGCGAAGAGATTCGTCCCCATCGCCAAAGCTGATTATCCTCGGTATCGATGGGCTGGACAGTCGTATGGTATCCCGTTTGATGGCCCAAGGAGAAATCCCTGCGTTGCGGGAGTTGTATGGACGAGCGGCTGTAGGGACCATACGCAATTCCGACCTGGGCCTACCGCCGGTGTCGCCCGCCATTTGGACGACGTTTGCCACGGGCGCTCTACCCAATACCCACGGCATTCACGGCTTTGTGTTCAAAGCGGACCGGGGTTGGGAGCTGTTCCGATCGACAAATCGAAAAGTCCCAGCCTTCTGGGAAATTGTGTCCCAGGCCGGAAAAAGTGTGGGCGTGGTGAACTGGTGGTTCTCGTATCCTCCAGAGGAGATCCGGGGTTTTCTCGTGACCGATCGTTACTTCGAAGCCGAGGTGGCGGGTTTGTCCGCAATTACGTACGGCCGAGCCACGGGTAACGAGGCTCCACCAACGTATCCATTGGAACTGGTAGGTCAGGTCCGGATTTCACGGCGGCAGGCGCTGCCGAAAGTCCTCTCTGCTGCAGATGCGGCTCAACTGGATGGAACCATGCTGATGCTCGCCTACCAAGCGCACCAGGTGGTTCCTGTGGAGACACTGCTCATTTACCTCAATGGCCTTGATCGCGTGTCTCACATGGCGTGGGACGCGCAGGACCAAGAAGGACTCGGGGGCAACGAGGTTCGTCAGCACATACGAAACGTTGACGGCTTTATTGCTGACGTTCTCCGTCGGGCGCACGTCAAGTCCCACTTGGTCATCTTGTCTGACCACGGGTTTGAGGCAAACCAGAAGAATGAAGGTCCGCGGGGTATTCATGAAAGCAAGGAAGCCGCCGATTCTGCACTCATTCTGCTGGCTGGCCCCGCAATCAAAGCGGGCGTAGATCTCGGCGCCGTAAGCCCACTCGATGTGCTGCCCACCCTACTGGCTTTGGCCGACGTGCCTTTGCCGGAAGGTATTCCTGGATCCATCTTGCGTCAGGCCTTTTTGCCGGGGGCGCGCAACTTCGAGGCTCTCGAAAAACGCCGACGTTACGCGCGGCTACCTGCCGTGGAAGGAGAGATTCGCGCCAAAGGCTCGGCAACCGATGCAGTAGATCAGGCAACCAAGGAGCGGCTTCGCGCCCTAGGGTACATCGAGTAAGCTCTGGGTTTGGCCCCAGTGTCTGATCGGGTTGGTGAGGGACCGGGTCGTGCAATTTTGGATCGTTGCTGGGTGACCCCACTTGACTTGACCGGCGTCCGGCAGCAGCGAGTGAGTGAGCGGACGCCAGAAGCACACGCACCGCTGTGAACGAAAATCAATCGTTCTTCCACTGGGCCCTTTTCCTGATCGCCGGCGGCCGCGTGAGGGCAGCAAAAGAGTGACCAACTCTTCTTGCCACCCTCACACATTGGGGTGCATGCGCACCAGGGTCTCAGGGGCTCGGTTGGCGAATTTCGGTAACGTGTTGCGCGTTCACGACAACGCCTGTGGCATCCGTCAACGTCATGCCCGCTGTCAGCAACGTTCCAGGCGGTAGGTCACCAACCTGAACCTTGATCTTCACGATCCCCGCAGGAGGTGGCAGGTTCTCGAAGAACAAGTTGTTGCCGTCGCGACGCACCGGTTCCGGGACGGCGCTCAGCAACTCGACCTCTGGTGGGAGGACGAGCGTCAGGTGAATGGGTTCAACGGCATTGCGATACCGGGCACCGTACACCATGGCTGCGTTGGAGAAAATTTTGCTGTTCCCCTTGAGCGTGCCGAACAAGCGTTGCGGTCGGCGTACAACCGACTCGTGTGTGCAGCGCCCGACCTCGGCGGCCCCACCACTGTCTGTTACCTCCGCGATCGCCGGGAGAAGGAGTCCGTCTGGCGCATCGAGTGAAACCTTCGTGGTGATGCGTACTTTACCCGCAGTCGGCGGGAGTTCGTCCCAGACGTATAAGTTTCCATCGACTTGAGACGGTTCTGGGTAGATGGACTGGACTTCGAGCCATTCAGGTAACTCGAGGGATACTCGACGCATACCCGGGTCCAGGCTCCAGTAACGGTTGGTGTAAGTGATGTAGCGTCCAGGCGCGGCGTAGCGTTGTGCCCGTAGGAAACACCGCTTTCGCGTGGTCAGCAGGCCACGCACACGGCCCGAATCTGTAGCAGAGTAACGGCGGCCAAATACATCTTCGATCACGGCAGTGTTCTCGATTCGCGCTCCACTGGTTACATCGGACTTCACCCGAACTCGAATGGTGGCCACCTGCGCGGGGCCAGGAGGCAAGCTGGGGATGCGGATGGTAACGGTCTGCTCACTGAGTGTGACCGTACCGTCGCTCGTCGTCACGCTAATGATGTCGAACGCGGAGGGTAGATAGTCGGTAAGAATCAAGTCGACGAGCGGCTCCATGCAGTTGGTTGTCCAGGCGAGCGTGTAGGTTAACTCAGCGCCGGGCTCGATTGTTCCCGTGTGGCTCTTGCGCAAATCCACGCCACAGTCGGGTGGCGCTCCCGCTGGCGCAAGTCGGACTAGGGTTGCATCAGAGGCAGTGTTGTTTGCGCTATTGGCATCGCCGGCTGTTTGCACCAGCGCAACGTTCGTTACGGTTGGGTAGGCAGCATTGCCGATAGCGACTTCGAGCACAACTGTCCGGCTTTGTCCTGGTGGCAAGCTTGCCGTGTACGTGCAACTGACCGTCTGACCACTGACGCCGCAAGACCAGCCCGTGCCGTTAGCGGAAACATAGGTGAGCCCGTTTGGTAGGGTGTCTGCAACCGTAATCGGACCATTGGTTGGAAGCATACCGACGTTGCGCACAACGATTGTATAGGTTCCGTTTTGACCCACGCGGAACATTGCTGAGTGCGACTTTTCGATGGCAAGATCAATAAACGGTGTTTGCACCGTGAAACTGGCGGAGGCAGAAGCGGTATCCCCTTCCGCGTTCCGCGCTATGGCCGTGTTGGTGACCTCCGTTCCGGGCGAAACAGAATCGACGGTCATCAAGTAACGCACGACGGCCACTCCACCAGGCTCGAGGATGCCGACATTGACCAAAAGCGGATTTTCACTCACCACTGAGCCCTGACTGGTGGTGACGCTTCCCGGTATGAGCGTGATCCCCGAAGCCAAGGTGTCGTCCACTCGCACGTCGGTTGCCGTGCTGGATCCTCGGTTCACAACCGCCAATGTGTATTCCAGAACCTCCCCAGGATTGACTCCACCGCTCAGGTTGGTGTCAGAAACAAGCCGCCAGGACTTGTCCGTCACCAACTCCGGCTCGCCAACTTCGCCGGCCGGTGCTGCATTCACGCACGTTGGCTGGGCGCCATCGAGTGGATTGCCGTTCTCGTCGGTGCTCAGCGAACTCGGTTGGCGTGCTTGGACTATACCCTGGTTGCAAATGAGTCCGTCACCATTGACCGTTCCGACGATCGTAATGGTTACGGATGCCCCTGGGTCGATGGAGCCAATGTCCGAGATGACGACGTTGTTGGAGGGAGGAGGCGTCGTGCCCTGGGTCGTACTCACCGCTGTGACGACGATTCCCGGCGGACCGGCTGGAACAACGTCCGAGAACCTTACTTGTTCTACGGTCACTGGTCCATCGTTGAACAGGGTCACGGTGAACTGAACGGTATCTCCGGTATTGATTGTGCCCGAGGGTGGCACGGTATCCATGAGCAAACTCGCGGTCTTGGTGGCCCGCAGCCTTCCTCGCGCGCTGTTCTTGACGATGACAACGGTAGGCTGGTCGCCGTTGGCGTCGTTGCCGTCCCAGTCTGTCGGCTCCGGGCTCGTCTGGTTCGAGTCGACAATCCCTTGGTTCGCGATGACCGTTCCTTTCGGCGTGCCTGGGTTCACGACAACGAGGAAGGTGACCGTCACTGTCTCTTCTGGCGCCAGGCTCGCGACGCTGACGGTAATCGTCCCGCTGCTGAACGAAGCGGTACCTGCGGTCGATGTCAGCGTACCTGCAACATACGTCACGTACGTCGGGAGCACATCGGTAAAGACGACATTGTCCACGGGCTCCGACCCGTTGATTAGTTCCACCGTGTACTCGAGCAGATCGTTCGGCAGGACCTCGACTCCGTTGAGGTCAACGACTTGCTTGACCGCCTCGATGAAGGCTGTGCCGCCTACCGTAACGGGCGTGGAGTCACTGGTCGTGTAATCATTCAAACCGCCATCGCCCGTACGGCCGCTATCGGGCGCACCAGTGGCCCCCGGAAGGCTGGCCCAAGTCATTACGGCATTGTTGCTCAGTTGCGCTCCTACGACCGCATCCGGCTCCACCCGTGCGCGATAGGTCAACGTCGTCGAACCGGCGACCACGGTGAGCGAGGAAACGCGGAAGGTCAGTGTCTGGCCAGAAACCGTTACATCTCCGGGGGGCAACGTCGCTGAGCCAGCGACATAGGCCAGCCCACTCGGTAGCGTGTCTTGGATGACGATGTCGTAAGCGGTCGACGTGCTGGTGGCAAGGTGGCGCACCGTAATCGTATAAGTGACTTCGTCTCCTAACGACTGGTTCGCTGGGCTGACAGTCTTTTCCAACTCCAGTTCCGGCTCCACGACGATAATGGGGACACCTTGAATTCCCGGCGTACCCGCATCGTGATCGAACGTCACTGTCGTCGGTGCTCCGCTTCCGTATTCAACCGTTACGGTCGAGCCCTCAGCTTGCTCCCCATTGCGCAAGACGGTGCCATTTTGGTTTGCAGGGACGTTGTCCACACGAGCACGGATTTGCACCTCTACAAAATCATCCGTGAGAATGCCGTTGGCAGGATTGACCAGGTCCCCAAACTGGAATTTCACCGTTTGCCCTGTACCGAGGCGAGTATTGTAGGCTGGGTTAGCGGCGACCATACCCATGTTGCCAAACGAGATTGTGTGACTGGTGTAGCTCAGGCCAACCGGCAAAACGTCGGTCAGGACCAAATTTGGAACCGTGCCTTCGATCACATCGATACGCACGGTGTACTCCGCCTCTTCGCCGATAGTGTAACTGGGCGCGGAAACGTTCTTATCCACGGCTACGCTCGACGCTACCGTGATGGCCTGGCTTGCCGACTCCGCATAGTTGTTCAATTGGGAATCGTCGTCATCGTCAACGTTTCCGCCATTGCTAGAGCTGTCGCGCCCGCCGCTGACGAGGCTGGTGTAAGTTCCCCTCGTGACGTTGTTGAGCACTTGCCCTGGTGTGACCGTGTTCATCAGGACGGAATCGAATTCGACCTCCAGCGACGCTCCGGCCTCCATTTGCAGTAGAGGCAACGAGATCGTGTCGTTCGTATTCGTCGTCGTGCTGATCACGGCATGCGCGGCAGTCACGGTGGTGGTGGTTCCGTTGAGGAAAACGTTGCCGCCCGAGGGGGTCACCGTCACGTTGCTGATTTGGTAGAGGCCATTCGGCAGTGTGTCTCGCCAATCCAACCGATAGGCCGTCGTGTGGCCAACATTTCCGATCTGCACACGCCAGCGCACCGTGTCTCCGGCATCGGCTCCCACGCCGCCAGACACAACGACTTTGGTCATGTCCAAATTCGGCTCGCCCACTCGCACCGGATCAGGTGTCGATACCGGGCCCACGGTGACAGTCCCCAAGGTATTGGGATCCTGGAATGTCATGACGGCTGAGTTTCCGAGCAACGTGCCGTCCTGATTGGCCAAAATATTTTGTACGCGAACGTCATAGCTGATTTCGATGTTGCCAGGGCTTGGGGCGTTAAGGTTACCGAAGTTGAACTGCAGAACGGACCCGGATTGTGTGAAAAAGGAGGGGTTCGTGTCTGTAAGCGGCGAGTTCGAGGCAGTGGCTCCCGGTGGCAAAACGACGGAGAGCGAGCCAGGCACGTACCCTAAGCCGCTCGCCAACGTATCCGTAATCACCAGATTGTTGGTCATGCCCGTAGGAACTCCGGCGACGATGCGAAATGTCGCGGTACCCTCCACCGGGACGTAGCTTTGTGGGTTGACTGTGATCTTGGACAGCACCGGGCCTTGTGCGGTAACCTGGGCGTTGTCCGACGCCGTCAGGTCGTTGACCCCTCCGCTGCCTGTGCGCTCGCCCGTGGGCGATCCTGATGCTCCAGGTGTTACCCCGCCAGTACCGTTTGTCCCTGGCAGGCTTGTCGCAGTTGCAGCAGCAGTGTTCGTGACCACCAAGTTGTAGGGCACTCCTGGATCGACCGTGGCCGTGTATGTGACGGTGACAGTCTCTCCTGGATCGAGTCGATCGACCGTGACCGTGAGCGTGTTGCCCGCGAACGATGCGCCCGCGGAGGCACCGGATCCGCCAGGATCGACCGAAGCGACGGCTGGCGAAACGTACGCAGCTGGTAACGGGTCGGTGATGACCCAGTCGAACGCGCTTGCTGCGTTGGTTCCGGATGCGGAGTTGGCAATCGTGAGGGTGAACGTGACCGTGTCGCCTCCCTGCACGCTCGTGGGATTTGCCGATTTACTGACCTGAATCACAGGCTCCGCGACATGAGCGGTCCGTGTGTTCGTGTTCACTTGTTGCTGTACGCCATTGAAGTTGAGGAAACGGATACGGCCAACGTTGACCAAGCTCGTGCCTGCATTGTTCGTCGCAATGTTTTCCACGACGGCACTCAGCGTGAGGGTGTACTGTTCGAGCGTGGTATTGTCCGTATCGCTATTTGTCACGTCACCAAGGTCGAGCGTGACTTCTCCAGAAGTACCAGTGATCGTGACAGCAACTGGGACGCCCGTGCCAGCCGCGTTAATCCCACCCGGATCGGCTGCACTGACGAGGGCAAGGCTGTTGCGCGACAAGTAGGCCGTGCCCGGGATGTGTTGCAGTCCAGGCGGCAGAGCGTCGACCAAGGTCACCGAGCGCGTGACGCCTTCCGGTAAGGTGAAGTTCAGCCGAAAAGTAACCACTTCGCCGATGGCAACCGGTGGGTTGGTGTTGGCGTTCGCGTCCCCAGGGTCGGTGCTCGGCTCAGACGTCGCGAAAACATCCTTACTTGCGGTGGTTGACGGCACGGAGACGCTGGCAGTGGCATTGGCTGTGGTTGTGCGCTGCTCAGAAACGGAGCCAGCCTGCGAGTCCCCAGAAACGCTAGCACCGTTGACGTAAGTTGAGCCGGTTACCACATCGCTGCGGACACGAGTGGTGAACGTGAACGTGCGGATGGCGCCAGCGGGAATCGGGCCTCCGGTGTACGTTACGGTCGGAGCCGTGTAGGAGTACGTGAACCCCGATGGCGTCGTTCCCTCGTTGACCGATACGGTCGGGGTGGTATCGAACAGATCAGCCGGCAACGTGTCCGAAAGCACAACGTCGTGCGCCTGCGAGGTGCCGGTGTTTGTTACGGTTAACGTCACCGTAACCACGTCTCCAGCGTCAGGGTTCGGCGGGCTCATGCTCTTGCTCAGGGTTAACCGTGGCTCCCGGAACGTCGTGCTGACCGTAGAAGTAACCGCCCCGCCGGGATTGCCGGTAAAATTCAAATCCACCCGATTGGTCTTGGTTTGCGGGCTCGACGCGCCAGAGTTCTGAGCAACATTGCGGACGAGAGCCGCTAGCGTCACCTGGAAGGTATTATTGGTCGAATCGTTGTCGGCGTTGACCAAAACGTCGCCAAAGCTGATGGTCACAAGCTGCCCGGTAGAAATACTGCCAGAGGTCGTTACGGAAGGGGAAGAAGTGACCGAGCCATTGAAGGTTCCGGGGATCACGGTGAGAGAGCCTGATACGTATTCGAACCCTGCTGGCAGGCGGTCGGTGAGGGTTAAACCCGGGGTTCGTCCCTCTGGCAAAGTGACGTTGATTGAATACGTAATGACATCGCCCGCGGTGACACTGGAGCCCCCAGTGCCGTTCGGAACCACGGACTGGATTGACTTCTGCACTGCCGGGGAAGCGACCACGGCGGAAGCCGTATCGTTGGCGTCGGTCAGGGTATGATCTGGGCCCGCTTCCGTTCCAGCGTAGTTGAACAAAGTTCCAGTGTTGACCAAGGTTTGCCGCGGTGCCACCGGCGTGGTGTCGCCCGGACCATCCAGCCGCAGGTCAAAGGTCACCACCGCGATGTTCCGCCCGTTTGTTGGGTCGTAGGGATCTAATGCGCCGGCGGGTGTTGACGTAGGTCCTGGGTCGACAAGCTCGATTCCCCCCGCGGGATCGAATAATCCTCCACCGAGGCTCACATAAGAAATGGGCGCCCCGGTTCCGTCGGTAACGCACAAGTTCGGTCCGCCCGAAGGAATGGAGAATCCCGGCGGCAGCGTGTCGCGCAGCCTGATGTCGAACGCGCCGTGCAACCCTGTCCCCGTGTTTTCCACTATGATGGCAAAGGTAACCAAATCGCCAGCATCCACGTTGGCTACGTCGCTGCGCACGGGATTCGCGCTAAGTCCATTTGAGTGAATGGTTCCGGAAAATCGCGGGCAGCCGCTGCCAGGCGCAGTGAAAGTCACGGGTCCGACAGCTGCCGGGCTGAACGTTGCGGCCGGATTCGAACTGGCGACGGCACCTTTAATGTTCGACCAACGGATGACCGGCTCCGTTAGTTGAAACTGGACGATGGCATCTGTGGTTGTGGTCTGGACGGTAGTATTTTGTTCCAACGCTCGAACTTGGTTGGTCAAGTAAAGACCGTCGGCGAAAGGAGCAGCGGAAACCGTAACGGTGAACAGCACGTCCACCACAGCGGATGTATTGGCGGGGTTAGCGAAGGTACCGTAGCTGAACTGAACCCAATTCCCGGTGGCATCCGTGGTCAGGGTGGGCACGATGCCCGACAGCGCACGGAACGTGTCGGCTGGACCAAAATGGGCCGCCCCCGCAGCAGGCGGTGTCGCGGAGGTGGTGTCGTTGAACGTCGTTACTTCGGTTGCGTTTAGAACGGGCAAGGGGAGCCAGTCCACCAGGCGTAAGTTCTCCACGTCGCCCGTGGGTATTTGATACTGCAGCCGAAAGGTCACGGTGTCTCCTGGGGCTATTTGTGTCACCGGCCCGACCACCCCGTTGCGCGCGTAGATCGACTTCGCGAGCGACCCGATTGCGATCGTGAAACCAGCGCTACTCCCATCGTCCTCGTTGAAGCCGGTTGGCGTCAGTGCCGCGTTGTCGAGCACGTCACCGACAATGCGAACGGAGTTCGAAAGACTATCCCCGCTGTTCAAGCTCGGGTCGCCAGAGGGGAAATTGTCCGAGTATTGGTCGAGGATGTAGGCGCGGTAGCGTATAGTGCCAACCGTGGGCCCGTCGTTAGGTGACCCACCATCGGGGACGAGACCGCCGAGAAGCATCCCGGAAAAGCCCCGCAGGATGAGCTCTCCGGATATATCGAAGAAGATATCGGAGGTGCCGGTGCCGGGACTGTTCACGGTGACCGAGTAGTTGCTGGCGTCGAACGGTCCCGAGGTGGTCGAACCGTTTTCGGTCACCGACAGCGTTGGGGTAAATGTGCTGTCAAAGCGCTGCCCGTCGGATAGCTGGTCATACTCGATGCGCAGGTTCCGAAAAGCAAAGAAATCGGAAATTTGGAATTCGAGCGTGTACTCCAGTACGTCCCCAGGAGAAGGACCTGCGGGACCCGTGTCCGTTACGATCGTTGCCGACTTTTGGACAGCAACCGACCGATCATTGAGGATGTGCTCCGGACCGGCCGGGTCGCGCGTGACATGCGTGGTGGGATCGCGACTGTCAATTGGAACCCAATCCCCTTCCGCGCGCGCCTCATTGGCGGAGATTGCGTCGTCACCTGAGTTTGGGTTGATTACTGGGTTCCCGCTGGCATCTAACTGAGGCACGAAAAATTCGAAGACAACGGTCGCATCCGCGCCTGGTCCGCCAACGATGGAAGGGTAGCGTACCCGTAACTCGTTGTTTGGGGGGTTCGAAGGAACGCCGCTCGGAGGAGACAACATGACACTCCCCGAGCCTGGGCTGATCGACACGACCGTAAGGAATGCGACATTCGGAGGAAGAAAATCACGTACGTCTAGGTTGGAGACGGTCTGCCCATTGGCAACATCCACCGTGACGGTGTAGCGCCGAGGGAAGTTAGGGCCGGTGGCCGTCTCGTTTTCCGGGCCGATGTACGATTTCGATAACGTTAGGAGTGTCGGAGTGACGTCTGCGCTTTGCGTCGTTCCGGTGATGGGCGGGTCCGACCCTGGATTGTCGAGTGGGTCTGCGCCGTACCGAAAGCCAGGCTTCGCGCGGATCGTCAGGGGCACGCCCAAATCCGCCAAATTGCTCAGTGAAGCATTCACCGTGATGGAGGCGGGCGGTTGGTCGCTCGTGAAGCTGCCAAATGGGAGCTCCATCACGACGTACTGGTTGCCCGCCGTGCAGCTTACGGCAAGACCGGTGTAGGGATGGGAAGCAACCGGACAGGTCAGAACCTGGACATTCACGGGAAACGAAAGGTAGGTCGCGGAAACGAATACAATCCCGTCGTCCGTTGCCGAACCGGCACCGTCGGCCCCGATTGTAGGGAGCTCGAGGTCAATGTATGGGCCGTAGCCCGCATCGGTCAGGGATGAGTTATCGAAAGTTACAGTGAAGGAGAACGACTCTCCGATGGGAATCTCAGCCGGGACGTTAAGCGACGCACTCGGAATCGGCGCCGCTGGAACGGGAGTTGCGAAGAACAAAAATGTCAAAAACACGCCCCAGCCCAATCGAAAACACGTGACAGCTCGCCTTTCCGTCATCACAGAAACTCTTCGCTCCTCTCCGTTGATGATCTGCATCGCGGGCCACAGGTGCCCAAACAAGGTTGAGTCCCTCGCGATTGAACCATCACAATGCACGCTAAGGTGTGGGCCGGTGACGATCAAGCCAAATTTTCGAATCCTTCAGTGAGAACTCGCTGCTAGCTCACCGGGGGTACTCCGTGCCCACCGGCACGTTTGAACTTGCGGTCGATGGGTTGGTCGCACCGGGCGAAGCCGCCAGTGGGAATTGCGTACGCCGCAGATGCTCCTCCGAGGCGGATGCGCCTTGTGGACAGAACGCCGCACTTCGCCCCAATGAGCCTTGGCCCCGCGGGCGAAAACAACCACGTGCTGCCCGAGCATCGTTCGAGGGGAAGGGCAGCGGCCATAGGCGCGGCGTGCGCCGCGACGATGAGGGAGCTCCATCAGGTTGGGTCGGCCTTGTGATCAAGGCTCTGTCACGGACCTCAAAGGAAAGACGACCTCGGGGAAACATTCCGTCGCCTTCTAGGAGGGTGAGCGGTGTTGACCGCTCGGAACTGCAGGAGACGAGAGGGAAGAGAAGAGAGCATTGGCAGTTCTCTTCTCTGGGAGCTCGGCCCGCGAATGATCCCGAGATTTAAAGCAAGGCAAGTCCCCGTGTAGGGGCCGCCGTGACTCGGTTGCGTGGCGAACGCTTCCGCCACGCCGAGCACGTGTGGCAGCGAATGTTCCGGTGATCGATGACGAAGGCTCGGCGCCTCCAACTACCCGTTACTGAGGCAAAACACCCACGTGTCGGAAAACGAGCCAGACATTCGAGCTCTACCCGTCAATGATGCGGGAGAACACGAGACCCCCACCAAAAAATCGGACCGCGAATCGCTTGGGAGCGGACGAAACGATAGGTGTTAGTTGGAAACCCCAATTGGGGGCCTAGTGTGGTCGCGGGTGCCTCCGTGTTTGGTTCGGCGCCGCATGAATTCACCTGGCTAGGGGTAAGGCCGAAGGCGGCGTTGGATTGGAGGATGTACGAGGGGCTCGGCGACTGAGGCTTTGTTACTGCGCAGAGGTGTTGCTGCGGACAAGGGGCACGCGCGGCGTGAACGGGATAAACCGTCGCGTTCGCGATCGCGGGCGCGCAAATGCGCGGTCCGGGTTAGCAGGGAGAAAACGATGCCGCCGAGATTTTAAGTTGAAGGCGAGTTGGGAGCCCGCATGAGCTTTGCGTGTCCCGTGGATACGATCGGCCCCTCGCGCCCAAGTGGTGTTGGGGTGAGCATAGCCATGCTCACGGCCAGGCTTCCCTATCCCTTCAGTAGCGGCGTCCCCAGTCTTGCGAAGCTCGTCGCTCGAATACGCGTGACGCGAGCAAGCTGGGGGCGCCTATAAGGGTCGTTCAGCACGCCGTGCTTGCTGCGATCGAGGTTGTGGCCGCAGTTTGGATTGTGGCGTGTGCTTCTCTGAAAGCCCTTTGCCCCGACTTCCCCGACAGTGGGGAAAGGGTCTAGGGAAGGGCCTCCTCTCACCGTCTCAGTCTGCGACCGGAACAAAGAGGATTCGCTTCCGCACGCTCCCGCAGGGTCGTTCACACAAGAGACCGGCGCAACTTGAGTGCCACCTATGAGATTTCGCAAGAGTGCGGACAAACACTCCTGCGCCAACGCTCGGTAGAAGGCTGGGAAAAAACGCGGTTGCGCGATTCTACGTTGGCGATCCCCGATTTGCGCCAGGCCACAGACTGGTGAGGCGCGTTGGCTACCCATTTTGCCTGAGCTGTACTCGACCTGCAATCATGGGATCGAGAACACGATCGACCCTCAAGTTGGGCGCCGCTGGAAAAAGCATCCCCCTGCACTAAGTGCCGACGGAGGTAGAAGCCAATCGCGCCACGGGCCAATGCGAACTCCTGCCCTGGCCTTGGGCAGACATGGCACAGTCCGGCAACAATGGTCGCACGTGGACTCGAACCACGGACCTCCTGCATGTGAGGCAGGCGCTCTAACCAGCTGAGCTATGCGACCACAACGCGGCTCAAGCCGCTAACACAGGGCGGCGACGCGTGCAAGCAACGGCGGCTCGAGCGGTTGGAAAACCCGACATCGCCGAAACGCTGGGCCAGGGCAATTGAGCGTGCGCAAGGAGTTTCGGGTGTTCGAGCGTAAGAACAGAAACGCGAAGGGTTGCATTGACTCGGGCTGGATGAGACGAAAAGACAATGTACCGCGGGCCGACCCAAAGGTGGACAGGGTCATCTTTAGCCTGCGATGTCTCGACAGTCTTTGGACGGCTGCTTTGGAAGAAAAAAGTGGAGGGAGGTCATCTGCCAGTGCGAAGCGGCCTCTTCGCTTATTTTACCCCCGAAGTACGGGGCACTTGCCCCCTTGTGGCGATCGGGTAGTGTACGGCGGAGAACACCGGGAGAGCTCCGATGGTCAACATAGCGATGTGGGCAAAAGCAGTGCGCGTGATTCCTCGCATCTCGGCTGAGGAGTGGCAGGCTCTGGACGTGATTTCGCGTTGGCTCATTGCCACGCGCTCGGCCGTGCTCGTGATGACTTTCGTGTCTGCGGCGCTGGCGGGTTTGCTGGCGTGGCGCGACGGGTTGTTCGATTTCGGTGGTTGGCTGGTACTTACGGTTGGGTTGTTGCTCGCGCACGCGACGAACAACCTGGTGAACGACCTCACGGACCATTGGAAGGGCGTTGACCGAGACAACTATTTTCGCGCCCAGTATGGTCCGCAGCCGCTCGAACACGGGCTGCTAACATTGAGCCAAATGCTCGTATACATCGCCGTAACGGGCGCGCTTGCACTCGTCGCCGGCTTGGCCCTGGTATTTTGGCGTGGCGAGCCAGTACTGTGGTTACTCCTTGCCGGGGCGTTCTTCGTGCTTTTTTACACGTGGCCACTGAAATATGTGGGCCTGGGGGAGCTGGCCGTACTCGTGGTGTGGGGACCACTAATGGTTGGGGGAGGATATTACGTCGTAACCGGCCAAGTGGACGGACGGGTTTTGTGGGCTAGCCTGCCGGTAGCATTAACAGCCACGACGGTTTTGTTTGCGAAGCACATCGACAAGTTGGAAGCCGACCGCAAGAAAAACATTCACACCTTACCGGTGATTCTTGGGGAAACCAACGCGCGTCGCGTTGCACTGGTACTGTGCACGGCCGCCTACGCGGTGACCCTCGGGTTGGTGCTCGCTGGAGCTTTTGGCTGGCCGTTATTGGTGACGCTGGGCGCAGCCTCTTGGTACCGTCTTGTGTTTCAGGTGTTTCGGCAGCCACGTCCAGCAACGCCGCCAGAGGGATTCCCACCCAACGTCTGGCCCCTTTGGTATTCCGCATTCGCATTCCAGCACACGCGGCGGTTTGGCGTTCTCTACTTGGCAGGGGTATTGCTCGATGGCATTTTCACGCGGTGGATGGCTTAGCCCGGACCTGAGGTAACGCGACGATGACGGAGCAGGATGTAGCGTCGATTCCCCTCGATCAGCTCGATATCATCAGTGCTCGTACCTACGGCGAGCACGGTTACCCTCATGCCGCTTGGGCCCGGCTGCGGCGCGAGGCACCTGTCTGCTACATGCAGCCGCCAGGGTATCGCCCATTTTGGGCGGTAACGAAGCATGCGGATATTATCGAGGTGTCCACCCAGCCGGAGAAGTTCCGCAGTGCCGGGCGGTTTATTCTGTTTCCGGACGCCGAGATGTCTGGGCCGACATTGGAGGAAGACCCACCGCTGCGGATGTTGGTGAACATGGACCCTCCGGAGCATCGCCTTTACCGCAAGTTGGTCAGCGGTTGGTTTACCCCGCGGGCCATTGCCCGCTTGGAAAGGCGCTTGGTGGAACTCACGAACGAAATCTTTACTTCCCTTGGGCCGCCAGGAGAGTGGGTCGAGTGCGATTTCGTGCGCGACGTTGCCGCCTTGCAGCCCTTGCGGATGATTACCGAGATCTTGGGGATTCCGCGAGAACGGGAGCAGTTTGTATTGCGCGTTACCAACGAGAACTTCGGCATCGAGGATCCTGAGTTTCAGCGCCCGGGCGAGACACGGGAAGATCGTCTTGGGTTTTTGTCCGAGGCATTCGCGTATTTGGAAGAAGTAACCCAAGATCGGCGTAAAAATCCAAGAGAAGATTTGTCCACGGTGCTCGCTTTGGCAACGATCGATGGGAAGCCGGTTCCGCAGTTTGAACTGTTTTCCATGTATTTCCTGATCATGGTTGCCGGCCATGATACGACCCGGAATTCGATCTCGGGCGGGTTGCTTGCTTTGTTAGAGCACCCTGGTGAGTTCGCCAAATTACGAGCCAATCCTTCGCTGATCGAAACGGGGGCAGACGAGATTGTGCGGTGGACAACGCCCGTGATCCATTTCTCCCGCACGGCGGTTGTGGACTACGAACTGCGCGGCCAACGAATCCGAAAAGGTGACTCCGTGGCCCTGTTTTACCCATCCGCCAACCGTGACGAAGAAGTGTTTGCCGACCCATTCGTATTCCGGCTCGATCGCGACCCGAACCCGCATCTGGGCTTTGGCGTAGGTGAGCACTTTTGCTTGGGAGCACATCTGGCTCGGTTGGATATCAAGGTTTTCTTCCGCGAGTTTGCCCGGCGCATCGATGCAGTAGAACTGGCTGGCCCGGTAGAACGGTTGCACGCATCGTTCGTTGGTGGGCCAAAACGAATGCCGGTCCGACTACGCTTTAAGCCCAACTAAAGCGGCGGCAGGAAACCGAAAGCGGCTCCGTTGAAAACCGAGCCGAGTTGCACACTGGGGAGCCCAAGAAGGGCTCCCCAAACTTTTCAGCGGCAAACGAGGGTACTCCCCGTTACAGAGAAGTCACAACGCGGTCGGACACCACCGCTAGGCCTAAAAGTGTAACTGGCGCACTGACCGAGTACAGCGCGGCCTTGGTTGCCGAGCACGATAACGACCTGAAGAGGGAGCTGAGTGGGAGCAACCACGAAATTACCGAGCTTGCCGGTGATTTTCACTGTGAAGAGGCCAGGTGTGCGGCGGGAGCTCGAAACCACCACTTTCTTGATGTCGCCTTGTATGCCCTCCGGGTCAAAGTATTTCGCCACGTGACCATCGGCGCTGAGAGTCCAACCCGGGGTGGATTGGGATAGCCTTGCTCCGCCGGGCACGATTCTTTGAAAGATTAGCGACCCAAACGAATCGTATACAGCAAACCGGATTCCCTCCGCTACAGGGTTAGGAGGTGGTGTGTTTGGAGACAGCAGCCAGGCACCGCTCACCGTTAGATTGTCGTCCCCTGCTGGGGTGGACAGCTTCGTTAGCTTGAGCCGCGGATTTGTTAGCTGGCTGGTGCCGCTACAAAACACGTCGGGCATTGTAGTGGGAGTAGCCGTGGGTTCCGGGGTAAAGGTTTCTGTTGGCACAGGGGTGGGAGTTTCCGTCGGCGTTGGAGTAGTGGAGGGACTTGCCGTGGGCGACTCCGTCGGAGTTTCGGTGGGCGGAAGGGTATTGGTTGGGGTCAGAGTCGGTCCACCCGGTGTGATCGTGTGGGTGGGGGTAAACGTGAGCGTGGGGGTGTGCGTGTGGGTCGGGGTAGCGGATGGTGTGGGGGTCGATGTGGGGAGCGGTGTATTCGTGGGCGTTTGCGTCGGCAGTGGCGTGTGGGTCGCAGTTGGTGTGGGGGTAAACGTGGGAGGAGGAGTGTGGGTCGGTGTGGCAGTCGGCGTTCGCGTCGGGGTCAACGTTCTGGTCGCCGTTGGTGTGACCGTTGGCGTTGCCGTTGCCGGCGCCGGCGTGCTGTTAGGGTCGGCAGGATCCGAACCGGCGTCGAGTTCGTCCCGATCGAAAAACGTGTCTTCGTCACGATCCACACCGAGACGAACAGCCGAACCAAGCGGGACCGCGGTGTAAGTCAGCTCTTGCCCAGGAGTGGCCGCTACCGTACGTAAGGCGCTGTCGGTCCATACGGCTTCCCCTGCACGATCCGGTTGGAACGTGCCCACTGCGGTGCGGTACCACCCGCGGAGTTGGCCATTGTAGCGGCCTTTGACGATCAAGTCCGTTTCGCCCGCCGCCGCCCGTTGAATCAAGAGGTCGATGCGCGCGTTCACTTGCGCTGCGTTGTTACTTGTCAGCGTTACCTGCTGGCCAACGATGGGGAAGAGATCCGAGTCGAAGGCGAGAAGGAATTGTTCCACATCGCGGCGTTGCTGGTCGCCGCCGTTGAAGCCAGCGCCGTTTTGGTCATTGAACACGGTTGCATTGAGGAACCGGAATAGGGTGTCGACGCTGCCGTCGTGTAGGAATCCAAAGCCGCGAATTTGGTCGCCTTTGTGCCCGTTGTCCCCCGAATTGAAGAACGGCACCGCCGCCATGCCGAACATGCCCACCTTCTGGTAAAGGTTGCGCAAATGAGCAATTTTGATCACTTGCGGCTCATTTTCGAAGCTGGCCTTACCATCAGTGCCGAAAAACCCTTGGGAACGGTTGGTCACATGGCAACCGTTGCAGGTATGCCCCAAAGCATTGTCGGAACCATCCGTCCCGAATGGGAGACCGTCGGCTCGGCGCGGTCCAAAGAAAAAGTTGCGCCCATTTTGCTGGGATGCGGTGAGTGAGTTGTCCAAGTTGCGGATGGGGTTAGGGGGCAATTTCACCTGCAAAATGAAGTCGGTAAATGCTTGCATTTCGGCTGGGGTGAGTTCACTCGTACGTCCCAGCAAACCGGGAAAGGCCACGTTGAACGCTTTGAACGCGAGCTCTGCACTGAACGGTTGTGAACTCCCCCCGTTGCGATCGCCTCGCCAGTGCATCGCTCCGTGATTGGCCAAGCCTCGTAAAGTTTGCGTCGTCATCGGACCTTTCATCGGGTGGAAGTCGCGAAACGTCCCGCTCCCAATGGCAAAGGCAAGTTTCACGGGTAGGGGGTTGGTTTGCGTCTCGTCGTCGGGATTGCCTAGGTCCCAAGCGAGGCTGTCGAGGTCAGCGAAGATGTGGCAGCTAGCACAGGCTGCCTCGCCGTTACTGGAAGTGTAGAAGGCATCGTAGAGGAAACGGCGGCCGTTGACCACGCTCGGGGGTTCAGGGTTGTAGAGAGAGACGTGGTCGATCTCGGTTTTCGTGGCTGTATCGACGATGGCGATGCCGTTGTCGAACCGGGTGAGGACGTAAAGACGCTGTAACCCTTCGTGCAAGGCCAGACCTGCTGGGCCCCCACCACTGACACTGATGTAGTTGGCATTGTTGGGCACGAAGGTGTCGTTTTCGAGCTGGGCCGTGTTGAAAACTCCGACCTTGCTCGATCCGAATGCCGCGACGTACAACGTTTGCCCATCGCTGGTAATGGCCATATCGAGCGGGGTAGCTAAACTGTGGTCCTTCACGCCCGCTGGTGCTGGCCGTTGGTCGTAATCGATATGCTTGTTCAGGTGTCGGGGCAGAACGCTGCTCCCCGACAACACGGTGATCCGCGACTCTGCAAGGTGTCCTTGCACCGTGGTGCCGCCAAATTGCGCCGCGTAAATCCCAGGACCCTCGAACCGGAACTCGTTGCGGGACTCGAAGTTCGTCACGTACACCTTCCCGTTTGCCGGGTTCACGGCCATGTTGAACAGAATCGTTCCCACCCCAGTGAAAAAGCCCGCGCTGCCGGGGAGTTGGACCGGAGGATTTGCCGTCGCGTCGATGACGAAAACATCTTTGTCCGGCAAATTGAACTTGACCGCATTGTTCCAATTACGCCCGCACACGCTGTTTGGGCAATCCGCATCTGTTTTGCAGCTCCATCCGTACTTGAGGCCGCTGGCGCACGCTTTATCGGCCCAGTACGAACCGTTCCACTTCACGATCAGGCCAACCTCGGGTGCAGGGGCTCCAGTGTGATCCGTCGTTGGCAGGGGCAGACCCCCAGGCACACTGACTCCTGACACGGTGCATGGTTCAGCCACGACCGTATCTGTCTTAGTGCTGTCGTCACAAACCAAGCCTTCGTTGATCACGGTGGTTTGGTTTCCGCTGTGAAAAACGGCGGCGTACACGCGTGTACCATCTGGCGTTGCGGCCAGGGCCCGCGGCGTGTCACCGAACAGCGTGAGAATGGTCAAAGGTGTGCCGCCAAGCGTGTTACCAAGATTCGTCGCATCGAATACCCACACGTCGGCTCGTCCTACGCCTGCTGTAGTCAACTGCGGGTCGTTGGGGTTGTTTTGGCCGCGGTGGGCACAGGTGATGAACGCGCGAGTTTTCCCGGGGCCCGCAAAGACAATGTCCCGTGGCTCGTCGCCGACGAGCAACGTACGAACTACCCGCGCAGGCGAACTCGATAGATCGACGACGCTGACACTGTCCGAGAGGTGATTGACGACCCACACTTCCGTGTTCGTTCGTGCAGCGACAGCGACGGGTTCGAGCCCTACAGGCACCGACTCGAGGTGGGTCAGTACTCCGTTGGCACCGATGGAAAAAATTTCCAGGCGGCTATCGGGAATGTTGGTCGCGAAAAGTTTCGTCCCATCAGGCGACAGCGCCAAAGGCCGCACTGGCCCGCTTTCGAACAACGTATACGACCCCGCCCAGCTTGCCCGAGGCGGTAGGAGCAAACTCGGCGCACAACACACCAGGACTGCTGCGACCCACGCGATCCCTCTTTTCACGGTTGTTGTCCCCTCCCTCGGCTGGCGTGTCTACAACAAATCTGAACCGTTTGGCAACGATAATCATGGCAGCATTTAAACTTGGCGAGAGGTCGTCCGGCTCCTGCGTTTACTGGGCTCAGAACGTAGCCAACCGAACCTTCAGCTTTGGAAGACGACATTGGTGGGTGTCGGCGGAAAGGCGCAAGTTCGCTCGACGCCATCGGCTAAAGCGCGTCGCCATGGTTGGAATCTGCGGCTCGAGGGCGGGTGCTGGCCAGCGTGGGGAAATGCTGGCACGATGCCTCCACCCAGATCGCCTAGCATTTCCCTGCCGTTGCCCGCAGGGAAAAATTGGGCAATGGATATTAACGGGTGAGTGGGAATAAACGGCACGGTTCATTCGTTGTTCAGGCGAAAACGGTAAAGAGCGAGGTTGCCCAAGAGTGGCATGGCGATGGAGACAGAGTACCGTTGCGGGCAAGCTGCTTCCGCATCTTTCGTCGCTGTACAACTTTGCCCTTTCGCTGGCGGGGCCCAGCGATGCCGAGGACTTGGTGCAGGCTACAGTGTTGAAAGCGGTCGAATGGTGGGACCAGCTCCAAGGCCGTCCAAACGTACGCACATGGCTATTCGTGGTGTTGCGCAACGCGTGGATCGACTTGAGCCGCCAGCGCGCCCGCAACCTCGAGGCTGCACCGGAAATCGATATGGTCGGGGACCAGAGCAGCACACTCGATCCCGAGCAGGTTGTCGTGGAGCGAGAGTGGGCAAAGGAAGTGCGGCAAGCACTCCAAGCGCTTCCAGAGGTGTACCGTACCCCTCTCTATCTGCGGGACGTAGAGGGTTTCAGCTACAAGGAAATTGCCGAGATCCTAGGTTGCCCAGTCGGTACCGTAATGTCGCGGCTAGCCCGCGGGCGCTCCTTGCTGCGGTCCCAACTGCTTGGCCAACTGGAGGAACGAGGTTGGCAGCGGAGCTCCAAGCAGCGGGGTGGTGTCTGAAATGAGCTGTAGCGAATTCCGAAAATACATCTCCGCGTACATCGATCACGAGATTAGTGTCGATCGTGCTTTACCGCTCGAAGAGCATCTACAGGCATGCGCTACGTGCGCCCGACGCTTACAACTCGAACAGTGGCTGGCTGAGTTGGTGCGCTACTCCTATCCACGTGTTCCGTGTCCGCCGGCGCTGGAAGATAAAATCCGAAAAGCGTTGATGGAACAAACAACTGCCCGTCCTTTCCTGCGAGCCCTAGTTGCCGTGGCGGGCTCTGTGGCGGTGGTAGTGCTCTGGATCGTCGTGCAGATGCTTCGGCCCGCGGGGACCTTGCCGCCGCGCGTGGCGCTTGCTGCCGAACTCTACGAAGAGCTTTTGCGAAACGAGCTGGTTTTGTCCGTGCGGAGTCATGACGTGGCCACGCTGGATCAGTGGTTATCGCAGCGTCTGCCGTTCTATTCCCGCGGTGCGCTGCGCTCGCCGGAGGGGCTGGTACCCGAGGGCGCGGGTGTGGTGCGCCTGGGCAGCGAGTCGCTCGGGGCGGTGACGTACCGATCGCCAAGAGGTGCTGCGCTGCTGTTGATCGGTGCTGCTGGGCAGGACCCCGGCGGCCGTCACTCAGTAGTCCTCGATGGTGCTAAGTTCCACACGTTTACCGTAGGACGTCGGAAATTGGTCTTGTGGGATCATGGAGAGTTGTCGTACGTTTTGGTTAGCGAAGGTGAGCATGACGGGGCTCGCGCCTGTGCGAGCTGCCATACGGACGTAAAGAGCGATCGGCTGGTGGATTTCCCCGTTGTCACCGGGGAGCTTTAGCGGAGGGGAGCCAATGGGCTTGAAGCGGGAATGGAAGAACTCGGTTGCAACCTTGCTGGGTGCCTTTGCCTTGTACCTACCCAACGGCGTGTTGGAACCTTCGATCCCGGCAGAGAATCCTTTGACAGCGGAAAAAGTTGCTTTGGGAAAAAAGCTGTATTTCGACAAGCGACTGTCCGCCGACGGCACCGTTTCTTGTGCTTCCTGTCACGACCCGTTGCACGGCTTTTCTGACGGGAAAGCGGTGGCCACGGGGATTCGCGGGCAAGCCGGGGCGCGAAACTCCCCCACGGTGCTGTACGCCGGTTTCAGCGAGGTGCAGTTTTGGGATGGCCGCGCGCCCACGCTGGAGGAGCAGGCAAAACAGCCCCTCATCAATCCGGTGGAAATGGGCCAACCTTCGCACGACGCCGTGGTTAAAGCTGTGGCCAGCATCGCGGACTATCCTCCGCTGTTCCAGAAAGCATTTGGCTCGCCCGAAGTGACGATTGACCGCATCGTGCAGGCCATCGCCTCGTTCGAACGGACATTGGCGCCGTTTTCTTCTCCGTTCGATCGTTTTCTCGCTGGCGACAAGAACGCTCTGAGCGATGCTGCCAAGCGTGGCTTTCAACTTTTTCAAGGGAAAGCTCGGTGTGTCACTTGCCACGAGTTCAACAGGTCTTTCCCCTACTTCACGGACAACAAGTTCCACAACATCGGTGTGGCGATGAAGGGGAACTTCGAACAACTGGCACGCGAAGCACAGGCCATCCAAGCGCGGGGCGACAAAGAGGCAGAGTCGACCCTGGCACACAAGCCAGGCATCGAAGCACTCGGGCGCTGGATCGTGACCCGCGAACCCAAAGATATCGGTGCCTTCAAAACTCCTGGGCTTCGCAACGTGGCTCTCACCGCGCCGTATATGCACGACGGTAGCCTCAAGACTCTGGAAGAAGTCATGGACTTTTATAACCGCGGTGGCGAGCCGAACCCGAATCTCGACGGGGGAATGCGACCTCTTAACCTCACGAAGGAGGAAATCGCCGACATCATCGAATTCATGAAATCCCTGACCGACGAGAGCGGTGGAAAGAATTTCGATTGGGAGGAACTGAAGGAACTGTCGCGCAAAACGCGAGCCGGGGAACTGGTGGCCGCTCCAGCCCCGTGAGGGAGTTCGCGGCAAAAGGAGGGAAGAAGATGGCCAAGTACGTGCTTCCAATGGAACGCAAGAAGCAGGAGTATCTTGCCGAACGGGAACGCTTTTTCGCGGAACTACCGAAGTTGAGTCGCCGCGATTTCTTCAAGACCGCGGCAAAAGCTGCAGCGGTTGCAACCGCATTTTGGAAAGGCTTCCCCCCTCACTCGTTCCAACTCATCCGCGTGGCGGAAGCAAAAGAATCCCAACCCAAGTTTACCTTCGCTTATATCTCTGACACCCACATCTTGGACAAGGGGTTGAACCATCGCTTCGTCAAGGCGTGTCAGAAGGCAGTAGATGACGTGAACGCCCTCGACCCGCAGCCCGACTTTGTGCTTTTCGGGGGCGACTTGGCGCAGCTCGGTAAACCCGAAGAACTTTCCCTCGGTAAACAGTTGCTCGATCAGCTCAAGGCGCCAGTGCGCATGATGGTGGGCGAGCACGATTGGTACCTGGACCTCGGGGAGAAGTGGCGCGAGATGTTCGGCGAGCCCACGTATTCGTTCGACCACAAAGGCGTGCACTTTATCGTGCTGAACTCCGTGATCGTGGAAGACTACTGGACTGAGCCCAAGATGACACCCATGGAGCGGATGCTAGCCATGGCTCAGTTAGACAATCCCAACGGCCGTCCCTTCATGGTTGGCGAAGAGCAGCGAGAGTGGCTGAAAAAGGATCTAGCCAAGGTCGACAAAAAGACCCCAATCGTCATTTTCTCGCACTCGCCCCTCTACAAGTACTACCGACCATGGAATTTTTGGACCGAGGACGCTGAAGAGGTGCATAAAATTTTGGCGCCCTTCGAAACCGTTACCGTCATTCATGCCCACACGCATCAGGTGCTCACTCACCGGTTGCGAAACATCACCTTCCACGGCGTGCTCTCCACTGCCTGGCCGTGGCCGTACGCACCGCAGGGGATCCCGGAGCTAACGGTTCAAATGGTCCGAGCCGATCCGTTCAACCAGTTCGATGGGTGCGGGTGGGGTAGCGTGAACATGCGTCCCGATGGTCAGGCCGACAAGCATTACGTTCTCTGGGATCGCAATCCGATGACCGTGACCTTCGACCACGTTCGCCGTGGCAAGCAGGGTATGGCCGAGCTGGCCAAGCCGTTGCAGGGCCGAGTCGACTGGCCCTCGTACTGACGCAGCCGCCGCAAGCCGTGGCTAGCACAGGGAGGAGAACACCATGATGATGCGTCCAGTTGGTTTTCTTGGGCTTATCAGCGCGGCAATTTGTGCCGTAGTGTTTGCCTTGCGCGTCGGGGCAAAACAACCGGTAAAACATGAGCTGCCCCCTGCGCCGGATGGTAAGAGCAAGGTGGTTGGCTTGTGCGATGGCCAAACGAGTGTCGTAGTTCCCGGCGTTGCCGCTGGGGAAAGGATGTCGCCGGAGCAAGCACGGGGGGTGGCGGACGAACTCATGCGGAAATACGAAGAGAACAAAGTGCTGGCACATGGGGGAGCGGCCCACACCGAGAGAGAAATGCGCGTCTGGGAGGCGGAACTGAAACGCACCATCGACGAGGGCTACAAACTGTTCCACTCGCCGGAGTTAGGAACGAACGGGATCTCATGCGACATGTGCCATCCCGACGCGAGCAACACGCACCCGGAGACCTACCCCAAATTCCAAACACAATTGAAACGGATCGCCCTGCTGCGCGACATGATTAACTGGTGCATCGAAAATCCGATGGAGGGTCCTCGCCTCAGTGACGATGACGAAAAAATGAAGGCCCTGGAAGCCTACATTATTTCAACCCGCAAAGGTGTGCCTCTAGCTCCGGGAAAGCACTAAGCGCATTTGGTGTCTGCGGAACGAGCAAACGTGCGGCTTGCACGGCTGTTCGGCGCTGTTGTTCTTTTCCTGCTAGCGACCGGCCAAGCCGTGCGGTCTGATGCAAGCGAGCTGGAGGAGCCAGAGTGGCTGGCCGGCGCGATTCTCAGGCAATCTGAGGTTTTACATCTCTCCGCCGAACAGCGCGGACAGGTCGAGCAGATTTTGCGCCGCGCGCAAAGCACCTGGCGTGCACTGACAGAGCGCATGGCTGCCGCGGAACGCGACGCCTCGGCGAGCGGACGGAGCGATTGGTCCGCCCTAGCTCAAGAGCGCGGGCGGTTGCGGGTCTTGGCCGATCGCGACGCGCTCCGGGTGCTCGATCCCGAGCAGCGGGTGCGTTGGCGAGAGCTCCGCGCCAGAAGAGAGCAGTAGGGAACTAATCCGAGCATTTGCCCAGCTCCAAGGACCGTGGGTCCGAGTTAAACGAACTAGTGCTTTCAAGAGCGGTCGTGCCAAAGTGCGCGGTTGGATGGTCACCGTTCGGCCGCTGAAGGTGAGCGACGTTCGAACGCCTCAACCCCACAAGGCCGGGCTCCGCCGCCTTCTCCCAAGGCGCCGGCCGACTGGGAATCGTTAAAGTACGGAGAAATTTTGTCTGCTAGCGCGTCGGGCCTATTGCGGGTTCGGGGGTTTTGCGCCACCAATGGCGCCGCACGAGGTGAAGACGGTGAAGCGGGATCGTAGAGCAGGCCGGAGAAAAAAGAGGTCCGAGAGCACAGTCAAGGGAGTTTCGCGCCGCGATGCATTGAAGAAAATCGGTGTCGCCGCTGGAGCCGTTGCCTTGGCTCCTTGGATTTCGAGTTGTGGTGACGATGGCGAAGGCGGTTTGAGCGGGGAGGCGAGGCCGCTCACTCCAGAAGAACTGAAGATCGACACCGTTGTGTTGGTGATGATGGAGAACCGTACGTTCGACCATTACTTCGGCGCGCGCTCTTTGATCGAAGGCCGGCCTGTGGATGGGTTAAAGGCCACATTTGCCAACCCTCGGCCCGATGGAACAATGGTGTCCGTATTCCCGATGACCGATCGCTGCGTCGAAGATCCCCCGCACGGTTGGGAAGCGAGCTTTCGTCAGGTCAACGATGGCCGGATGGATGGTTTCGTGCGGGAACATTGGGCTGCTGTCGGGCCAACGCATGGCGACCAGGTGATGGGTTTCTACCAACGCCACCAGCTCCCGATCTACTACGCGCTGGCAGACGAATTTGTTCTCTGCCAGCGATGGTTTTGTTCGGTGCGTGGCCCTACATGGCCCAATCGCATGTACCTCCATGCCGCCCAGTCGGATGGCCGGAAAAACAATGACTTTCCTAACCCACCGGGGTTTCGCTTCCGCACCATTTACGATGTGTTGAACGAGGCCGGGATCGAGTGGAAGTACTACTACACGGATCTCCCGTTTTTGGCCCTCTGGGCGAGCCTGCGTGGTCAGAGGACGCGCCTGTTGCCACTCCAAGCGTTTTTCGAAGACGCTCGTGCTGGGACGCTTCCTCCGGTGTGCGTGGTAGAACCAGGATTTGGGATCAACGACGATCACCCGCCGCACGACATCCAACTGGGCCAAGCTTTCGTGGCCGCGGTGGTTCGCGGATTGGGAGCAAGTCCTCAGTGGCGGCGCAGTCTGTTTCTTCTCACGTACGACGAGCACGGTGGATTCTTCGATCATGTGCCGCCGCCCACCGTGCCCGACGAACGCGCAGCCGAAGGCTTCGGCGCGCTGGGACCACGGGTGCCAGCGCTGGTTCTGTCGCCATGGGCGCGGCGGGGCTTTGTCTCTTCCACGTTGTACGAGCACAGCTCGTACCCTGCGCTCCTGGAGTTTCTGTTTCGACTGCCGCCGCTGACGATGCGCGATCGCAATGCGAATATTTTCTTCGACGTATTCGATCGCGTGCGCCTGGAAACAGACAATCCGCGTCCGTTCCCACAGTTGCCGGTGCTGACGGTAGATCGCGAGGCGCCGCCGGAGTGCGTAGCTTTGGGGGTGACGAGCCGCGACGTGCCCGGTCTTCAAGACATCGAGCGCTTCGCCAATGCGGGGGGAATTCCACGTGCGCTCGACCGCCGTCGCGACGCGGCACAGACGATCTCTGATCTGCACTCTGAGCTCGTCCGGTTGGGTGGCGCGCGCTGGCGGTAGGCGTTTGCTTGAGCAAGTAACATGGGCTCTTCAGTGCCCGTGTCCACTATAGCCGTGAGCATTTTGCCGCTTCTGAGGGAGCGTCAACTAGGTAACGTCTGTCCGCTGCTCGAAGGAGTAAGCCGGTCCTGAACGGCCGCCTGGCACGCGATCCGCATTGGTTGTCCGGTAAAGGGAGGACAATCAATGGGCTACCGAGTGCCCCTGTTCGTATTGACCGTGAGTTTGCTTTGCCGGGTCGCACAAGCGACCACATTTCTAGTTGCCAACGAGCAGCAGCTTGCTCAGCAAGCGGATGCTGTAGTGGTTGGTGCAGTGGACGCAGTGATGCCGAGCTACGATGCCGCTTCCCGCACGGTGTCAACGGTGGTTCGGCTTCGCGTTTCGGAGGTTCTGAAAGGCCACGTTCCCGAGTCGTTGAGTTTGGTCGAGCTTGGAGGAGACACAAAGGAGGTTTCTGCTCAGTTCTTCGGCGTGCCAGTGTATTGGCCGGGAGAAAAGGTGCTGGTCTTTGCTAGCCGCCGGGCGGACGGAAGTTGGGGAACAACGAGTTTGGCTTTGGGAAAGTACGCCATCGTGGAAGGCGGTGGCCGATCGGCGGCTCTGCGCGATTTAGGCCCTGGGACCGTGGCGCTCGAGTGGGACGGCCGTGCCCTCCGCCCCACGGATACCCGTGCGGTTTACGATTGGTCCGAGCTCCGGAGTTCCATTCTCAAGGCAGCCTCAGGAAAAACGGCGCCCCGTGCCAAGCCGTTGGATTTGACGAGCGAGGGGATCAGTGACCTGTACGTTGCCCCCTTTGCCCTAATGCCGTCTCCTGGGCGTTGGTTCGAGGCTGATTGGGGGGAGCCGGTCGGTTACTACATCGACCCGCAAGGCGATGCCACGATTGGCCCGGAAGAGACAAGAGCAGCAATCGATGCTGCGATGGCTGCCTGGTCGGAGCCGCCCATTGCCACCCTCAGGCTGCAGAGAGCTGGGGAAATGGCTCCGGGTAAAATGGATTGCAGCGGGCCAACCCAGATTGTTTTCAATGATCCACAGAACGTCCTTTCTGACCCGTGGTTTTGTTCCGGCGTTCTCGCCATTGGTGGCTTTTGCACCGAGAAATCCACGACCACCACGGTCAACGGCGTAACGTTTCCGCGCATTACCACGGCGAAGATCCTCTTCAACAATGGCTGGGGCGAATGCCCGTTTTGGAATACCTGCAACGTGGCCGAAGTGGTGACGCACGAACTTGGCCACACGATTGGCATTGGCCATTCAGGCGACACCCGTGCAACGATGTTCGCCTATGCTCATTTCGACGGCCGTTGCGCCGCGTTGCGGGCAGACGACTTGGCTGCACTGAGTTTTATTTATCCGGCTGCCGCAAATCTGCACGATGCCGTGCTCGTGCCACCCGCGCGTGCGAAGGTGCGCATTCGACGTGGCAAGCCCGAGGTCTACGTGCCGCTGACCGTCACGCTGCGCCACGCTGACACCTGGGGAGAACGCGCAAGATTCCGCGTGGTGACCAGCGACGGAACTTGCCCCGCGGGTACGGTGGGCGGGGCCAACTTTGGGATGTTTCCCGATGCTCCGGCTGAAGTCGACCTTGCCCCGGGGGATCAAGCGAAGGCGACCGTGTGGCTCAACGTACGCTCGACGGCGTTTGCCACCAGCAATTATGCCGACCCTGCTCGATGCGAGCTCCAGTTTCGAGCGGAACCAGTTGCTCAGGACAACATCGACCCTGTTTCGGGCAACGAGAGCGTAGCCGTGCCGCTGGACGTGATCGACGAAAACGATGTCGTCAGCCGCGAAGCGACGACGAAGCTGGTGTTGGAGCAAGCTAAGCCAGTGTTCCTCCGCTTGCCACGTGGCAAGTCCGAAATGAGCAAGTCCGTGAGGGTGAAAATCAAAACTGGCTCCTTGCCAGACACCGTATCGGTTGCCGTGGATCCGGGCGACTGCCCGGATGGACTGATCCAGCAACCGATGGTGCCTCGGGTGCTCCGGGTGTTCAGTGGCGTGGCCGTGTCGAGTAATGGGAGCGTGACAGCGCAAATCCCTATGCTGGCAAAAGCCGATTTGGTGTCTTCGCTGTTCCCCGGTTCCCCCGTGCGATGCACGGCACGGGTGGTCGTGAGCGGCCAGAACGCGGACAGCAACATGGCCAACAACTCGCTTCCATTGGTCATCGATCTGCGTGACGATAACGACCTGTAACCGTTCAAACTCCAGCGGGCGCGGCCTTCGGCTACGAGAGCCGTTACGCGCTCGCTGACGTTTTTGGATCGACTGGCAACTGAACGGTAAACTGGGTGCCGCGTCCGGGCTCGCTGCTTACGGAAATGTTGCCGCCGAAAGCGTCAACCAGACGGCGGACAATGTAGAGCCCAAGCCCGACACCGCGGTGCCGCTCGTCGAGCGGCGCAGCAACTTGCTGGAACGGCTCGAAGATCACGTCCTGTTGGGCCGGCGGGATACCAATTCCCGTATCCGACACTCGCAGAACGAGATGCCCCGGCTCCAGGTGTCCGTCGACCAGCACCCAGCCCGATGGCGTGAACTTCAACGCGTTGGCGAGTAGGTTTTTTAAAATCACCTTGAGTTTGATGGCATCCGTGGTTACCGGCGGCAAAGTTGGTGGGACCGCCCGCCAGATGTCGAGCCCTTGAGGGCGCAGTTGCTCCACCGTTTCCCGCACAGTTTGCGCCACGACTTCGGCAACCGAGGTAGGCCGTAAGTCGAGAGGAACTTTGCCGGCTTCTAGCCGAGTGACATCGAGTGTCGCGTTGACCAGATCGAGCAGTTGTAAGGCGTTCAGACGAAGGCGGCTGACAGATTCCAGTTGCTCGTCAGTGAGATTTCCCAAGGCCCCTTCGAGTAGCAATCCACTGTAACCGAGGATCACGTTGAGAGGCGTGCGCAATTCATGGGACATCGTTGCCATGAACTCGGACTTGAGTCGGCTTGCGCGCTCGACCTCCTGCAGCAGCCGAGCATTTTCCAGCGTTAGGGAGGCGAGTTGAGACAACCCCTGTGCGATCCGCTGCAAGGCTGGAGCAAGGTCTGGCGACTGCGCCGGTAGCCCCACGGCAAGGGCGCCCGAAAGTTGTGTTCCACGCCATAGGGGAATAACCACTGCACCAGAAAATCCTTTGGCCAACTTAAGAAGACCTTGGGGAACCCACTGGGTGACGTTGTCTGGAGTGAGAAACACAATCTCCCGTGCTTCTGCGCGGCGCCACAATTCGGCCACCATCGACCGGTCGATCTCGACAACCTGGATCGCCTGCCACATCTCCGGCGGCGCAAGATGCTGTGCGGCCGGAATAATCCGTTCAGAGGTTTCGTCAACGGCCCACAGTTGGGCCCACAACCCAGTGAGAGCCCAAGTGGCTACGCGACACAATGCTTCCGGGAGCTGTGGGGAGCTGAGGGCGGCAATAATCTCTTCGGCTGCATGGGATAAGGTAGAGGCCACCAATACTTCCTCTTGCAGTTCCATTTGGAACGTGCGCTGCTCTGTAATATCCATGGCAACGCCCAGAACCTGTTCCACCTTTCCATCGGCGGACAACAGGGGGCGCTTGATGGTGCGCAGCCAGCGGACCCGTCCTTTCGCATCGGTGATTCGCTCCTCCGGAATCACGCGTTCTTCGCCAGAAGCGAGAACTTCGAGATCGATCTTTCGGCAAAAGGCTGCCTCTTCCGGATTGGGGTTGAAGTCAGCATCCGTCTTGCCGATGAGGTCCTTGACGGTCGTGCCGTAGATCTCCGCCACCGCCCGGTTGACCAAGGTGAATCGGCCTTCGCGATCTTTGGCAAAGATGAGGTGCGGATTCATGTCGATCACCGCTCGTAAGAAGTGGCGCTGCCGTTGGATTTCTCGCTCGTGGTCGAGCCTACGTTGGATTTCGGCACTGGCTCGTCGCCGGTTTCTCTCCAGTTCTCCGGCGATATACACCGAGGTGCCGAGGATCACGACCAAGCCCAGGTACTCGCGGAGGCGGAATGGAGTGAAGCCACCTTCCGCCACATAAATCACGATGGGGAACAAGAACGCTAAGCCCAGGGCAATCAGGGCTTGTGGCCGGGCCCCCCACGGCAAGAGCGCAGCACTGCCCATCGCGAGTGCGACGAAAATGAACGACGAAGTATTGGCGTCTCCAGTTAAAGCGGCAACCGCAGCACTCACCGCCGCTGTCGTCATCACACCAGCAAGCGCCACGGCGACTAAGGTGCGCCGTGCCACGTTGCGATACAATGGTACGGTTAGGGCGATCAAGAGGCCCAATCCGAGTATGTGGGTAGCGCTGACCGCGGGATTTTCCCCAGGGCGCACAACGAGCTCGACGACGGCGAAAGCCAGGAGGGTGAAAATCAGTAACCAAGCCGCTGTCCGTGCACGAACAACGAGCCAGTCCAGAGGCTCGTGTCCTGCATCACCCGTGGCCGAGCCGTTGGGCTGCCTCCCTTCCATGGTACTTGTTCTTTGATGACATGAATTTGGCCGTGCAGGCAAGCGAAAATTCTTGTGCCGCTGAAGAGGGTGCTTTGCCATTTGACGGCGAAAAATTGCATGGAAGCTCTTCGCATGCCTTTGCTCGGGGGCTTGGCTGAGTTTTAATCGCTTCATGGCGGAGAAAAGGAACTTGGTCCCAGCCATAGGATGCGCGGTGGTCGCGACATCCATGGTCCTGGCTGCTTGCGCCGGACGATACGTGCGCATCGAGGAAAAGGGCATGACTTGTGGAGAAGCCCAACAGCTTGCCATCGGTACAGTACAGCGGCTGGGCTATAAGATTGCGGAGGTGACAAAAGCGGAGCCCGGAAGCCCTGGAGTGGTGATCGGCCGAAGGGAAGAAGCGGGACGTACCGGGCGGGTGCTGGTGCAGGTGTTTTGCACGACGATGGGTGCCGAGATTCAGGCAAAGGCTGAAGGGCAAGGACTGGAGGCGCTCGACTTCGCCGGGCAGTTCGAGAAAACCTTCTCCGCCATGGCTGCGGTGCGGCCGACGCCGCGGCCGCTCGCGGAGACTGGTGTGGACGTGGCCGTGGTGGTGGAGCGGCCGAGTGGATCGGGTCTCGGGGTCGATATCAGTGAACAAGGGGTGGCTCCGGTGCTCGTCCGCATTGCGAACCGAACTTCGCGAAAATACCGTTTCGAAACGTCGGCCGTTCAGTTGCAAACCCCCGATGGCCGCCGCGTGGCTCCGCTTTCGGGCGAGTCCGTGATGGGCAAGTTACCCCCGGAGCAGCGCGAAACCGTTGCCCGCCAGTTGTTGCACGACCGAACGATCTACCCGGGAGAAACTGCGGAAGGTTATTTGTTCGTCCCCTTTGGGGCATACCGTCGCGCTCGTGTGACGCTTACGGACCTCGACAACCAGGAAAGCGAGGGATTCTCCATCGAGTTTTAACCTGGCCGGGCCCTGTTCTCTCTCGCCTGCGAGACCAGTTTTTCCATGGCCCAGGCGAGTTCCTCTGCCCCAACATACCCTACCATTCGTTGCACTTCGCGCCCGCTGGCGTCCAGCAGCACAATGGTGGGAACTCCACGCACCTCGAAACGATCCGTTACTGCCTTGGTATGTTCGTTCTCCAGTGTCAGGTCGGCGCGCAGCATGACAAAAGTTTGCGCGAGGTGGGCCACGCGCCGGTCGGCAAACGTCGTGGCTTCCATCTCATGACAAGGGATACACCAGTCGGCCACGAAGTCGATCAGCACCGGCCGACCCTCGTTGCGGGCGCGCTCCAGAGCATGTTCCGAATACGTCTCCCACTCGATGCTCCCGCCCCGGGCGGTGGGCAGAACCAGCCACGTGCCGAGCAGAAGCAAGCCTACTCCGAAAACCCGCTGGAAAGTTCGGAACGCCGGGCCGGTGGATGGTCCGGGGGAAAACAACCCGAGCACGACCGCAGCGGCAAAAGCCAAGGCCCCGTATGCGACGGACACAGCGCGACGCGGTAGCAGGGGCGCCAAGAAGTACACGGCAAGCGCCAACAGCACGAAACCGAAGAGCCGTTCCACCCACAGCAGCCACGCGCCCGAGCGGGGCAGTGCACGGAGCGAACTCGCGACAAAGGCAAGCACGAGGTAGGGTAGCCCTAGCCCCACACCGAGCGCCCCGAACAGTTGTACTCCCAGCCATGGGTCGCCTCGTTGCCCCACGAACACGAGAAGGCCAACAACAACCGGACCGACACACGGCGCCGCAACCACCCCCATGCTGGCTCCCATGGCCAGGGCACCGACGAGGCCAGGCATCGCACTGCCCAGTCGGCGGCTGAGCCCGGCTGGCAGCCGAAATTGGTAGAGCCCGAACGAACCCATCGCCAGCACGACCATGAGCGAGGCAAGCGCGAGCAGTACCCATTTCTGCTGCAGCCACGCTCCGAACATGCCACCCGAAAGGGCAGCGACGACCCCGAGAACGACGAAGCTAACAACAATGCCCGTTGCGTAGGCAAAGGCCAACAGTGCCCGATGGTAGGCGGCGAGTTCTGCTTGGCGGCCGAAGTAAGCCAGGGTGACAGAAATGAGTGGGTAAACGCAGGGCGTAAGATTGAGCCCGAGCCCAAGCACCATGACGAGGAGGAGCGTGGCCAGTCGCCCGCGCTCTCCCAACCACAGCGCGAAGTCAGGCCCGTACGATGAGGGTGTTGCCGTCGCTGCGGACACGCCAGCCTCAGCTCGATCGGCCACGGGCAGCACGAGCTGTGCGCTTGCCGTGCGCGGGGGGGCGCAAGTGGTGTCGGTGCATGCCTGGTAGCGCAGCCGCGCAACTACGGAAACCTCGGAGCCGTTGAAATCCTTGGCTACCGTTAGCGTCGTCCCGATCCGGACAGTGCCTTGGTACACTTGCAGGACCTTGTTCGGAGCGAAGGCGAAGCTGCGGCCTTCTGCTGGGGGATACTGCAACCTGCCCACCTGAACGCCATCGGGAAGCTCGAAAGAAAGCTCTGTTGGGATCAGGAAAGGTTCATCGGGTTCATGGCCATGGATGTGCCAACCCGGGAGAATCCGCACCTGGGTTTCGAGCGGGATGCTACCCCCACGGATGGCACTCGGTGCTACCGAGCGAACCGTTACTTCGACAACTTCACTAGATGTGGCAGCTCCAGCGGCGAGCACCGCCGCGAGGAGCATCGGCACAATGCGCACGTTGGGTGCTGCAAGCACAGTCGCTCGAGCCTTGCAATTGCCCGCGGCATCGCGGATATGGCTTGTGTATCGTCGACAGATTTGTGCTTGAGGAAGGAGGCGTGATGCTGGCGTGGTGGTGGTTGGGCGCAGTGCTGACGTGGCTGCCTGTGGCGGCATTTTCTCAGGATACATCGTTGCGGCCTCTGTCTGCTTACGATGCCGCGATTTTGCCCGACGGCCGCGCCGAACTCGCGGTAGCCGTGGCTTACGCCCAGAACGAGCGGTTCCCATTTTTTACCGCACCTGGAGCACTGCGATCCCAACAACGTTGGCACGTTCCCCAGCTTGGCTTCCGTGCTGGTGCAGCCGACTGGGTGGAAATCGAAGCGGAGTACGAGGCAATTTACCTGGACGAAACAACGGCTCGCGGTGAGAGTAACTGGCAATACGGTTCGGGCGACGCACGGTTGCACACCAAAGTGCG
>BEIG01000018.1 GCA_002898795.1 bacterium HR30 | reverse complement strand
GAAGCTTGCGCCAGGCAGCACTCTGGGACGAGGTGAAGGACCGGCTGCACGAAAACGCCCTCGGCCTTTCCGGTGGGCAACAACAGCGCTTGTGTATTGCCCGAGCCCTGGCAGTGGAGCCCGAGGTGTTGTTGATGGACGAGCCCTGCTCGGCCCTGGATCCCATTGCTACCGCTAAAATCGAGGCACTGATTCACGACTTGAAGGGGCGGTACACAATCGTCATTGTCACCCATAACATGCAGCAAGCCGCGAGGGTTTCTGACTTTACGGCGTTTTTGTACCTGGGACGACTGGTCGAATACGGGCCCACGGCGAAAATTTTCACCAATCCGGATCAGAAAGAAACGGAAGACTACATTACAGGTCGGTTTGGTTGAGCCGCGAAAGGACGCGATCTTGGAACGGCGCACGCACACGGATCGGCATTTCGACGAAGAACTGAGGCAGTTGCACCACAAGCTTTTGGAAATGGGCGGCCTGGTGGAAAAACAAATTTCCAGCGCCACGGAAGCTCTGGTGCAGCGGGACGATGCGCTCGCTCGTGCTACGATCGACCGCGATCATACGGTCAATCGCTTGGACGTAGAAATTGACGAACTGTGCCTGCGCTTGCTCGCTCTCCACCAGCCGGCGGCCCGCGATTTGCGACTCATCACCACGGCCCTCAAAATCACCACGGACATGGAGCGCATCGGTGACATGGCCGTGAACATTTGCGAGCGCGCCTTGGAGCTCAACCAAGAACCTCCACTGAAACCGTTCATCGACATTCCTCGCATGGTGGAAATTGCCTTGGGGATGTTGCGGGAGTGTTTGAACGCATTCGTGAACGAGGATGTCGATCTGGCCTTGAAGGTGTGCCGCGACGACGACCAAATCGACTCCATTACCCATCAGGTCTTCCGCGAGCTGTTGTCGTACATGATCGAAGACCCGCACACGATTACCCGTGGCATCCGCTTGATGTTCGTTGCGAAGTACATTGAACGCATTGCCGATCACGCCACCAACATCGCGGAAATGGTGGTGTTCATGGTCCGCGGTAAAAGCATCCGCCACCTGGATATCGTTCCACCATCGGTTTGAGTACCGTCATGACGGTTGCTGCAACTTTGCTCGAAAGTCTCAGTTTCATCACTCCGGTTGCCCGAGGACAGCGAGTGTTGGTTGTCGAAGACGATCCGGACATTTTGGAACTCCTCCGGTTCAATCTCCAGCAGGAAGGTTACGCCGTCACCACCGCAGCCGATGGTGCTTCGGCCCTGGAGAAGGCTCGGCGGCTCCCGCCGGACCTGGTGGTGTTAGACTTGGCGCTACCTGGAATCCCCGGCCTGGAGGTTTGTCGCAAGCTGCGGCAGGACCCGGTGTTGCAGCGGGTGCCGGTGATCATGGTGACCGCGAAAGTTGATGAAGCCGACCGGGTGGTAGGACTGGAACTCGGAGCGGATGACTACGTGACGAAGCCTTTCAGCGTGCGCGAGCTCATGGCCCGCGTGCGTGCCGTGCTGCGGCGGAGCCGGAGCGCAGAGGCAGTGGATCGGGCGCCAGAGGTCTACGAACGAGGCCGCTTGCGGGTGGACTTCGATCGTTACGAAGTTTTCGTCGAGGGGAAAAAAGTCGAGTTATCTCGCAAAGAATTCGAACTTTTGCGCTTCTTTGTCCAAAATCCCAACCGTGTCTGGGACCGCTTGCAAATCCTCGACTTGGTTTGGGGCGAAGACACACACGTAGAACCTCGCACTGTAGACGTCCATGTGCGCCGATTGCGCAAGCAGATCGAAGTGGATGACGCTCACCCTCGACTGATCGTGACGGTGCGAGGCGTAGGGTATAAATTCGACGAGCGGGCCTTGGACCCAAAGCAGTGACCTCGACAAAACCGGCCTGGCCGCGAGAAACCGGCTTAGCTTCGCACTGCGGGAATTCTCCAACGATTTTATGTGGGGCGCAGTTTGTCTCCTTTTGCTCGTGACCTTCCTTGTCGGTGGAATCGGCGGCATCTGGACCATCCGCCGGCGGATGCGAGAACTCGGAGACACCATCGATGCCTTGGCTCGACTTCGGCGCGACGAAGCAGCAAGTTTGATCCCAACACACAGTGCCCTTTTTGGAGCGCTGGAACGCTCGATTTATCGCTTGGCCGATGTCTACCAGCGGCGACTGACCGAGGCTGAGGAAGAACGCGCCCTCCTTGCTGCGACGCTACGCAGCATGCACGAGGGCGTACTCGTGCTCGATGCGCAGGGCGACGTACGGCTTTGCAACGAAGAAGCACAACGTTGCTTCGGCGAAGGAACAAGCTTGGTCGGGAAGTCGCTCCTGGCCGTTTCCCGGCAACCGGAGCTTATCGAGTTGCTACGGCAGTCGGCTGCCACGGGGAAGCCGGCGGAAGGAGAGGTTGCACTGCCCGATGGCAGGATTTTGCAAGTGCGGGTGACGCCAGTGGCACAACCGCAACCAGCGCAAACCCTGCAAGTCATCGTCGCCCGCGATGTCACGGAAACCAAACGCTTAGAGGTGACCCGCAGGGATTTTATTGCCAATGTTTCTCACGAGCTGCGTACGCCCCTCACCTCCATTCGTGGATACGCCGAAACCCTTGCCGACGGGGCCGTGACCGACCCAGAGCGAGCGAAGCATTTCCTCGCCGTGATCCAGCGGCATGCTGAGCGGCTGACACGACTCGTGGACGACCTTCTGGCACTTTCGAACCTCGAGCTGGGGAAAACGACATTACAGATTGCCACGGTGGATGTGCCGAGTTTGGTCGACCGCGTCTTGGAGGGATTTGGGCCGCTCGCCCGCGCCAAGAAGATCGACTTGCGCAAACAGTTGGTCTCGGAACTTCCCCCGCTCCGAGCCGACCCCGATCGGGTCGAGCAAGTGCTGGTCAACTTGGTGGACAACGCCATCAAATACACCGGCGAAGGCGGTAGCGTGGTCGTGTCCGCGAGTGCCACCACGGAGGCGCGCGGTACGCATTTACGCTCGCCGAAACCAAAAGGCGCGTGGGTGGAAATTTGCGTCAAAGATACAGGTGTCGGGATTCCGAGCCGAGACTTGCCGCGACTGACGGAACGTTTTTACCGGGTAGATCGGGCGCGATCGAGGGAGCTGGGGGGTACGGGGCTTGGTTTGGCGATTGTCAAGCACATTCTTCAGGCACACGGTGGCGCCATGCGCATCGAAAGCGAGTTGGGCCGCGGGACGTCTGTGTTTGTCTACCTTCCTGCCGATGCTACCGGCGGGGCAAGCAACGCAGCGACGTGACGGCGATGCTCAAAACTCGAGGTCTTCGCCTTGCTGCAAGGTTTGTAGATCCCGGCGGGCCGCGACGTAGCTAGGGTCGAAGAGCAAAATGGTCCGGAGTTGGGTGATCGCTCCTTCCAGATCGCCAGCGATTGCCAGTTGTCGGGCTTGCCGATGCAAAGAGAGAATCACGTTGCGTTTGGCTTGCTCCGCTTTGGCCTGTGCTTCTGCCGCGGCTTCCTGCTGGCCGAGCCGCCGGTAAATGTCGGCCAACGAGTTCCAGGCTTCGGGTGAATCGGGGTGGTGATCGAGGTAAGCTTCGGTGAGGCGGAGCGCTTGC
This sequence comes from bacterium HR30, assembly GCA_002898795.1. GTDB lineage: Bacteria > Desulfobacterota > Binatia > HRBIN30 > HRBIN30 > HRBIN30. The sequence goes on along the minus strand of BEIG01000018.1, from coordinate 37,223 downwards.
GGCAGGTCGCCCGCTTGTGCAGCCGCTTGCGCTGCGTCGCGGTACAAGTCCATGTCCCGATCTTTGAGCCTCGTGGCGAGAAGCTCGTTAGCTTCTTGGTGTGCCTCGGTTGCTCGGCCGAGAGCGAGGAGCACTCGTAAGCGCAACCTTCGCAGGCGTAAGTCCCCTGGTCTGGTTCGTAGCCCTTCTTCAATTTGGGCCAGCGCGTGCACGGGCTCTTGGCGATCGTGCTCTGCGGTGGCGAGCAAGTAGCGGGCAGAGTACGACTCGGGCACCAGCGAAAGCACTTGACGGAGTTCGGTCACAAGACGATCGAGAGCCTCGCCGCTCGGACCTTTGGCCCGGAATTCGATCTCAGCGTTCACGGCTCGGACGAGCGGTTCTTGCCGATTGCCGACGGCCGTAGCCACCAGGGATTGGGCCACAGCAATTGCTCCTCGGCGCAGGTAGGCGAGGGCGAGTTCTGCCAGGGCTCGATCATCGTGAGCTTGGCGCCAAAAGGCAGCGACATCGTTGGCGTGGCTGTCGATGAGGAACCAGTTTGCTGGTTCGGTGGGTGGCATGTACAGCGCCCGAGACCCGGTCAATTCGACGAACATGTTGTCGTCGGTGTTGACCACTGGAGCGCGACGAGCCATCGCCTCGACGGCAGCGGGTGGGAGGTAAAGTAGCGCCCGCAGGTCGTCGCCATCGAACACCCCGGCTCGCACAAGATCTGTGCGAGCGTTTGCCGGAAGCTGATCCCAAGCAGGAAAATCCCGTGCCTGGATTGGTTCTCGTCCCGCAACCAAAAGCAGGTCGGTGTTTCCATGACCGGGCGCAAAGCCGTACACGTGGGGAAAAGTTTTCGCGAGCCCCCGCAGCACGGCGGCAACTGCATCTTCGGGCATGGCGTAAAGCTGCACCCACTGAACGAGCAAGCCCCGAGGTCGCAGCGCTCGCCGCACAGTGCGAAAGAATTCGCGAGTGAACAAGTTAGCGGACCCGGCCATCCAAGGATTCGACGGTTCGGAGAGCACCAAGTCGTAGGCAGCTTCCTTGCTTGCAAGGTAAGTGCGGGCGTCATCCAAAACGAGACGAACGGAAGGGTGCTCGAGCGGACGATTGTTCAGGTGTTCAAAAAACCGCGAGGCTTCGACCATCGCTGGCTCGATTTCGATGACATCGATGCGCTTCCCTGGGTACAGCGTGGCGCTACCTGCAGTGACACCGGAAGCAAGCCCGATCACGGCGACATCTCGAGCATCGGGACGAAAAAAATACCCCAAGTGGCCGAGAAGCACCTGCGTGGGCAAGTCGCCGCGCGCGCTGGCGTCGGCTTTCCCGTTCACGCGCAAGCTCAATTCGCCGAGCACTCGGTGGACGGAGACCGTGGCATTCCACCCGTCGCGGTAGAACAACACCTCGCCCTCTGCTGGCCCCCGCAAGGCGACCGGCTGTACCCCCACGTCGATTTCAGTGATGGGAAAGCGGAACACCCCGCGTGTGAGCGCCTCGGGACTTGCTCGTAAGCCCCCACTCCAAATAACCAGGACCAAGGCCCCAGCAAGAATGACCAGAGCCACACGCCAAGGGCCCCTCCGCTCCCGCTGCCACAATGCCAAGATTGCTGCCGTCAGGGCCGTTGCCGTGGCTAGCAGGGCCAAGGATTTTTGGAGCCCAAAGGCCGGAAGAAGGAGAAATCCACCGGCAAAAGCCCCAAGCCCGGAACCAAGGGTATTCCACCAGTACACGCGGCCCACGGATCGAGCTGCAGTTCCTTCCTCCCGTGCAATGACGACAACGAGAGTTGGAAACAGTGCCCCGAGAATCAGTGTTGGAGGGAGCAGGGCAACGAGCGTGAGCAAAATGCTCGCTCCCACCGATGCCTCGTACGTGCCTCCGAGCTGCACGAACACTCGAGGAAACCATTCCGGAAGGAGGAACAGTAGGTGGAACGTCACGATCGAGGTTGCACTGAGCAGCAGAACGAGGACCGTGGCTACGACGGCGATCGACGGGAGCCGTTCGATCAAGCGATGCATGGCGAAGCTCCCGAGAGCGATGCCGGTGAGGAAACTTCCCAGCATGGCCCCAAAGGCATAGACGGAAGAACCAAAAACGGACGCCAGCGCGCGGGTCCAGCACACCTCGAACGCCAGGCCAACAAATCCGACAATGGCATACGCAAACAGTGCGGGGGAAGCCGAACCGAGCCCCAACGGGCTCAGGCTTCCCGCTGGTCGCTCAGGAGCGGCTCCTGGGAACTCTTGTGGTTTCGGAGCGTGGGCAAGCCGACTCCACAGCACGACAGCACTGCCGAGGAAAACATCCGCCAAAGCGGCTGCCGTGTTCGCGCCCGTGGACCCTAAAGACGGGAGGAAAAAGAAGGTCCCGAGGAACACGCCGGTTACGGCGCCGAGAGTGTTCGCCCCATACAAAAGCGCACTCGTGCGCCCGGCTCGCGCGCCCGTTGCCTCCGCAGCTTGCACCACAAGGGGCAGCGTTGCCCCCATGGCTATGGTCGGAGCCAAAAGGAGAAGTTGGCTGACGAAGAAGCGAAACACGGACGCTTGCCAAAAACTGAGCTCGACGAACCAAGCCCCCGTTTCGGCGATCAAGCTTCGACACACCCACGGCACGGCCAGCGCATAGGTGCCGACAACGATCTCCAGCGCGCCGTAGGTTCGCAGGGGCTTTGCCAATCGGCCCGCGATCCGGCCCCCCAGCCAACCGCCAGCTCCAAGTCCAAACATATACGCAACGAGGATGGTGCTGGACGCCAGGGTGGTGGAACCAAAGGCGAGTCGGAGCTCGCGCATCCAAACAATCTCCAGAACCAAACTCGCTGCCCCAGAAATCGTTAGGCAAAGAGCGAGGACTCCCAGTCCAAAGCGGGGTTCTCGGTACGGCTGGCGACGGAAGTCCTTTCGTACCGGCGTCGGGTGCGCGGCAGTAGAGGAAAAGTTGGAACCTTCCGAGCTGGGTTTCCCTCGCATACAAGCGCTTGCGGTTATCATAGGGTGATGCCTCCGGGCTATGGCGGGCCAGGAACCCGGCGCTCGTGGAATGCAGCGTTCCGACTCGAGGAAAGTAGGTGGCCGTCTTCTTTTTTCTTTTTGCGAGGCCGGCGGAACTTTTTCCGCGAACATCGGAGCAATGCTTGACGTGGTCCGATTGGTGCTTACCTCAAGCGCGCATCACGGAACGACGTGAAATTGGAAAGGAGGGAGCACGTATGGCTCGCTGGGATCCATGGCAGGAAATGGAGGCACTGCGGCGTGAGATCGATCGCGCCTTCGAGAGCGCTGGTTTGCGGTTCCCTTCGCTGTTGCGAACGGGATTGTGGCCGGGGCGCGGCGAACGGGGGCACCCTCCGGTCAATGTGTACGAGGATAAGGATGCATTTTACGTGGAAGTCCTCGTTCCCGGTGTCGACCCCAATTCCGTGAACATCACTGCGCTGCGGAACAGCGTAACGATCAGTGGAGAAAAGGGCCGCGGCCTGGTGGGCAAATCGGAGGCCGTGCACCGCGAGGAGCGCACGACGGGCAAGTTCTCGCGGCGCATCGAGCTACCGGTGGATGTGGACGAAAGCAAAGCCAAAGCCGAGTACAAAAACGGGGTCCTGTTGGTCACGTTGCCCAAGGCAGAACAAGCGAAGCCCAAGGCGATTGCCGTTCAGGTGGGCTGATCGTGGGCCGACTAGGACAACGAGGGAGGTGACGATCATGGCGGAGAAAACCGTTGCGGCGCCAACTGCTGCGAATCAGCCGACCCGAAGTCGTGAAGCGACCCGTGCCGAGGATCGCTACGTCGCACCTGCAGTCGATATTTACGAAACTCCAGAGGAGTTAGTGTTGCTGGCCGACTTGCCTGGTGTCGGCAAGGAGGATCTGGAAGTCCGGGTCGAGGAAGATGTACTGACCATCCGAGCTACGCCCAAGCCAAGTTCCCCGGGCGAGGTCGTTTGGCGTGAGTTCGAGCTGCCGAACTTTTTCCGGCAATTCGAACTCAGCGAAGTGATCGATCAGGAGAAAATTTCTGCCGACCTCAAACACGGCGTGCTGACACTCCACCTTCCGAAGGCAGAAAAGGCGCGACCTCGGAAGATCGAAGTGAAGATCAGCTAACTCGTGACCGGGGCGGCAGACCCGAAAAGGGTCTGCCGCGATCTCCCTGCATGGGGGGACACAAGACAAAGGAGGAATACCATGGCCACCTGGCTTCCCGAAAAGTGGCGTGACACGCTGGCGCGGTTAAGAAGCGAGGTTCAAGAGGCAATTTCACGGTGGTTCCTCCGGCGGCAGGATCAAGACCGCACGGCAAGCGGGGACGGAGAAATGGTCTCTTCCAGTTGGAACTTGCCGGCGATCGAAGTGGAGGAGACGGCTGAAGCCGTAGAAGTCACTGCAGAATTGCCTGGCCTCGGGAAAGAAGACTTCCAATTGGAGGTCGTCGGCGACTATCTCGTGCTGCGCGGCGAAAAAAGGCGCGAGCGAGAAGAAAAGCACGAGGGGTATTGGTATTCCGAATGTGCCTACGGTGCCTTCTCCCGCTGGGTTCCTCTTCCCGCGGAGGTTGTTCCCGAAAAGGCAGAGGCGAAATTCCGCAACGGGCGCCTTTTCGTGCGTTTACCGAAACGCACGCCAGCAAAGAAGATTCCAGTACAGGTGCGCGGTTCCTAGTCCGTTGGCACGGCTCCGTCGAGCGCGCGCGGCGAAGACCTGGTCTTGCCTGACCGGGTAGGAGTCTGTGGCGTAGGGGACAAGTCTCGCGTAGAAAATGGGGGCACATTCACGGTTGACGGTGGAGGGCATATGAGCCTGAGCGACCTTTTTTGGCTTTTCTTTATTTTCTCGGCGGTGCAGCCACTGTTCCGCCAGAGACTCCTAGAGAACGCGAGGCAACGTTTAATTGCGCGCATCGAAAAGCGGCGCGGCTCGCGCCTGATCCTGTTGGTTCACCGGCAGGAAACCATGAGTTTGTTGGGTTTCCCCGTGATGCGTTACATCGACATCGAGGACGCGGAGGCGGTAATGCGGGCGTGCGAGCTGACCGATCCCGAAGTTCCCTTGGACATCGTGTTGCACACTCCCGGTGGGCTCGTGCTGGCATCGTTGCAAATTGCCCGTGCGGTGCGGGAGCATAAAGGCAAGGTCACCGTGTTCGTGCCGCACTACGCCATGTCCGGTGGGACCCTCATTGCACTCGCGGCTGACGAAATCGTCATGTCGCCTCACGCGGTTTTGGGCCCGGTGGACCCTCAACTGGGGCAATATCCAGCTGCCTCGTTGCTCAAGGTCGTGCGGGAAAAGCCTGTGGCCGAAGTGGACGACCAAACGTTGATTCTCGCGGATGTGGCGGAAAAGGCAATCAAGCAGGTGCGCGATGCGGTGGCGCAACTGCTTACTCGCAGCCAAACGGAGGAAAAGGCACAACAACTGGCTGAGTTGTTGTCGACGGGAACTTGGACCCACGACTTTCCCATCACCGTGCAAAAGGCGAGGGAGTTGGGGCTGCCGGTCCGAAGCGATATCCCCCACGAAGTGCTGGAATTGATGGAACTGTACCCACAGCCGGTGCGCCGCGTGCCATCGGTGGAGTATTTGCCAGGACCGCGTCGCTCGGCGGAGCGCGGAGGTGCAACGCGGCCCCACTGAGGTTTGCCGCGGACATAGGCTCGGAGCGTGGTCATGGGTTGGCTCGAGTACACGATCCTGTCCTTCACGACGTTGTTCGTGATCGTCGATCCGATCGCTGTCGTGCCTGCATTTCTGGCCATGACTCCGGACCAAAGCAGCGAGGCCCGACTCAACACGGCGCGTGTTGCCTGTAGCGTGGCGGCTGGTGTCCTCTTCGCGTTCACGATCTTGGGGGAAGCGATCTTCCGTTACTTGCATGTGAGCCCCGCTGCGTTTCAAATTGCTGGCAGTATCTTGTTGTTGCGCATTGCTCTCGACATGTTGCACGGCCAAAGGTCTGCCGCGCAGGAAACCAACGAGGAGGTTCTCGCGGGTGCAGCGAAGGAAGACGTTGCCGTGAGCCCCTTGGCGGTGCCGATGCTGGCTGGCCCGGGGGCCATTTCCACCTCGCTGATCCTGTTCCAGCAGGCCGGATCGCTGCTGCAGCGCCTGACGTTGTTCGTGGTGATCGCTCTCGTGGCGCTGGTCAGTTACGGCATCTTTGCCCTTGCCGTTCACGGGATTCATCGGGTTAGCCCTTTGGCCTTGAAACTGGTCAACCGGTTGATGGGTTTGCTGCTTGCGGCCGTTGCTGTTCAGTTTGCCTTGGACGCGCTCGCGCAACTGCGCGGGTGTGAGTCGTGAGGATCGCGAATTTTTCGCACAACGGAGGACGAACGCTGATGCCAGAAACACAACAAAGCCCAGAACAAGGGGTTCCCTTTCCGTGGAACTTGGTCACGCGCAACCTCCACGGCCACCCGCTTTTACGAAAACAATTGTCGAGGCGCGTGCAGTCGCTGGGGAAACACCTGCGGGACTACCCGCCCGACGGGGTGCATTTGCACGTCTTGTTGGAAAAAAATCCACACCGTACGCGATACACTACAGCCCTCACCTTACGCTTGCCGAAGCACATCCTGCACACGGAAAAGGCCGCACCCGAACCGATTTTGGCCCTGGACAAAGCGTTTGACGCCTTGGTGCGCGAGGTCGAGAAGGTCAAGGGCCATCAGCGGAAGGAAGAAGACTGGAAGCGGAAAGCACGCCGCGCGCAACTGCCTCGTGTGCGCGCCACCGGTTTCGCTCCTGAGCCGCTACCACCGGGAGAAGGGCCACAGGAGCCGCGAGCGGTGGTCATGGATTTTCTGAAAAGGCACTATCGGCGCATGGTCGAACATGTGCGGCGGCACGTGCGGCACGACGAGTTTAGCGGCGACCTTCCTCCCCGAGCCGTGGATCCGCGTGGTGTCGCCGATACGGTGGTTCAGCATGTGCTGCTTCACTGGCGGGAAAAGCCGGCCAATGTCGGTTGGTTAGTTTGGGTGTTCCAACTGCTCCACAAAGAGTTGGCTCGCCGCCGGCGCATGTTTCGACGGGCTCAGACGGAGCGGGTACCGGTCGATCAGGAGACGAAACGTCCCGATGAAGATGATCTTGCTGCCGGTTACGATGCGGAGCAGCCTCTGGATCTGATCGTGCGCGAGTTCGAACCAGTGATCACGGAGTTGCGCGAGTTGGTTCCAGACCCTGCCGCGCCAAATCCAGAACTGACTGCAGAGCGGCACGAACTGCTAGAAGCCGTCCAGAAGTTCGTGCAAACGTGGCCGCGTGCGGAGAAAGATGTATTCGAGCTTTACTTCGTCGAGGGGTTTACGGTTCCCGAGGTTGCCTTGGTGACGGGCTTGGAGCCGCAACGCGTCAAAGAGCTGGTAAGCGTCATTCAGGAACGCTTGCGAGCAGCGCTGGCGGGGGGGCTGTGATTTGTCTTTTCGGCGGCGCGTAGCCCGCGGGCGGAAAAAACTAACCACCTCGCCGCGGTTTTTCGCGGTTCTGGCTAAACGCGAACGCCGGAGCAGCCCTACACGAAAGCGCGGCTGCGTGCGTGCCGAAAGACTCTAGCCCCCCATGCCGGAGCATCTTGCGTTCGAGACCTTGGTGCTCGTAGCCGCCAGCGCTGTGGGAGTGTGGGTGTGCGCGCAGTTACGCCTACCCGTGGTTCTCGGCTATTTGCTCGCCGGACTGAGCGTGGGTCCACATGGCGCCCACCTGGTAGGCGACACTCCGGGCGTTCGATTCTTGGCCGAGTTGGGCGTGGTGTTTCTGATGTTTTCCATCGGGCTCGACTTCTCCTTGAGTACCCTTTGGGGCGCGCGCCGTTCCGTGTTTGGTGCCGGGGCCCTTCAGGTTGCGCTGACGACGGCTGCCGTCACGGCGGCCAGCGTGTTTGCCGGACTGAAAGTGGATCAAGCCGTGCTCGTGGGTGGAGCAGTCAGCATGTCATCCACCGCTCTGACGCTGAAACAGCTCGGCGACCAGGGGGAACTTTTTACCCATCATGGTCGCTGGGTTGTCGGCATTTTGCTTTTTCAAGATCTGGCGACGTTACCTTTCTTGGTTTTGCTGGGGCTTCGTGCCGTACCGACCCCGGTTGTCGGTTGGGGGATCGTGTCGGGGTTTGCCCTAGTGGCGATCGTCGTGTTGTTTGTCGCCTTCTTCGGTCGGCCGTTGCTCCATCGGCTGTTAGGCAACGTTGCTCGGATGCGGTCGAACGAGCTCATGTTGCTGACCGCTTTGTTGCTCGCCCTCGGCACCGGATTTGCGGCACGTGCACTGGGCTTTTCCGCCCCCATCGGTGCTTTCCTCGTCGGCATGGTGCTCGGGGAAACGGACTTCCGTCACCAGATCGAGGACGATGTGCGCCCGTTTCGCGAGCTGCTGCTGGGTTTGTTTTTCGTCACGGTAGGAATGACAATCGATACGGGGCTTTTCGTGACTGCGTGGCCTCAGGTGTTTGGCTGCGCTCTGCTGTTCACGCTGGGCAAAGCGATCCTGGTTGGAATGGTCGGAGCGATGTTTCGTTGGCCTCGTGGTGTTACCGTGCGCAGTGCGTTGATCCTTGCTCACGGCGGCGAGTTTGGGTTGCTCTTGCTCTCGCAAGGCTTTCAAGGAGGTCTTCTGCCTACGGAGGTGGCTCAGCCATTGCTCGGTGGGTTGCTCCTGAGCATGGGTGCGGCCCCTTTTTTCATTGGGCGACACGATTTTCTGGCGCGCCGGCTCGCGCGAGTTCGACCAACCACGGCGGAGGCGGAACAGGTGGCTTGGCTCGAATCGGAACACGAGCGCGTCGAAGGCCACGTGCTGTTGTTGGGATGCGGGCGCGTGGGTCGACAGGTGGCTGCCGTGCTCGAAGCGGCTGGCGTACCGTATGTGGCCTTCGAATCGGATCCCGCGCGGTTCCAAGAGGCCAAACGGCAAGGCCACAAGGTGATCCTGGCGGACGCCAGCCGCTTACGTTTGCTCGACGCGGCAGGCGTGGCACGGTGTCGATTGATCGTGTTCACCTTCAGCTATCCGCGGCTAGTCGAACGGATTGTGCACCACGCACGCGCCCGCAATCCGGAGATCGCAGTGATTGTCAGTGCCAAGGAGGAAGCGGAACTCCCCCACCTTGCGCAAACGGGTGTGACAGCCGTGTTCCCCGAAAATCTGGCCGTGGGCTTGGCCTTGGGAAATCAGGCGCTTTTGCTATTGGGCCGCTCCTATGAAGAAGCAGCGCGGGTGGTTTCGGAATTGAGGGCGCTGCTCAATCCGGAGTTGGCTGGTCACATCGGGGTGTGAGCTCTCGTTGACTTATGCAGGTTACCACGAAAAAAGGCCTTGTGCTCGATGGCCCAGGTAACTTGCTCCCCAAGGCAGGGACCAGCGAGCTTCCGAATTCTTTACTGAGGTGACGAACATGGTATCGGAGCGCGACCGACGGATTGTCCTGATCGCCCCGCCCGGGGCGGGCAAAAGTACCCAAGCCACTCGCCTTGCCGAACAGTTCGGCATTCCTTGGATTTCCACCGGTGAACTGCTGCGGGCTGCGGTTCGCGAGGGCACGCCACTTGGCCAAAGTGCGCGGGCGTACATGGAACGGGGAGAAATGGTGCCGGACGATGTGGTCATCGCACTGGTGCAAGAACGGCTGGCCAGTGCAGACTGCCAAAATGGCTTCATTCTCGACGGCTTTCCCCGTACGCGGGCGCAAGCCGAAGCATTACGCGCAGCCGGAGTGAACCTCGACTATGTCATCGAGTTGGAATTGGACGACGCCGAGGCCGTTCTTCGCTTGAGCGGGCGGCGCGTGCACCCTGCTTCGGGCCGTACGTACCATGTGGTTTTTCATCCCCCCAAGGTGGCCGGTAAGGACGACATTACCGGCGAGGATCTCGTGCAGCGCGCCGACGACACCGAAGAAGCCGTGCGCACCCGCTTGGAGGTTTACCGGAGGCAGACGGAGCCGGTGGTGGCGTGGTACCGAGAATGGGCAGCCCGCAAGGATCCCAACGCCCCTCGTTACGTGCGCATTTCCGCATCGGGCACGCCTGAAGAAGTGTCCGCTCGCTTGATCGGGCTGCTGTCGGCGAACAGCAGCGAGAGCGCCGTAGGCGCCGCTGGCCGCTGAGCGGGTTCGGAGGCTCTTTTGCCCGTGTTGAGGTTGGTCCGCGGGTAAACCGTGCTCGATCGCCAAGTAGACTACGAAAGCAGTCATCGGAGCGCGCTTGGCGCCGAGGCGCCGTGGGCGGATTTCCGGCACGCACTGCTCGTGGCGCGCCGCTTTGTGCAAATCGGCATCGCGGTCGCCGCAGCCGTTGGGCAATACTGCTGGATTCGGTGGCGGCTCAGAGGCGAGCCCGATGCGAGCGTGCGGGCGTTGGGCCGCACGCTCGTGCGCCTTTGTACTCGTTTAGGAGCGACGTTCATCAAGGTCGGGCAAATTGTGTCGAGCCGTAGCGATTTACTGCCCGCGGCGTTTGTGCGGGAGTTGGCCGCGTTGCAAGATCGCGTACCGCCTTTTCCCTTCGCTACCGTGCGCTCCATTGTCGAGCGCGAGCTGGGACAGCCCATCTCCGTACTGTTCCGCGACTTTACCCCCGAGCCGGTTGCCGCAGCATCCGTGGCGCAGGTGCACCGCGCAGTTTGGCGCGAAACCGGCGAAATCGTGGCCGTGAAGGTGAGGCGGCCTGACGTTCTCGAGAAAATCCAGCTCGATCGTGCCGTTCTCCTGTTTTGCGCGCGCTGGCTCGAGCGCATGGTGCCTTCGCTCAAACTGGTTTCGTTGCAAGCGCAGATGAGCCAGTTTTGCGATGCCGTGGAACGGCAAGTTCACCTGCGCAACGAGGCACGGAATAACCAGCGCTTCCAGACCAACTTCCTGGGCGATCCGGACATCGTTTTTCCGCGGCTGATTTCCCATGCCTGTACCGATGCCGTGCTGGTGATGGAGTTCATCGAGGGCTTGCGGGAGGAGGAACTCGATCATGGCCCGATCGACCGCAGCCGAGTCGTAGCCGCGGGAGTGCGCTGCGTGGGTAAGATGATTTTCGAGCACGGCTTTGTTCATGCCGACCTGCACCCCGGAAACTTGCGGTTTCAACCGCCGGGACGGATTGCGTTGCTCGACCTGGGTTTGGTGGGGGAACTTACGGCCGAAGACCGGCGAATTACCGCCGCAACGCTTTTAGCGCTCGTGCAGGGCGATGGCCGGCGCGTGGCTCGGCTATTTTACGAAAATGCCCCTTACCGTGCTGTGGTGAATTATCACGACTACGAACGGGAAATGGAGCAGTTGGTGGCCGAGCTCCGGGGGCGCGATTTAGCCTCGACCGAGTTTTCCCGCGACATTGCCAAAATCTTCGATGTGTTGCGCCGTCACCGCGTACAAGCCCGCGGCCACATGACGATGGTCAATCTTGCGCTCATGACCGCCGAAGGCCTGGGGAAGAGGTTGGATCCTTCCTTGGTACTGGCCGAGGCTGCTCTCCCTTACTTGATCGCCGGTGCCCAAGAAGTTGGTCGGGAGCACACCTGAGGCAGAAAGCCGGGCAGGTTCACTCGCTGCGCAAACAAGCGCGGAGCTTCGCTGCAAGCTCTGCAAGCCGTTGCGGGTCGCCGGGCTGACGGGCGTGCAGGCGCAACGGCTCGCCTTCTGCCCGCGGCATGAGGTGCATGTGGTAGTGGAACACGGTCTGCCCCGCAGCCGCACCGTTGAGTTGGAACACCATCAGGCCCTGAGGCCGCACAACCTCCCGCAACGCGTGCGCAACTTTCTGCGCGATTGCGGCCACGGCTTGCAAAGACTCCGAGTCAGCCTCGAAGAGATCCACGTAATGTTTTTTCGTAACCACGAGCGTGTGCCCTTCGCTAACCGGAAAAATGTCGAGAAAGGCGATCACTCGATCGTCCTCGTACACCCGATGCGCTGGCGCCTCTTGCCGGATGATCTTGCAAAACACACACGATTGCATGCCGCATGGCGTACCGTTTTTCGCCGTTCCTGGCTAGCACCTCCACCTGGAGGAGATGGCTCGTCGGTGCCTTCGCCGCGCCCGCGGGGCTCGGCCCGAACGTGCCCCCGCGATCGAGTAATTGTCGAGCACGGCGTCGCGGGAGCGCGCCTGCTCGTCCTGCTCCCCTCCGACCTAGTGGCTGGTGCGCAAGACCCGCGGCCGGTCCCACTTGCAGCGGTCGTCGAGACCTGCGGGGTTCGCGGCGTGAGAGGCCATTGAGCGCTTTTCGACGCTTGGAGCAGGAGGGACCGGACGAAGCGCTAGCCCGTCTTTTGGCCTATGCTTCGCAAAAGTGGCCGCACACGGTAAGGTTGTTGCCGCAGTTGGTAGCCACGGGCTGGATTTTGACACGACGCTTGTCGGTTTGGCGTTGGAGGAAGCTAACAGAGCTTGCGCCGGCCCGTGGGTAGACCGTTTGACGTAGCTCCCGAGCGCCCCGATCAGTTCCCAGCAAGCCGCATTGCCTCAGGGATAAGGGCGGGAGTTTTCCCGTTTCCGTTGGCTTCGGGGAGGAGGCGGCATGGCGCGCTGCGCACCGTTGTAAGGGGTCTTCCCTTGAGGTCTCTTGGGCACGAGTTGTTTGGGTGGGGCACGTTGTGGATTCACGCCGTGCTGCGGCTAATTTGGTGGTGCATCGAGGAGACGGGCAGTTCTCGACGGTGTTGCGGAGAAGCTCTTCGAGTTTCCTTCTCTTCTCGACTTGGCTGTGGGATGAACGAATCAGTACCAATGCCTGGCCAGCTCCGGCCGCCCGATTTTCTTCCGAAGGTGGTTTGAACGATGGGTTCATTTTCACGAACACCGGCGGCGCTCCTTCCGGCATCGACAGCAGTGCGTGGCGACTTGGCGAACATGCCGATAACACCTTCACTCGCGCCATTGTTTCGTTCGACACCTCGGCGTTGCCGGACGATGCCGTGGTTACGGGAGCACGTTTGTGGCTGACCCGCCGCGGCGGCAGTGGACTCAATCCCTTCACGAACAGCGCTTTCGGAGTGCCAGTGGTCGATGTCCGTACCGGTAGCTTCAGCGACCACCCGGAGATCGAAGTTGCCGACTTCGACGCGCCAACCACTGCTGCAAACGCAGCTTGCGTGGTCGGTACTGCCCCAACGGTGCCGTCGTTGTTGCGGATCGATTTCGGCCCTGCAGGTGCGGCAGCAATCAACCGCGCCGGGCGGACGCAGATACGCGTTTATTTTCCTGGCCGACTTCCGAACGTTCTCGCCGATTCTCTGGCATTTTACGATGGCGACGATCCGGTGGTGTCGAACCGGCCGTTGCTCGATGTGGATTACGTGTTGCCCACATCCACGCCGACTCGAACCGCGACACGCACTTCTTCGCCCACGAACACGCCCACGCTCTCGCCGAGCTGCACGGCCACTCTCACGGCCACTCCCACACCAACACCGTCTCCCACGTTCACTGCGAGCGCGACGGCCTCCGCCACGCCAACGATCCCCGCGAGCGCCACACCTACAGATTCGCCGACGCCAACGACGACCCCCAGTTCGACACCGTCTCCAAGCGCCACAACAACTCTGACGCCGTCGGCAAGCGCGACAGCCGCAGGGACGCCGACACCGAGCCCCACTGTTTCGGCGACGGCGACACCCAGTTCAACGCCGACGCCGCCGCCCACTGCCACGGCGACGCCCTCGGCGACGGCAACAGCTACGTCGGGTGTTGACTGCACGGAGTTGGCACCGGGGAATCCCTGCATACCAGGAACCGGACTGAGCAGGAGTAACTGCCACCACGAGTGGTTGACGAACCCCGTACCACCCCGGAGCCGTCGCGGCGTGCCGAAGAACAAGCTCGTTTGTGCCGAGGGCGATCCTCGCTGCGACCTCGGTTCGGGGGCGAACGACGGCGTATGCGTGTTTTCCCTGCGGCTGTGCTTGAATCAGGAAGATGCCCGCCTGCCGGAATGCCTCCCTATGGGAATCGAGGCCATCGAGATCGACCGGCCATTGGCTACCAGCGCGGACCCAGCCGACATGGCCAATCTTGCTGCCCTGGAACAGGCAGCGGCTGCTTTCGGTGTGGCCATTTATCGCAACGGGCAGGTGTTCCAGAGTGGCGTGGTGAACTCCAGCCGCAACGTGTGTGGCGAGCCGGTGCAGTTGGCGGTGCCGCTGCGACGAGTGCTCGGGGGGCGATGGGTGGCCGGGCGTAAGCTCCTCCAGCTCGCAGCGTACACGACGAGCGGGCAAGTGGATGCCGACCGACTGGCGCTAGTGTGCCGGCCAAGTACGTGCGGAAACGGACGCCGCGACGCCGGCGAGGAGTGCGACGACGGTAACCGCGTGGACGGCGACAGTTGCGACCGAGGCTGTCGAAGCGAATGAACTCGCCCATGCGGCGATGACCACGTCGAACCGCACGGTTCTGTCCCCCGCTGCCTGCTAGCGCTTCTGGTGGAGAGAAGGCGGAACATCGCGCGGCAGACCAAAGACTCACTTCTGTGCCGCCGCCGCGGCACCACCGGAGGCGCAGCCCGAGCTTCTGCTTTGCGCCTGAGCGGCCAGGGCTAAGCCGCTCGCGAATCTCAAAGCTCGCGGGTGAGCCAGCGCCCCGAGGCGTTTTTCCGGGTTGGGTCACAACGGAAAGGAGTAGAGCGGTTTTTCTTGGGTAGCGGCCCGGAGTGCTGGACTCTGGCGCGTTGGTAGCAAAGGATCGCTCCCCGAAGCAGGCACGTGGAGGGCGAGTTCGTTGCCAGTAAGGGCGCAGTCGGTGGCGGGCACGACAGCGCGAGCAAGCCGTAGCCCCGCGCCGGCCGCGTGGCAAACCCTGGTATCGGCCGGCAAGGCGATCCCTGTCCCTGTAAAAAATTCTTGAAAAACAAAAAGCACAAGACGATAGCTGGCCTACCCCGCCAAGGAGGACGCGGGAATGCCTCGAGTTGGGTTGGAGACCTTTCTCGGAGCCATTGCGCTGATGATCGACCTTCTCGCACGGCAAGGGATCCAAATTTACCGCGCCGGAACGCGAGACCACGCTAACAATGCCCGCCCGCTAGGCGGTGGCTACGAAATCGGCGCATTCGAAGGTGAGGGCACCTGCGCCGTGCTACCTGCGAACAAGGCGAAGCGGCCGCACTGGCTCGTGCTTGGGCTCGTGGGGCTTCTCTATGCCCGTAGAGGGGCCCGCGCCGGAAAAGGGCGAAAGCTACCGCATGCAGCGAGGTGGCCGCGGTGCCGAGCGGGAGCCGTGGGTGGCATTTGTTTCGCCGTGTTTGCGTTCCTGCCCTTACGTGCAGTCTCGGTTCCCCCGCCGTCGGGATCGCTTCTAGAAATAGTGTGCGCGACCTTCACCGTGACCTGCCTGGGAACACCAGAAGGGTGGGTGCAGGTAGGGAACCTATACTTCGCCGCTTTAGAAGACGTGGGGCCCGACCATGGGGTTGCAGACGGTTTACCCCCACTAGATTGTCCCGAAAAGCAGTTCGGGTGCGAACTGTGGGTTTGGGATGGAGCGGAACTTCGCCTGGTCAAAGACATCAACCCCAACCTTCGGAATAGCGTGGACGAGCCGATTCAGCCGGTGGTCATGAACGACGTACTCTATTTCCTCGCCGACGATGGAGAGCATGGTACCGAGTTGTGGCGTAGCGACGGAACGGAGGAAGGCACGTACATGGTGAAAGACATCAACCCTTTTCCCGGGGAGGGGGGCGCAGTGCGAGAGCTAAGCCCCCCAATTCAACCGAGCAGACGATTCGCAGACGGAAAACTCGTGCCGTCGGATGCGCGGACCATGGTGCCGTTCCGCGACACACTGATCTTCCTTGGGGCCGATAGGGAGCATGGAGTGGAGTTGTGGCGAAGCGATGGCACGGAGGAGGGCACGTTTCTGTTGAGAGATATTTACCCTGGGCCCCGATCCTCGATTTACTTTGACGCAGACGTGGAAGATGAGTTTAGCCGGTCCGGCTTCTTTTTCCCGAGTTTTACGCCTCTCAGGGATAAGCTTTTGTTCATCGCCAACGACGGCCAGACGGGCTTCGAAATTTGGGCCACGGACGGCACCTCCGAGGGCACGCGCCTGGTGAAGGATATCAACCGTACGGAGCATGACATTGGCTTGCTGAGCGGCCCCTGTGGCCCTGCGAGTTCGCTGGTCCGGCACAGGTCGGACGTGTGCGGCCGGGCGGAGGGGATGCTCAACGGTTACGGGCCCTTTCCGGTGGAAGACGGCGTGGCCTACTTTTTCGCGGACGATGGCGTGCACGGCATTCGACAGTGGCGTAGCGACGGCACGCCGGAAGGGACGTTCATGGTCGAAGACGGAGGCGACGGGGGCTGCCACACCACTTCTGGCGGCACGGCAAATCGCGGCGTTCCTTATTGGGCGTTCCTACCCTTGGCGTGGCTGCTCGTGAGAGCCACGCGCCGTTCTGCATCACTCCACCTCGACGAGCCGCAAGGAAAGTATTGTACGAACTTGCGGATGACGGGGTGCATGACGCCGAGCTTTGGCGCAGCGAGGGCAGGGAACGAGTCAGTCGGGTGATCTGGACCATCGGGACGGGGCAGGCGAAGCGGGTGAAATGCGCATCCGCCGAGCTGCCGAGCGGATTGGCCCTCGACGGGGTTTACGGTTCGCGAGCGCAAAGCCGCGTTCGTGGCTGAGCCCTGGGGATGAGATGGCTCTAAACCACGGGTGGCCTCGGGACACAGTGCAGCCAAGAGCCAGTGGAGGAGCATTGGAAGGGTCTCGACTCGAAACCCTGCGCCGGGGACGGGCTCTCCGCCGCCAATGATCTACGGACCTGCGACAGCCGCTCGAACTGCCGCGCCGGCACCGCCGGTGCCGCGTTTAGCACAGACGAGGTTACCGCAACGACTTCGGAGCGGGGAATTGTCGCCTCCTTCGTTGCCACGAACAGGGGAAGAGCAGCATCGGTGCGCACGGTAGTTGCCGAGGTGCTCTATCACTGTGGAAGGTCCACACGCGACAGGCTTCCCTTGGTCGAGTGACCTCCTTTTCATTCCGTGGTGTTCACCGGTGCGGCATTCGGGCAACCAAGCGCACGAGCAAATTACGGCGCGCCAACTTTCTTCCGGCCGTCGATGCACCTTGCTCGACATCGGGCCGTGCGAACCGCCAGCGGTGCAGGGTCGCGATCTTGCGCCCAGGGATCCCTCACTGCTCCCCTTCTCGTGCCTGTTTTGGCCACTGTTCGTAGGTGGGCGGAGGTGTTGCCTGCACGTCGGCGCCGCTTCACTCGCCCCTCGGCTTGCCGCTGAGGACAAGCAACGGGGGCTCGACCTCGACGATCGCTCGGGGATAGGGTGTGGCTTGCTGCTACCTTCTGCAAGAGAAAAGGTTGACAAGTCTGGAAGCGATCGGCGAAACGTAGCTTGTGAGATTTGCTTTCGTCATTGCGGGTGGGGCGTTGGCGTTAGCCGGAGCGTGTGCACTGTACCTGCTTCCGCAGATCGTCGATCGCCGCTTGAATCGTGTGGTGCCCGGCGAGGCCTACCCGGTTGAGCCGGAGACGCGAGCTTGGTTTGCCGGCTTGTTCGTGGCCGACTTGCACGCTGATACGTTGCTGTGGGACCGCGACGTGCTCCGTGAGGCTCGTCACGGTCACGTCGACCTGCCGCGTCTCCTGCGCGGTGGGGTTGCCTTGCAGGTGTTTACTGCAGTGACCAAGGTTCCAACTGGCCTCAACTACGAGGCCAACGATCCCCACTCCGACATGGTGCGTTGGCTGGTGGTCACGCAACTCTGGCCGTGGGTCACTTGGAACAGCTTACTGGAACGCGCGCTCTACCAAGCGCGTCGCCTCGAACTTGCCGCCGCGACCTCGCAAGGGCAGCTAAAGGTCATCCGCAACCAGCAAGACTTGAACGCTCTCCTTTTAGAGCGCCAGCAAGGGCGGCCAGTGGTGGGCGGCATCTTGGGGGTGGAAGGGCTGCACTGTCTCGAAGGTCGGGCAGAAAATCTCGACCGGCTTTACGACGCCGGGTTCCGCGTGCTCGGCTTGACGCACTTTTTCGATAACGAGATTGGGGGGTCGGCCCACGGGCTGCGAAAGGGTGGACTGACTCCGTTCGGGGCCGAAATCGTGCGGCGTGCCGAAGAACGGAAAATGATCGTGGACTTGGCCCATGCCTCGCCTCGGCTTTTTGCCGAGGTCGTGGCCATCGTGCAGCGCCCGCCAATCGTATCGCATACCGGTGTCAAAGGAACCTGCAGTTCCGTACGCAATCTTTCCGATGAACAGCTTCGCGCCATAGCGAACAAGGGTGGCGTGGTTGGTATCGGTTACTGGGACGGAGCCGTGTGCGAGCCAACCTTGCCCAATATCGTGCAAGCCATGGTCTATGCCGTTCGGCTCATCGGCGCAGAGCACGTAGCGTTAGGCTCTGACTTCGACGGCGGGACCACTACCCCCTTCGACACATCTGGGATCGCGCAATTGGCTCAAGCCCTCCTGGATGCGGGCCTTTCTCGCCCGGAGGTGGAAAAGGTGCTCGGTGGCAACGTGCAGCGCCTGCTTGGCCAGTTGCTTCCCTGAAAAGCTAACGAGAAAACACGCCAAAACGACCGTGGGAGGGTGCAATGTCGCGTGCCGTGGGAGCGGAAGAGTTGTTGCGGGTACTCCAGCAAGCTGCCCCGCGGCCTTTGACCATTACGCAATTGGCTCGGTACCTTGACTTGGGCCAATACGACCGCAGGCAACTGAAAATAATCCTGGAAGCGGCAGTGGCTGCTGGAAAGCTGCGCCGCATCGGTAAGAGTCGTTACCAGTGGATGCGGGAGGCCGAGGTGCCGAAGGTTCCGCAACGCCGAACTCGGCGCGTGGCTCCGCTCGCGGTCGAAGAGGCGCGGTTCGAGGGCCGGTACCAACGCGTTCGTGGGGGCTACGGCTTCGTTGAAGTGCTGGGCGCGGCCGCGCGGCACTTCCCGCGGGACGTGCTCATTCCTGCTGGGCTCGAGAACGGTGCGCTGCACGGGGACCGTGTGGAAATCGAAGTGCTGCGCCGCGACCCGCGAGTAAGACGGGTGGTGGGCCGCGTAACCCGCGTCGTCTCCTCGACGCATGCCAAAATGTTGGGCACCTTGGAGCCAACTCGGCGCGGCTGGCAGCTGGTGCCCGAGCTCGAATTGTTACCCAGTGTGGAGATCGTGGGGCCAAACCAGCCTCGGCGCGACCAGGCTGGGCTGATTGCGCAAGTGCGCATCGTGCGTCCGCCCACGGCGGGGCGCCCACCGGCAGGGGAGCTCGAGCTTGTCTTGGGACCGGTGGAACATCCGGACGTGCAGTTCGCCCTCATTGCCGCCGAGCATGGGCTGCGCACGGAGTTTCCCGAAGCGGCTATGGCCGAGGCGAATCGCCTGCCGGATGATCCCGAAGCCGCGGACTACCGAGACCGCCGCGACCTGCGGGACCTGCCCTTCGTGACCATCGACGGGGAAACGGCCCGCGATTTCGACGACGCCGTTTGCCTAGAGACCACTGCGGGCGGCCATCGTATCTTGTGGGTGGCCATTGCCGACGTATCGCACTACGTGAGAGAAGATTCGGCCTTGGACCACGAGGCGAGGGCTCGGGGTACGAGTGTGTACTTCCCCGACCGTGCCATCCCCATGTTTCCGGAAAAGCTGTCCAACCAACTGTGCTCGTTGCTTCCGGAGCGCGATCGGTTGGTGTTGGTGGCCGAACTGCACTACGACCGCCAAGGCCACCGCAAACATGCCGAGTTTTATCCGGCCGTGATCCGCAGCCGGGCGCGCCTGACGTACACGAAAGTCGCGGCGGTCATTTCCGACGCCGTTTCCGCCGAGATCGATGCCTGGCGCGCTTCCCTCGGGCCGCTGCTCGAGGAGCTGAGGGAGATGCACGAACTCATGCAGCAACTCAACCGCGCGCGCTTATCGGCGGGGTCGTTGGACTTGGACTTACCCGAGGCGCTGATCGACCTCTCGGAGGAAGGGCGGAGCGTGGGGGTCCGCCTGTTGCTCCGCAACGATGCCCACCGCATCATCGAGGAGTTCATGCTCGAAGCCAACCGGGCCGTGGCGTTGTATTTACGGGAACATCGCGTGCCATTTCCCTATCGCGTGCACGAATCCCCCGACCCGAGTGACATCGACGAACTGAACCGATTCCTGGCCCGCTTTGGCTTTACGGTGCAATACGAGGGGCGGGTACGTCCGCAAGACGTCGCCCGGGCACTCAAACAAATCGAAGGCCACCCCTTGGCCCGCGTTCTTTCCCGCCAGGTGCTGCGGGCGCTTGCCCAAGCGCAGTACAGTACGGTCAACGTAGGCCACTTTGGCTTGGCGTTTCCGGTTTATTGCCATTTTACTTCGCCGATTCGGCGGTACCCGGACTTGCTCGTGCACCGCCAACTTCGCCGCGTGCTGGCGGGTCGTCTCGACGAAGCTCGAGCCTTGGCGGAGCAGTTAGAAGAGCTGTCGCTTCATTGCTCGCAGTGCGAGCGACAAGCCGTGGAAGCGGAACGGGCCATGCTCGACTTGAAGAAATGCGAGTTCATGTTTGATCACTTGCTGGAACCCGAGCCGGGAACCATCGTTAGTGTGACCAACTTTGGTTGCTTCGTGGAACTCGATGCCTACCCCATCGAAGGGTTGCTCAAGCCGGAAAGTTTTCCTGACGACCGTTACTACTACGACGAAGAGCAGCAGGCTTGGATCGGAGCGCGACGGCGGCAGTACTTTACGATTGGGGACCGGGTGCGGGTAGAATGCACCAACGTATCGCTGCGGCGGCGGGAGATCGACTTTGCCTTGCTCGAAAGACTACCTCCGGCCGAAGGTAGAGCTCGCACCGTGGTAACCGCAGAGAAATCGGGAAAGAAGCGACTGCGTAAACATCGGCGTTGAACGAAGTGTGCGAGTGGCATTGGCCGAGACAATGTGCCACAAACAAAGCGCGATGTCGGGCGCTTTTTCCTTCCAACCGTTTGACGAAGCCACCCGGAGGAATCCTTTTCCCGTCTACGCGCAGGCACGCCGGGAGTGCCCCGTGTACGAGCATCCAGGGCTCCCCGTGGTGTCGATTTTCCGGCACGGAGACATTCTCGAAATTCTGCGCGATCCGTCGACGTGGTCCAACGTCTTTCCGCCGCCGCCCGGGTTTGTGCGGCCGGACCATTTGCCGCCAAGCATGATCATGGTCGATCCCCCGGAACATACCCGCTTGCGGAGCTTAGTGAACCAAGCGTTCACGCCCCGAAGGGTGCGCGCGCTGGAAGCGCGCATCGAGCACATTGCCGAGGGGCTGGCCCAGGAGTTGATTACACGTGGGCGTTGCGACTTTGTCGAAGCCTTTGCCAAGCCGTTGCCGGTAATCGTGATCGCGGAAATGATTGGTGTACCTGCCGAGGATCGCGACCAGTTCGGCGAGTGGTCCGATGCGTTGGTGGAAAACCTCGGCGGCGGCATTCTCGGTCCGCCCCCACCGGAAGTGATCTTCCGCGAACTGGCGGCGGTGGAGGCCATGCGGGAGTACTTTGCGGAAAAGGCCGAACAGTGCCGGCGCGAGCCGAAAGACGACTTGCTTTCCGCCCTGGTTGCGGCCGAACTCGAGGGCTCACGCCTGACTTTCGACGAGATGCTGCAGATGTTGGTGTTGTTACTGGTCGCCGGGAACGAAACCACACGGAACTTGCTGACCAATGCCATCTACACCCTGATCGGCCATCCCGATGCGCTCGCGCGACTCAGAGCCGAGGAGGACCTCATTCCCTCCGCTGTGGAAGAAATTTTGCGTTTCGCAACGCCGGTGCAGTGCGACGTTCGCCGCTTGGTCCGGGAAACCGTGGTGGCTGGTGTTCGTTTGGAACCCGAAAAGGTTGCATTGCTGTGGCTCGGCTCGGCCAATCGGGACGAAAGTGTGTTTACCGATCCCGAGGTCTTCGACATTGCCCGCGCCGACAACCGCCACGTGTCTTTTGGCTTCGGCCCTCATTACTGCCTAGGGGCCAACTTGGCTCGGCTCGAGACGCAAGTGGCCCTTCGGGTGCTCTTACGCCGCACTCGGGCCTGGCGCTTGGCGGAGAGCGAACCTTTACCGCTACATCCGAGTTTGATCTTCCGCTCGTTTACTCGTTTGCCGTTGGAGGTAGAAGGATGAAACACTCCCCAGGGTTCTTGCGTCTGGTCGAAGCTGCCCGCCGAGAGATTGCCGAAGTTAGCATCGAGCAAGTGAAGGCCATGCTGGACCGCGGCGAACAGTTCCTTCTTCTCGACGTACGAGAAGAAAGCGAGTGGCGGCAAGGTCACTTGCCGCGCGCGCAGCACCTGTGCAAGGGCATCGTGGAACGGGACATCGAAGCTCTGTGCCCCGACCCGGGCACCCCGATCGTGCTCTATTGCGGGGGTGGCTATCGGTCGGCCCTCGCAGCACAAAATCTGCAACGGATGGGGTACACGAAAGTGGCCTCCATGTGGGGCGGATGGCGTGCGTGGGTCGAAGCCGGTTACCCGATCGAACGATAACGCACCATCCGCAAGAACTGGATCACGGTCTTAGCGCCAGAGCCCCTTGTCTGAGTGCGCGCGGCAGGGGGAAAGCGACGTCTTCTTTGACCACTTCGAGATCTTCGACGTGTTGGAAGCCCAGTTCCAGCAGGCGGTCGATCGCCGCACGAACAAGATACTCCGGTGTCGATGCACCTGCGGTGAGCCCGACACGGGCAAGCCCGTCGACCCACTGCGGAACAATGTCCTCGGCGTGCTCGATCAACCACGCCCGAGTCCCTTCCTTGCGGGCCACTTCCACGAGGCGATTCGCGTTGCTCGACGTATGAGAGCCGAGCACCAGGACCACCGGGGCCCGTCGCGCCAACTCCTTCACAGCGAGCTGGCGGTTTTGCGTGGCGTAACAAATATCCTCCCGTGCCGGCAAGCGAATGGCGGGAAAACGGGTTTGCAACGCGAGAAGAATTTCTTTGGTGTCGTCGACCGAGAGAGTCGTTTGGGTAACCACCGCCAGTCTCTCGGGTTGCCGAACTGCCAGCTTGGCAACGTCCTCGACGCTTTCCACGAGGTACATGCGCTCCGGCGCGTGACCCATGGTTCCTTCCACTTCTACGTGCCCCCGGTGCCCCACCATGACAATCTCGTAGCCCTCGCGCGCATAGCGTAACACTTGTAGGTGCACTTTGGTGACCAATGGGCAGGTAGCGTCGATTACGCGCAAGTGCCGGGCTTTCGCTTGTTCTCGCACCGCGGGCGAAACGCCGTGCGCACTGAAGATGACCAAAGCACCTTCGGGCACGTCGGCAAGGTCGTCCACGAACCGGGCGCCAGCGGCACGCAGCTCGTCTACGACGTGGCGATTGTGCACAATTTCGTGGCGAACCCAAATCGGTGGCCCATAGCGCTCCAACACCAGCCGCACGATTTCGATGGCGTAAGAAACCCCGGCACAAAAGCCTCTGGGCTTGGCCAGCAAAACCGTTCGGCGCGGTAGGGTCATACGGTCACCAACCTGGCAGGCTCCCGTGGCCGGATCAAGGCCGGACGACTGCGCCCAAGCCCGGTCGCCCTTCTTTGGCTTCCCAAAGATGGCAACGGTGTCTCTTGTCGGATGTCGCACCTGGTAGTTCCGGGCCAGAAGGGTTAGGCAGGTAACAGCGAAGCTCAAGGCATACATGTTGAAAGATCGGGGTTTCCCATGGTGGTGCGCGATTTGATGCAAACGGACGTGGTGACACTGAAGGCAAACGACCGGCTCGACTTGGCGGACTCGCTCATGCGCTTAGGCCGGATCCGTCACATGCCGGTCGTGGATAATGGCAAACTGGTTGGCATTCTTTCGCAGCGCGATTTGTTTCGGGCGGCGATTTCCACCGTTTTGCACCTCCGGCCCGCAGCGGAGCGGGAGTGGCTAGCAAAGATTCCCGTTCGTGAGGTGATGACAACTCCGGTGATCACCGCAACACCGGACATGACTGTTCGCGCCGCGGTTCAGTTGATGCTGGAGCACAAAATCGGTTGCCTTCCCGTGGTGGAGCAGGGGGAGCTCGTGGGCCTGGTAAGTGAAACGGATTTTTTGCGGTACCTAGCCAGGCTGCTGGATTTATGGGACACGAAACAAGACCTGCCCGGATTGGAGGAGGCAGAGTAGTTCACCACATTTGGGCGGCAGTAGTTGTATGAGCACGTTAAACAAGACATCCGGTGCCAAGGGCGCGATCTTGGTGGCCGAAGACGAAGCGGCGGTTTTAGAAAGCCTTAGCGAAGTTTTGCGCGAGGAAGGGTACGAGGTTGTTGCCGTGAGCGACGGTACGGCGGCTTTGCAGGCGTTGGAGGAGCGCGAATTCGACTTGATTCTCTCCGACATCCGCATGCCGGGAGCTGACGGACTGCAAGTGCTGCGTCGCGCGCGGGAGATTGCACCACAGACTCTCGTGCTTTTGATGACGGCTCATGCCACCGTGGAAACCGCGGTCGAAGCCATTCGGCGTGGGGCGCAAGACTATCTGCTCAAACCAATCATTTTTGACGATCTGCTCCACAAGATCGATCATTTGCTGACCCACCGGCGCATTGCCTGGGAAAACCAGTTGTTGCGCAGTCAAGTGGAGCGGCAGTGGGACTTCGAAAACCTCGTCGGCCGCTCCGCTGCAATGCGGGAAGTCATGGAGTTGGTGCGGCGCGTGGCCCCGACCCCGAGCACCGTGCTTATCACGGGCGAGAGCGGCGTCGGTAAAGAGGTGGTCGCTCGGGCGATTCACCACTTTAGCGAGTATCGGGACCGTATCTTTCTCCCCATCAACTGCGGAGCCATTCCGGAGACGTTGTTGGAAAGTCAGCTTTTCGGTCACATGCGAGGATCGTTTACCGGAGCGATTGCCAACCAGGAGGGGTTGTTCCAGCGGGCCCGCGGCGGAACCATTTTCCTCGACGAAATTGCCGACATGCCGTTGTCGTTGCAGGTGAAAATCTTGCGCGCCATCGAGGCAAAAGAAATCCTGCCCATCGGTGCCTCCACCCCCATCAAAGTCGAAGTGCGCATTATCGCGGCCACCAATCACGACTTGAAGAAAGCCGTGGAAGAAGGCCGTTTTCGCGAGGACCTGTACTACCGCTTGAACGTGTTCAACATCGAAATCCCGCCGCTACGCGAACGGCGCGAGGATATTCCACTCCTGGTGGACCACTTCATCCGCCTCCACAACCGCGAGCTCAAAAAGAATTTCAAAGGTGTGGATAGTGCGACGATGAAACTCCTCATGTCGCTGCCGTGGAAAGGGAACGTGCGGGAACTCGATAATGTCATCGAACATGCCATGATTCTCGGCAACGGCGACTGGATCACGGTGCGCGACCTGCCGCGGGCTTTACAGCAGGACGTGGGGGTTGCTCCCGAACTAGCCGATACCGACAACTTGCGCGAAGCGGTGCGTGCGTTCGAAAAGGCACACATTCAGTCCGTGCTGGCCAAGTGCAACCAGGACAAAAAGCAGGCGGCGCAACGGCTGGGCGTGTCGCTTTCGTCCTTGTACCGCAAGATGGAAGAGCTCGGCATTCCGCTGCAAGCGGAGCGTTCGCTCGGAGAGTAAGCTTTAGCCCCTCGTCTCTTTCGCCGACCGGGCCTCTGGCTCTTCATCATCGCTCGGATTAGATAGGGGTCGATGGTGCCAGAGGATTTATTGGACCGGCTTTCGCTCGACCCGCAGCGGCAGCGCCGGCGACTGGAATTCCTCGAAATTGGGCCGCGTGACGAAGAATTGCTTCAGGAGATCCGGGAGTTTGGCCGCGCGCACGTGGATGAGATTGTCGAGGACTTTTACCGTCATTTGCAACGTTTTGAGGAAACACGCCAGTTTCTCGGGGGACCGGACCGAGTTGCACGCCTGAAGCAAACGCAACGGGCGTATTTTTTGCGGATGCTCGAAGGAGGGTTCGATTCCGCATACTTCGAAAGCCGCTTGCGCGTGGGCGATGCCCACCAGCGGATCGATATGCCGCCCGAGTGGTACCTGGGCGCGTTTGCCTTGTACTTGCGGCTACTGATTCAGCGCTTGCGGATGCACTACCGGCACGATCCGGACCACCTGTGTGAGATCATCCAAACCTTGACCAAGGTGATTTTTCTCGACGCGAGCCTAGCCATCGACGCTTACATTGCGGGCGGGTACGTCCAACGGGCACTGGCGGAGCAATTGGCCGAAATGGCGGAGAAGGCCACGCGGGCGCTGGAAGAAAAAGCGGAACTCGAGCGGCTCAAGACGGATTTGACCAACATGATTGTCCATGACCTCAAGGGTCCCATAGGCGGCATTCTCACCGTGACTCAACTTGCGTTGCGTAAACGCGGCGCGAGCGAGGAGACGCACCTCAAGCGCTTCGAGCAAATTCAGCGCAGTGCGCGCGACTTGCTGCGCATGATCGAGAATTTGTTGGAAATCGACCAGATGGAAAGCGGGCGGCTGGAGCTGCGGGTGGAGGCCGTGGAAGTGGAGCCCTTGTTACAGGAGTGTGCTGCGGAGTACCGCGCGGCTGCGGAAATGGCAGGGCAAACCCTGGAGGTCAAAGTGGACGGGGAGTTGCCCGTGTTGGCGACCGATCGGTGGCTCCTCCGGCGGATTCTGAACAACCTCGTGGTCAATGCCATCCGGCACAGTGGATCCTCGGCAACCATTACCTTAGGGGCACAGCCCACAGAAAACCAATTGGAAATCTTTGTGGCCGACACGGGGCGGGGCATTCCGCTCGAAGAGCAAGCAATGCTGTTCCAAAAAAACCGCCGTCTCCCGCGGGGCGCCCACCGGGAAGATACGGGGCTTGGTCTCGTGTTTTGCAAGATGGCCGCAGAAACCATGGGCGGATCGATTCGCTTGTGGAGCGAGCCTGGCGTCGGCACGAGATTCGTGGTGAGCCTGCCGATCTCCTGACTGGGCAAACTCGCGGGAAGCCCTCGCTGCAGGCCTGAGGGAGAGAACACCGGCCGGGTTTGTGGCGGCCTATCTTCGAAAGCGGAAGGAGCGTGGGTTCCTCCGGAATGCGCTGCCCGTGCGAACTCGCGATTCGTGCGGCCAACGCCTCATGGCCCGTGGAGGGAGACGAAACCAAAGAGCCTCCGTGGGGCAGTTGGTCAGCCGCGGAATATGCCGCGGTCCCTTGCCGACAACGCACGGACCTTTCGCGGTCGATCGTTGGGGCGCGGCTCTTTTCTACCCGATCCTTGCGGCGGAGGTGCGCGGAAGGCTCGACCCTTGCGCCCCCAAGGCTTCGAGGTGTGGTGCAACGTTCTAGGAACCGCGGAGAAAGTGCATGGTCACGACGAGCTCGATGGATGCGTCGAACGCACGGTGAGCAATCGGAGAGGTAGACCTTGGTGGCTGTGCTCGCTTACTCCGTTTCGCCCGCGGGCAAATTGGAACCAGTACTGCGGGTGTTCCCCTTTAGCCTTGCCGCGCGTTGCAGTGCTGGCATGGGCGGGGAGGGATTGCCGCCGCTTCGCTCGTGAAGCGGGGAAAGAGTCGCATGAGCCGGAGGTCTCGAAGGGGCAATGCCACCTACCGTGCCTCACCCGCGGAGGTGGCTAAATGCCGTGCAGCGCCAATGGCAGTGGCATATTCGGCGTACGGTGGAACGAGAAACTGAACGTCGAACAGGCCGGTGGTGGCACGCACCCGTTCCATAAAAGGCCGCACACGCAACAGCTTGCCGGTGAGAACAATGTCCTGCTGCGAGCAAGCGCGCGCCGCCAGTACACTCAAGGATACGATCACCTCGGCAATCATGTTTACCAAGCCGCGCGCTTTGTCTTCCGGCCGGGCATCCGCCCCGAGTTTACCAAAGTTGCTGGCCGTTGCGTGGGCGGGCAAGCGGCCGACGGGTC
The DNA here is from genome assembly GCA_002898795.1 of bacterium HR30. Lineage (GTDB taxonomy): Bacteria > Desulfobacterota > Binatia > HRBIN30 > HRBIN30 > HRBIN30. Next base: position 9,387 of record BEIG01000018.1, on the reverse strand, counting down.
CACCGGCGATGTCACCGACGGTAAGATCCACATGGGCTAAGTCGCCGGCAGCCGCGAGCCGTTCGAGCGTGTCGAGGCGCGATATCTGCACGAGGTGCCGTGCCAGACCCAAAAGCGTTCCTCCCCCAACACCAGTGCCGCCCACGTGCTGCACATCGCCGCGCTCCACCGAGACCAGCGCAGTTCCTGTGCCGAGGGAAACGACGAGGGCGCGCTCACGTTCAGCAAGGGTGGCTCCGCCGATTCCGATGGCAACAATTTCCGGCACCTTGTGGACGGGAATGCCGAGAATACGTTCGCCTAGGCGGCGGGAACCGCCACCCGTGGCAGCCACTGCTTCGATAGAACCAAGTCCAACACCAATCTCCTCGGTCAGTTTTCCGAGCGCCCCCGCGGCCGCGGCAATGGGATCGTTGGCCTCGACCGTGACCACATGCGGGTTCGTGCCCCAGAGGACAGCATCGGTTGTGGAACCGCCAAGGTCGATCCCGATGATCATGGAAGGCTACCGTCTTGCGATCGGCTCGATTCCGGCTGGTTTGGATCGAGGTCGCGGCGAAGCACCACGACGCGCTCTCGCCGCTCCGCCGGGTACCTCTCCCACTTTGCTGCTGGAACCTCGCGAGGCGAAACCACGCGGAATCCTTCGCGGACAAAAAATGCTTGGGCGGTTAGCACCGTGGTGCATGCAAACACGTAACGCAAGCCGAGCGTTCGGGCATCGGCCAGAACGCGAGCAAGGAGCTTTCGTCCAATCCCCTCGCCCTTGAATCGGGTAATCGTATATAAACCGACCACTTCCCCAGCTTGGTCGGGCTCGTAAAGTTCTGTTTCCAGCGCACACACGCCGGCCAAGTGGTGCTGACCCACCACGGCACCGTAAGCGTGGAGAAGAAAGCGGGCAATTTCCTCCGGCGTGCGGGGCTTGAGTACTCCTTCCTGAACCCCCCGCGCGAGCAGCCGCTCCACTTCGGGAAAGTCGTCGATACCCAAGCGCTCCACCGAGCAATAATCGGAAGAAGTAAAAAGCGTACCCGAGCCGGTGTACGTGAAAAGCTCCTCCGCCAGCCCAGCGAGCCGACACAGGTTCACGGAACCCACCCCTTCCGCTAGCGCTTGGCGCACAGCCGAAAACACGGCCCGCCGGTGACCCAAACCAGCCCATTCCGCCTGGCCCACCTCCAACACGGCGTCGATCATGGCCGCATCCATGAACGGCACGGTTTCTCCCTTGGTGTCGGCAATGCCTCCCTCGGGTTCCACCAGCACCAACTTGTGAACGCGCAGCTTGCCTGCAAGCTGCGTGGCCAACTGCAAAAAAGCTGCACGACTCAGGTTGGGCGCCAAGAGGAAAAAGAGCCGATCCTCACGCAGGGCGAGCCAGGCCCGCGCCAGCAAACCTGTGTCGGCGCTCGAAGGGGCATTGGGTGGTATTTGTTGAAACTGGGGGCGGCTGCCGGTAATTGCCGGAAAAAGCGTGGGAAGTGAGCGCAATCGTCCGCTGATTTTCCTCACGAACTGCACGCCACTTTGTGGCTGGTCGCAGGCAAGCAAAACCAGAAGTCTTGTGCCGTTGTCGAGAAGCTCCTCGATGACAGATACGAACGACCCCAGCACGGGCTCTTTTTCTGCCAGTTCCTCTGCGGCCAGTGCGACCACCAAGGTCCGGCCACGAAACTCGTCGAGGTAAAACTGTTTTTCCGGAGCGAGCTCGGCGTTGTTTTCTGCTGGCAAGGACGGCTTGGACCACTGCATCGCTGTTGCGCGAGGCTATCAAAGCCTAGCCAACAGAGCGAGCCCGTCCCGCTGGCTTCCGATTCGCGGAGATCGGAAGATTCGGGTAACATCGGTTCCCACAGATACCAACGTACTCCCTCGTGGCCGCAGCGGAATCACCTTTTTGTTTCCGGCAATTTCTTTGCTTGCCGACGTATTGGCCCAGTTACCGCGCGGAGAAGCCTGTGCAGGACGAAGATTCACCCCAGCCCTCGAGGGGAGAGAGAAACTTGTCCCCGGAGCGTTCCTTCGTCGTGCTGGAGGCGTTGCCTTGCCCTGTCCTAGTCGCCGACGCCGGCGGCAAAGTTCTGTTTGCGAACGGGGCGGCTGTGGCCGTACTCGGAGTGCCAATCGAGGCATTGCGCGGACGAACTGCAGAAGAAATATGGGCTGCGGTTGGGGCGCAATTCTCTAGGAACAGCAGGATTTGCGGGCTTTTCCCCGGTAGTGTCGCTTCGGTGGAATGGGGAAGTGAGGGCGGAGAGCGCCGCTTTTTCGTGGTAAGCGAGGCTTGGCTTAACCTCGAGGGCGAGAATGCGAAAGTGATTCTACTTCAAGAGGCTGGTAGCGTGGTTGCCGAACTTTCCGCTTTGGGCGACTGCCGCGACCGCTTTCATACCTTCATGAGCTACTTGCCCGGTGTGGCATACATGAAGGACCCCAGTGGACGGTACGTATATGTGAGCCCAACGTTCGAACGCCATTTCGGTCGGCCAGCGGATTGGTACGTGGGCAAGCTCGATACCGAGGTTTGGCCTGCGGAAGTAGCCGAGCAACTCCGGGCAAGCGACGCAACAGTGTTGCGACAACGCACGGTGGTGCAAAGCACCGAGCAGGTGCCGCAAAGCGACGGAATCCACTACTGGCTGGCCACGAAGTTTCCCATTCTCGGGCCGTCGGGCGAGGTGGCGTTGATTGGAGGTGTGGCGGTCGATGTCACAGAAGAGCGGCGCGCGCTGGAAAACCTCAAGGAGCTCGAGCGCGCGACGCAACAACGGGGTCGCCTGGCGGACGTTGGTGCCATTACCGCTCAGATCTTGCACGATTTGGCCAACCCCATTGCCGGCTTATCGATGCAGGTTCAACTTTTGTTGCGCCGGGCAGGACGCGATCCGGATCGCCCAGTGGCCACCATAGTTCAGTCGCTGGGCCGCCTGTTAGCCGAAGTCCAACGTTTGGATGTGTTACTGCGCGAGTTCAAGGAGTTTGCCCGCGAGCAGCGGCTGGAGTTGCAACCTCTCCGGCTGCGCACGTTCCTCACGGAATGTGTGAACCAGTGGCGCCCGGTTGCACGAGCTCGTGAAATCGCCCTGAATGCGGAGCTGGCGCCAGATCTCCCTGTGATCCGTGCCGACCCGGAGCAGCTTCGCCGAGTGATGGACAACTTGCTGAAAAATGCCATCGAGGCGATCGATCGAGGTCCGGGAAGCATCTGGGTTCACTCGCTGTTGCACGAGCCAGAGCATGTGCGGATTTCCGTGCTGGACGATGGTCCAGGCATTGCCCCGCACGTCGACCCGTTTCGGTTGTTCGAGACGACGAAACCCTACGGCACGGGTCTTGGCTTGCCGATCGTGCGCCAGATCGTGGAGGCTCACGGCGGGAAGATCCAGTTCGAACCCCGCGAACCAAGGGGTGTGGTTTTTCACGTCGATCTCCCCCAGCAGGGCCCAGCCTGGCCGGTGCCACCGGGCGGGTTTGTTCGGATTGGCTAGGGGCGCCCTTAGGTTTCCACGGGCGGTGCCGGGGCTTGGCAGGAACTCAAGCCGTAAGTTCCAGCATGCGTCGCAGCGAACGCTCGGCGCCTTGGCGAACTTCTTCCTCGAGCACGATCTCGTGCTGCATGGTTTCCAAGGACCACAGCGTGCGGTCGAGCGTGATCATCTTCATGAACTGGCAGAGTTTGCAGGCCTTGTAGAAGGTTTTTTCCGGAACCTCGAGAAAAAGCCGGTCCGAAAGGCCGCACTCCGTGACGACCACGAACTCTGTGGCCTCGCTGCGCCGCGCGTACTCGACCATGCCGCTCGTGCTGAGCACCGCATCGGCAAGAGCGATGACGTCCGCTCGGCACTCGGGGTGGACCAAAACGCGCGCATGTGGCAACGCTTGCTTGATTCGCACGATGTTCTCCGGCGTGATCTGGTGGTGCACGTAACAGGAGCCGTTCCAAGTCAGGATGGTCTTCTCCGTGTGCTGTTGCACGTACTCTCCGAGGTGTTGGTCGGGAACGAACAAGATGTGCTGATTCGGCAGCCGGTTGACAATGGTGACTGCATTCGAAGAAGTGCAACACACGTCCACCACCGCTTTCACGGCCGCCGTGGTGTTGACGTAAGCAACCACCGCAAGATCGGGGTAGACGGCTTGGAGCTCTTTGCGCCGCTCGACGATTTCCTCCGCAGTCACGCTGTCAGCTAAAGAGCAGCCGGCACGGAGGTCGGGCAGCAACACGGTCTTCTTCGGGTTCAAAATCTTGGCCGTCTCTGCCATGAAGTGAACCCCACAGAACACGATGACGTCCGCCTCCACGCCTGCAGCTTTGCGCGCCAACTCGAGCGAGTCGCCGATGAAATCAGCCACTTCGAAGATTTCCGGCCGCTGGTAGTTGTGGGCTAGAATCACTGCGTTGCGCTTGGCCTTGAGCGCGCGGATTTGCTCCACCACTTGCGCCAGGTGGCGGCAAGTGTCCAGGTCGTAATACCCTGGATGCATGGGTGCGAGTTTATGGTGAAGTTCTTCGGCAAGATTTGCTAGCGCTTCCATTGTGCGTGCGAAGTATTGGAGCGGCTTCTAGCGATTGTCGTGGGTTTCCCCAATAGGGCACTCTCCGCGCGCGTCACGGCTTGGGAATCCGGAGTCGTTTGGCGATCATCAAGCTTCCGGAAAGCGCGAACAACAAACTGGGCCAATGCAGGGCCACACCAAAGAGCCTGGTAGCGAAGATGGCTTCCCCGCTGTATGCCCCCAAGGTAATGGCCAGAGGAACGACACTGGTGGGAATGGGCGTCCCCTCGTAGTAGCGTACCTTTCCGTGGGAGTCGGCCAAGGCATCGGCACTGATGTTGTAGCGCGCAAGGCGAGCAAGACCGCAAAGGGTGAAGAACACCAGCACGGCCTGGTCAGCTACGGTGCGCAGCCCCACAGCATAAGCGATTGCCGCCGGAGCGGCCCCGAACGATAGCAGGTCGGCAAGCGAGTCCAGCTCGCGCCCAAGCGAAGAGCTAGCCTCCCGTGCCCGAGCGACCCAGCCGTCGAGCAGGTCGAGCACCAAGGCAATGGGGATGAGGGAGCAGGCAATCCACAAGTGGGCGATGTCCTTATCTTCCACAAAACGGATGGCTTGGAATAACGCCACGACTCCGCAGGCACCGTTGGCCAGGGTGAGGAAATCTGGGAGGCCGAGGGTGCGAAGCAAGTCAAATCGGCGCGGATGGACCATGGTAAGGTTGCTCCGCGGACCAACTTGCCGGGTGTGGCCGGGATGGTCAACCCAGGAGTGCAAAAGTCCAATCTGCGCGATTCCAACTACGGCACGCGGAAATTCGTGGCTTCCACGCTTGGCTGCGATCGTGGGTGCCGGCATGCGCCGGGCGTAGCTCGACCGATGGAGACTCACGCCAGGACGGGATTTCCCCGCACTGTCGGGTCTGGCGATCGAGGGCTAACGCCTAGAATCGAACCTTCTAAGACCCTCGAGGTAGATGGGGACGAAGTAACGCGTCGAGCAAAACCCGGCTAGGCACGTGTGGCCTGCGATGCCGAGCACCTTCCAGTTCCACGACGACGATTGATTCGTAAGTCCACCACGGGAAGAGTTGTGCCACCGCATATTCTGCGCGGCACAACCAACGCAGCAATGTTGCTCGAGGAACGTAGCGCCCCAACATCCGCGCCGCGGCATAGAGAATGTTCCACGGCAGGCGTTTGAGCCATTGATACCGTGGTTGTTCTCGCACATCGTCCTCGGCAATGATTGCATAAAAGGGACGGAGGAGGCGACTCAAACTCGGGTAAATACGTGCTCTTGGTCCGAACAGCAGTTGCATTTCCGCTCGGGTGAGCATGCTGACGTGGGCGTGCGGTGTCACCGGTGCTTCCCGCGGGGTGCCGCTGCGTGCATGGGGTAGCGCCACCACAATAAGATTCCGGGCAGTTCGCTGCAGTTCTTCGACTGCTTCTTGAATCGGGCGAACGTGCTCCAAGGTGTTGACGGAAACGGCCACATCTACCGCTTTGTTCCGAAAGGGTAGGTGCAAGGCCTCGGCTGAGACCACGTTGCCGATGCGCTCCCTTGCCCGGCGGCACGCTTGCACGGATAAGTCAACGGCAACGCAGCGAGCTCGAAAGAGATCCTCGATCATCCGGGCAAGGAATCCTTCACCGGCACCGAGGTCGAGAACAGAAGAGAACTCGTATTTGCTCAGATGGCGGAGCACGGCGTACAGGTGAACGTAGGTACCCAGATACTGGGAGCGAAGAGAGAGTCCATGGATCGGACTGTGAGGAACGTACGAGCCAAACCCTGGAGGAGGCCCGGAATAAATTTCGTCTAACCATGCCCGTGTACGTCGTGTGTACTCGTCCATCACCGACAGCGTTTCATCTTATCCCCTTTTCAGAACGCGGGCACAAGTTTTTCGTGCGGCCCCAAATGCGAAGACAGTGGCAGCCTACCGGGCAAGCCACCAGGCTCAGTCCTGCCGGCGTGGGTTGGGCATAGACAGGGCGCGCTTTTGGCTCGATGGTTGGCACGATACTTATGGGTGAGTGAAGGCCAGCAAGAGCTACTGCCAAGATCCTTGCCTTGGCCAACGATGGATTGCCAGCAGTCGCGGCCTGTACGCCTCGGTGAATTCCCTCACGACTGAATGCGCAGGATGATTTGTGCGGGCGGGCCAGTTTGGCCCCGTTCGTCGCGCAGTCGCACGGTCACCCGCGCCTCTCCAGGCGGGAATCGTGTTGCCACGTCGATAAACCCGCAGAACTGCACAGTGGAAGTCGCATTGACGAAATCGAAGCCGCCGTCGGGCTTGAGCACACAGGCATCATTTTTCCCTCGGCCGCGAGGCTGACCCGCGCCATCGAGGAAGCGGCAGCCTAAGTCATTCATGGCATCGATGACCTCAGGTACGTCGCGGAACATCGGTGGATCGATTGCAGGAACGCCGCCAGCTCCAGGGGGCAAACGATCGCAAACACGGGTGCTGCCATCTCCAAGGGGCTTGGACACCAGAATTTGTAGATCCGGCGGCCCGTTCTCACGAAAGGTCACCGTGCCCACGGCCACGTTCGTCGCTCCAGGCCGGCCCTCGATGACCAAGTTGAAACCCGCGCCCGTGGGACGTTCGAAAATCGGTGTGCCATCTTGAGCCGTGCCGCTTGGCTCGACAATGGTGTCGTCGGCACGGGTAATGCCAAAGAAGGTAATCACCGGGCCGGAAGAGACCCCGCCCGTCATGGTCGCGGTTGGCGTGGCGGTGCGGGTGCGTGTGAACGTGGGGCGCGCCAAGGTGGGCGTGCGAGTGGCCGTTGCCGTCTGTGTTTGCGTTGGGGTTGCGGAGCGGTTGGGCGGCATGGGTGAACGGGAAGGCGTGAGGGTAAGCGTGGGCGTGGGTGTTGGTGAGATCCGAAGGGTGACCGTAGCCGTAGCTGTTGGCGACCGGAGCGCGGTCGGTGTTTGGGTCGTCGTGCGCGAAGGCGAGAGCGTGCCCGTTGCCGTTGGCGTTGGAGGTGTAGGCTCGGACACAGTAGCAGTGGCCGAGCGAGTGGCTGTGGCTAATGGAGTGAAGCTTGGGGTCAGGGTTCGGACGGCGGTGAAAGAGGGCGAGGCTGTGGGTATCGCCCTCGAGGGCGAAGGCGTCGGTGACGGCACGGCTTCCCCCACCCGAAGAATCGCTTGTCGCGGCGAGCCGAGGTGGCCGCTCGTGTCCCGCAATCGCACCGTGACGGTGGTGTCGCCTCGGGGAAAGGCCAAGGTGCGGGTAATCGTGGCACAGAACTGGACCTGGCTTCCCGAGGCGGCGAAAATGGGTTGACCGTAGGAATTGGTCACGCAGGAACTCGAGGACGACAAACTAAAGTTACACCCGATGTCGTTCAGCGCGTCGGTAACGAATCGGCCTGGGCGATAGTCGGGTGGCACCACTGCAGGCACGCCGCCAAAACACACGTCTGTGCTGCCGTCACCGAGAGAACGGTCGAAGAGGATCTGCAGGTCGGGGCGGCCGTCTCCACCGCCACCGGGTTGGAACGTTACCTGACCCACGGTGCGGCCGCTTGGACCCGCCCTTCCCTCGACCACGAGTACAAAGCCCGATCCAGAGTTTCGCTGGTACACCGGCAAGCCATCGGCATACGTGATTGGCTCCAGGAGCCGGCCATCGGCGGTAGCGAACCCGACGAACGTAACGTTCGGACCTTTCGGCGGATCGAAGCCAGTTAGAATCATTTGGGTGAGGTCGGCTGCGGAAAGGCGCGCGTCCAAGTTTTGGTCTGCGGTCGTGCAAGCGACACTAGACCAATCGTGAAAAATCACCTGCACAAGCGAGTGCAGGTCCTCGGCAAGCCCCGCACCCCGGCAACCGATGGCCCAAGAGTGGCTTGGTAAGACGAGCGCGAGCACGCTTACCCCGGCCACCCATCCTCCGAAACTCCGCCACACCGGCCAACTTGGCGCTCTCATACACGAAGCTGCCACTTTACCCGCAGCGCTCTGCCCTCGGCAACTAGCGTTCTTTGCCCGACGTTCCGCTCCTTGGATTGCCCCCATCACCACCGAGCCCCCGTTGTTCCCACCGCCACCCACGTTGCCGCGTCAACAGAAACGTTGCCGCACAATCGTAGGGGCGCACGGCAGTGCGCCCTCGCTTCCACCACCAGCATCCCCGCCTCCAACGGAACCGACACGTCACCACGCCGTCGGTAGGGGCGCACGGCAATGCGCCCGTGTTCCCGCCGCCACCAACGTGTGCGAGGGCCGTGGGGGTGCCGCGCCCTTTGGAGTGCGGCAGCCATGCTGCCGCGTGCGGGCCGGAGGTCCGCAGGAAACGGGCCGGGGCGTGACCAACGACTCACGTGTTCGGGCGCTTGCGCACGAGGACGTCCGCGCTCCCAGGGTGTGGTCGGCCTCCGAAACGCCGCGATACAGTGGTAGGGGCGCACGGCAGTGCGCCCTTGTTTCCACCGGCCTCCCCACCTCCAGCGCAACCGACATGTCACGACGCCGTTGTAGGGGCGCATGGCAATGCGCCCTCGCTGAAACGCGCTGAGCGCAGGCGGGTACCCCGCTTCCGCTTTCGGATGCGCGCTGGACTTCGCTGGCCGCTGCATCCGCCGTGATGCAGCAACGCTAGCGGTGCGACAGCGAAACTCGCTACAGGGCCGTACCGATGAGCACGGCCCGCCCCCGGTACGCGGGCTATGCATCTCGCCCGGTAGGGAAGGCACGCTGGTTTGCCCGCGCCCACCTGGCTGGTACCCGCCGCTGCCGGGGTTACGAACTCCTTGCCTGACCCCCGCCGTTCTGCGGCGGCTGGCTACGCCCGTTCAGGAACTGCCACACCCCTTGGCTCCGCGCCAGCGCCGCCACCTCCTTGCGAATCTTCTGCCCCG